>NZ_JBFNQN010000016.1 GCF_040796495.1 Kineococcus endophyticus | reverse complement strand
GGGGCGGGGGGGGGGGGGGGGGGGGCCCCCCCCCCCCCCCCCCCCCACGACCGCGGCCAGTCCGGCGGCGGCGACGGCTGTTCCTCGTGCTCGACGACCCACGCTCGGGGTAGGACGTCCGCACGACCAGCTCAGCCGGCCCGCTGCACCCAGACCGTGCTCTCCCCCGGGAGTTCCGTGAGGCCGACGCCGGAGGGGTCTCCGGAACTGCTCAGCACGACCTCACCCGAGGGGAGCGGGACGGCGGACGTCGTGAAGTTGGTGGCGCAGACCCAGCCCCCCGGCCGTTCGAACACCACGACCCCCTCGGGGGAATCGAGGAACTCGAGGTCCTCCCCGCCGAGCAGTTCGCGCCGACGCGCCAGCGCAGCCCGGTAGAACGCCAGCGTCGACCCGGCGTCCGCTTCCTCCGCCTCCACGGCGTAGCGCGCGAACCACGGCGGCTGCGGCAGGTGGGCGGGTCGCCCGTCCTCCGGGCCGAACCCGAACGAGGGGCCCGAGGCGCTCCACGGCAACGGCACGCGGCAGCCGTCCCGCCCCTTGGTCGTGCCCAGGGAGCGGATCCACGTGGGGTCCTGCAGCACGACCCCGGGCAGGTCCGCGACCTCGGGCAGGCCGAGCTCCTCCCCCTGGTACAGGTACGCCGACCCCGGCAGCGCCAGCAGGAACGCGGTGGCGGCCCGCGCCCGCCGCAGCCCGCACGCCTCGTCGGCCCGGGGTTCGGTGCCGTCGGACAGCAGCCACGCCGTGAGCGACGTCCCGGTGGGCAGCGCGTACCGGGACGTGTGCCGGACCTGGTCGTGGTTGGACAGCACCCACGTCGAGGTCGACCCGGCGGACCGCGCCAGGTCGAGGTTCTGCTCGACGACGGCGCGGAACTGACCGGGATCGAAGTCGGCCTCGAGCAGGTCGAAGTTGAAGGCCTGACCCAGACCCTCCGCGGACGCGTAGCGGGGGCGCCGGTGGGTGGGGACGACGGCCTCGGCGACGGCCATCCGCGGCGGGTCGTACTGGTCGAAGACCTTGCGCCAGCTGCGGTAGACCTCGTGCACGTCGTCGCGGTCGTTGAAGGGGTGCGTCCCCTCCGGCACGGTCCCCGCCTCGATCTCCGCCTGCGTCGGCAGGGGACCGGTGAGGTCCTTGGTCAGGTAGTGGGCCACGTCGATGCGGAACCCGTCGACGCCGCGGTCGGCCCAGAAGCGCAGCGTGCGTTCGTGGTCCTCGCGGACGTCGGGGTGGTCCCAGTTCCAGTCGGGCTGCTCCGGGGCGAACATGTGCAGGTACCACCAGCCGTCGCCGACGGGTTCCCACGTGGGACCGCCGAAGCTGGCGGTCCAGTCCGTGGGCGGGCCGTCGGCGCTGTGGCGGAAGACGTAGCGTTCGCGCTCGGGGGACCCGGGCCCCGCGGCGAGGGCGGCACGGAACCACGGGTGCCGGTCGGAGGAGTGGTTCGGGACGATGTCCACGACGAGCTTGAGACCGGCGGCGTGCAGGGCCTCGACCATCGCGTCGAACTCGGCGAGGGTCCCGATCTTCGGGTCGACGTCGCGGTGGTCGTCGACGTCGTAGCCGCCGTCGGCCAGGGCCGAGGGGTAGAACGGGCTCAGCCAGACGGCATCGACCCCGAGGTCGACGAGGTGCGGGATGCGTCGGGTGATGCCGGCGAGGTCGCCCAGACCGTCGCCGTTCGCGTCGGCGAAGGACCGCGGGTACACCTGGTACACGACGGCCTGGCGCCACCAGTCGGCCCCCGAGGCGCGGGGGCCGGTCACCGCTGGGCAGCCCGCGCGCGCTGCGAGCGGGCGGCCTTGACGACGACGACGTCCGCCACGAGCAGCAGGACGAGGACCCCGACGAGCTTCAGCGCGGGGGCACCGGTCACCTCGGCGTAGATCGTGAACCCGAGGACGAGCACGGTCATGGCGACGAGGAGACCGCCGAACGTCTCCAGGTGCTGGGCGTTCCGGCGGGCGCGGACGGCGCTCGCCGAGACGCTCGGGCGGGGGCTGCTGGAGCGGGGCCGGGTGGCCATGGCGGTCTCCTCGTCGTGCAGGGGTCGTGCAGGGGTCGTGCAGGGGTCCTGCGGGGGTGGTGGTGCGGGTGGGTCAGCTCTTCACGCCGCCGGCGGTGAGGCCGGAGACGATGCGGCGCTGGAAGACCAGCACCATGATGATCAGCGGGACGGTGACGATGGTGCCGGCGGCCATGACGGCCGTGTACGGCTCCTGGTGGGGCTGGGCCCCGGCGAAGCTGGCGATGGCGACCGTGACCGGCTGGACCTTGTCCCCACCGAGCTGGCTGGCCAGGAGGAACTCGTTCCAGGCCGCGGTGAAGGCGAGGATCGCCGTGGTGAAGATGCCGGGCGCGGCCAGCGGCAGGATCACCTTGACGAACGCCTGACCGGGAGTGCAGCCGTCCATGCGGGCCGACTCCTCGAGCTCCCAGGGCATCTCGGTGAAGAACGCCGTCAGCGTGTAGACCGTCAGCGGCAGGATGAACGAGATGTTCGGGATGATGAGGGCCTGGTAGGTGTTGATCCACCCGATGTTCGTGAACAGCTGGAACAGCGGGGTGACGAGCGCGACGCCCGGGAACATCGAGGCGCCGAGGATGATGCCGAGGACGTAGAACTTGCCCTTGAACTCCAGGCGCGCCAGCGCGTAGGCCGTGAAGACGCCGACCACGAGCCCGACCACGGTGGTGACCGCGCCGATGAGCACGCTGTTGAGCAGGGCGCGCCCGAAGTGGTTGCCGCGGTCGGTCGAGAACGCGGTCGCGTAGTTCTCCAGCGTCACGTGCGTCGGCCACGGCGTCGTGTCGAACGTGAACCCGACGTCGCGGAAGCTCGTGACGATCATCCAGTAGAAGGGCAGCAGGCCCCACAGGCAGATGAGGACGACGCCCACGTAGGTGAGGACCGCCGCCGGGACGTTCCGGCGCTGGACGACCTCCACGCCGGACGCGGTGACGGTGTGACCGCGGTGGGTCGAGGTGCTGCGCGATGTGGTCGCCATCTCAGGCCGCCTTCTTCGTCTTCGGTGCCCGCTGCTCGGTGACGTTCGCGCCCAGGAACTTGATGAAGATGAACGCGACGGCGAACACGATGAGGAACGTCAGTGTCGACAACGCCGAGGCGGCGTTGAACCCCGTCCTGACCTGGTCGACGACCAGCATCGACAGGGTCGACGTGTCGCCGGCCCCACCGGTGAGGATCTTCGGCAGGTCGTACATGCGCAGGGTGTCCAGGGTGCGGAACAGGACCGCGACCATGAGGGCGGGCTTCACGAGCGGCAGGGTGATGTGCTTGAAGCGCTGCCACGCCGTCGCGCCGTCCATCTTGGCGGCCTCGTAGACGCTCTCGTCGATGACCTGCAGGCCCGCGAGGATCAGCAGGGCCATGAACGGGGCGGTCTTCCACGTGTCCGCGATGATGATGGCGGCCTTGGGGGCCCAGCCGTCACCGGTCCACAGGATGTCGGTGCCGAGGATCTTGTTGGCGATCCCGTCGTAGGCGAAGATGAAGTACCAGAGCTTTGCGGTCACCGCGGTGGGGATGGCCCACGGCACGAGGACGCTGGCGCGCAGGATCGCGCGGCCCTTGAACTTGCGGTGCATGACGAGGGCGAACGTGAAGCCCAGCACCGTCTCGAGGCTGACGGCCACCACGGTGAACAGGAAGGTCACCCCGGTCGCGGTCCAGAACTGCGACCCCAGCGTGCCCGGCGGGCACGAGAAGGCGCCGCTGCCGCAGTCCTGCAGGAGCCAGAGCTTGTAGTTCTGGACCCCGGCGAAACCACCTTGGACGAACAGGCCGGTGTTGGGGTCCAGGCCGGCGTCCTTGGTGAAGGACTGCGAGACGGCCGAGACCACCGGGTAGAGGATGACGATCGCCAGGAGCACGATCGTCGGGGCGATCAGAATGGCGGCTTTGCGGCCAGAGCCGTCGTGCAGGCTCTTGCGCTTGCCCGGGTTGAGCGGTGGCTTCCCCTGCGCGAACTCACCGGTGGCCACACCAGACGTGGTGCTCATGGGTCCTCCTCAGGACTCGGTCCCGGGGGACGGGACGTCGTCGTCCCGTCCCCCGGCTCCAGTTTCCGGTCACTGACCGCCGGAGATGGCGTTCTGCACCGACTTCTGCATGTCGGACAGGGCCGCGTCGGTCGACTTGCTGCCCGACAGGGCGGAGAAGGCGTTGTCCTGGATGGCCTTGGTGACGGCCGGGTAGAACGGCGTCACGGGCCGCGGGACGGCGTTCTCGATGGACGTCTTCAGCTCGGGCAGGTAGGGGAACTGCTGCACCAGCGTGGCGTCGTCGTACAGCGAGGAGATGACGGGGGCGGCCGAACCCTTGGTCAGCCAGTCCTTCTGGATCTCCTCGGACTGCAGGAACTTGATGAACTCGAACGCGGTCTTCTTGTGGTCGGAGTAGACGCTGATGCCGGCCGCGTGGCCGCCGAGGCTCGAGGCGCCCGTCTTGCCGTCGGAGGCGCCGGGCAGCGGGGCGACGCCGAACGTCTCCTTCACCGTGGAGGAACCGTCCGTCTTGGCCAGGCTGTAGACGTAGGGCCAGTTCCGCAGGAAGAGCAGCTTCCCGTCCTCGAAGGACTGGCGGCCCTGCTCCTCCTGGTAGGTGGTGGCCTGCTTGGGGATGTCGCCGTCCTGGAAACCCTTGACCAGGGCGTCGAGACCGGCCTTGGCCTCGGGGGTGTCGAGGGTGGCGGTCTTGCCGTCCTCGGACAGGATCGAACCACCGAACGTGTTGATGGCCTCGGCCACGTTCACGGTCAGGCCCTCGTACTGCGCGTACTGGCCCGCGTAGCAGTCGATGTTGTTCGCCTTGGCGATCGAGCACATCGACATCATCTCGTCCCACGTCTTCGGCGGGGTGGGCACGAGGTCCTTGCGGTAGTAGAGCAGTCCACCGTCGGAGGTGGTCGGCGCCGCGTAGAGGGTCTTGTTGTAGGTCTCGGCGTTGACCGTCGCCGGCAGCAGGGCGGAGGTGTCGAGCGCGTAGTCGCCCGTGAGCGGCTGCAGCCAGCCCTTGGCGGCGAACTCCGAGGTCCAGATGTTGTCGACGCTCACGACGTCGTAGTCGGCGTTCTTGGCCTGGAAGTTCTGCACGAGGTCGTCGTGCTGCTGGTCCGCCTGGTCGGTCTGCTCCTTGAGCGTGACCTTCTGGTCGGGGTGCGCCGCGTTCCACTTGTCGATCGCGGGCTGGACGATGCCGCTGTTGTCCTTGCCCTGCACGTACGTGATGGGACCCGTCGAGTTCCCGCCCTTGGCGGCGTCGGCGTTGCCGCCGCTGTCCCCGCCGCCGCAGGCGCCCAGCGCCAGGACGCCGGTCGCGGCCAGCGCGAGGGTGAACGAGATCTTGCGGGTGGCGGTGGATCCGGGCTTGCCGAACACGGTGTTCTCCTCTTCATCGAGAGCAGTCGGGGTCGGACGGTGTGCCGGGCGACCCCCAGGCCGGGCTCACCAGCGAACCCGGTCCGACGGGAGAACTGAACACCCGCTCGTCGAGAGCCGTCAACGCGCAAGTCACTTTCACGCAAGCGCTTGTGAAAGCGAAGTCGCAGGTGAGAGCACCACAAGCGCTTGCGTTGCAGATTCATAACGCACGCGATTGTGGTACCCGTTCCGGGCGGTTGAGGCTGGACCTGCGGCCCCGGACGGTGGTCTGATCCCGTCATGCCCGCGACGTCGCGCCATCCCGTGCGCAAACCCTCCCCGGTGGTGCCGGAGGTCCGCATGGCCGACGTCGCCGAACGCGCGGGGGTTTCCCTCGGAACCGTCTCCCGGGCCCTGCGGGGCCTGGAGGGCGTCAGCCAGGGCACCCGCGAGCGCATCCGTGCGGTGGCCGCCGAACTCGACTACGTCGTGAACCCCGAGGCCGCCGCGCTGGCCGGCCGGGCCACCGGTCGCGTCGCCGTCGTCCTGCACGACCTGCCGACCTGGTACTGCAGCTCGGTCGTCCTCGGCCTGGAACGGCAGATGCGTCCCGCGGGCCTCGACCTGCTCGTGCGCTGCGTCGACGACCCCGACGACCGCGTCGAGTTCTTCGCATCGATGCCGTTGCGCCGCAAGGTGGACGCCGTCGTTGTGGTCGCCATCGCACTGACCCCGCTGGAACTGTCGAAGCTCACCGACGCCGGGGTCGCGGTCGTCGCGGCCGGGAGCCACTCCGACTCCCTCCCCTGCGTCGCGATCGACGACGTGCTCGCCGCGCAGCAGGCCGTGAACCACCTGCTCCAACTGGGGCACCGGCGCATCGCGCTGCTCAACACGGTCGCCGCGTCCGACCGTGCGTGGCAGGCTCAACGCGACCGGGAAACCGGTTACCGCACGGCGTTGGAGGCGGCCGGGGTCGCCGTCGACGAGGACCTCGTCGTCTCGTGGTCCGGAGGGTCCCGCGGCGGTGCGCAGGGGATGGACCGCCTGCTGTCCGGTCGCCGTCTGCCGAGCGCGGTGTTCGCGTTCTCGGACGAGGTCGCGCTGGGAGCCTTGCGCAGCCTGCGGCGCGCGGGCATCGAGGTCCCACGGCAGATCTCGGTCATCAGCATCGACGACCACCCCCTCGCCGAGCTCACCGACCTGACGACGGTCGGGCAGGACCCGGTGGCGCTCGGGGTGGCCGCCGGGGCCGCCGTCCTGGACCTGCTGGCGGGCCGTCCGGTCCGTGAGAGCGGACCCTTCACCACCCGGTTGGTGGTGCGCGGCACGACGGCCCCTCCGCTGGACTGAGGGCCGCCTCCGCGCCGGGTCGCGGGCGACGGGACGAGGGGTAGCGTCCCCACTCGTGCACTCCTACAGCCCTCGTGACGGTCACGGCCTCGCGCACGACCCGCTGAACTCCATCGTCGCGCCGCGACCGATCGGCTGGGTGTCGACGGTGGCGCAGGACGGGACGAGGAACCTCGCCCCGTACAGCTTCTTCAACCTGCTGAACTACCGCCCGCCCATCGTCGGGTTCTCCAGCACGGGCCACAAGGACAGCGTGACCAACGCCGAGTCCACGGGAGAGTTCGTCTGGAACCTGGCGACGCGGGCCCTGGCCGAGCCGATGAACGAGACCTCGGCGTCCGTCGGGCCCGAGGTCGACGAGTTCGCCCTCGCCGGTCTGACGCCCGAAGCCTCCGCACTCGTGCGGCCGCCGCGCGTGGCCGAGAGCCCCGTCGCCTTCGAGTGCCGCGTGACGCGCATCCAGGAGCTGACCGACGTGGACGAGCGGGGGGTGGGCGCCTGGCTCGTGCTCGGCGAGGTCGTCCAGGTCCACATCGACGACTCGCTCCTCGTCGACGGCGTGTTCGACACCCTCGCCGCCGACCCGCTCCTGCGCGGCGGCGGCCCGGCCGACTACTTCACGATCAGCCAGGAGAGCAGGCTGCGGATGACGCGACCGGACGCGCGCTAGGGCCAGCTGCCACGGTGGGTGCCGTGATGACGGACGCCGACGCGGAGGACCTGGTGGCCGAGGCCCTGGGCGCCGCGGTCACCCTCGTGCGCACCGGCTCCGGCGGTGACCACCGTTCCTGGTGGGTCACGGCCTCAGCCGGGCGGTACGTCCTGCGGTCGGCGCCGGACACCGCGACGAGTCGGCGCCTGGACCGCGAAGTCCGCGTCCGTGACGTCCTGCGTTCCCACCTGGCCGTGCCGGTGCCGCGGGCCGCGGCGACGGGGACGTGGCGAGAGACGCGGTGGACCCTCGACGAACGGCTGCCCGGCGTCGACCTCGAGACGGCGCCGGTGACGGCTCGGACCCTCGAGGACCTGTCGCGGTTCCTGCGAGGGCTGCACGCCGTCCCGCTCGGCGCGGTGCGGGCGATGGGGGCCCCGGACGTCCTCTCCCCGCTCCTGGAACCCCTGCGGCAGCAGGGGCGGGCCGCCGCTCGGGACCTGGGACGGCCGGGCGACCTGCCCCTCCCGGGTACGGACGAGGACGGACCGGTCGTCCTGCACGCGGACCTCAAGGGCGAGCACCTCCTCGTCGACGGGTCCGGCGGCCTGACCGCGGTCCTCGACTGGTCCGACGCCGGGACGGGAGATCCGGCGCTCGACGTCGAGGGACTCGTCCTGGCGGTGGGCGCCGACGGGGCCCGTGGGGTGGCGCGAGGTTCCGGGACACCGTCCGTGGTCGTCGAGCGCGGCGTGTTCCTCGCCCGGTGCCGCAGCGCGGTGCGGTGGGCCGCGGCCCTGCGGGGGGAACCGACGGGTCCGGAACCCCTGCTGCGGCGGCAGTTCCACCGTGCGTGGGGCTGACCCGTGCACCAGTACGGCCGTTGCGGTCGAAAAGACCGGGCGTCCCGCCTAGTGTGCGGAGGGTGAGCGGCCGGAGCCCCGACGAGGTCACCGGAGCGGGACCCGCGCCGTCGGTCGGTGACGCCGGGCAGGCCCGGCTCGCCGTCGCGCTCGAAGCGGCGCAGCTCGGGTTGTGGGAGTGGGAGCCGGGGTCCGGCTCTGTGGTGTGGGACCCGCGCAGCACGGTCATGTTCGGGTTCGGCGACCGCGCGGCCACGGGCACCGTCGCCGACGTCGACGCCTCGGTCGACCCGCGGGACCGGCAGCGCGTCCACCTCGCCATGCAGCAGGCCGTCGCCACGGCGGGCTCCATCGAGGTGGAGTTCCGCACCCGCTGGTCCGACGGCAGCGAGCACTGGGTCCACGCCCGCGGGCAGGCGATCGTCGACACCGACGGCCGCGTCGTCCGGCTCGTGGGGACGAACGCCGACGTCACCGCCGTCCACGCCGACGCGCAGCAACGGGCCGCCGACGCCGCCGCGATGGCCGGGCTGGTCGCCGTGGCCACCGACCTCGGGGACGCCCACTCCGAGGCGGCCGTCCTGCAGGTCGTGACCGACCGGGGAACCCCGTTGCTGGGGGCGCAGGCGATGGGCCTGGCCCTCATCGACCACGACGAACCCGGGGTCCGGACCCTCGCCACGGCCTTCGACGCCGAGTTCCTCGCCGCCCACGCGCACCTCGCCCCGACCGTCCGGTTGCCGTTGGTGGACACGGCGATCACGGGACGGGCGCACTTCCTTCCTGACCTCGCCGCCACCGTTCCCGAGTTCCCCGACGCGGCGACCGTCTACTCCCGGACCGGGACGGAGGCCTCGGCCGCGGTCCCGCTGCACGGCGCCGGAGGGTCCGTCGTGGGTGCGCTGTCGGTCGCCTTCGCCGAACCCCACCAGTGGCGGCCGGCGGAGGAACGCCTGCTCGAGGCGTTCGCCGCGCTCACCTCCCAGGCTCTGCAACGTCTCTCGGCGCGCGCCGCGGAGTCGGCGGCTGCGGCGAGGGCGGCCCGTTTCACCGAAACCCTGCAGAAGACGCTGCTGACGTGGACGCCGCCGGACGACGGTGGCCTGCAGGTGGCGGTGCGGTACGTCCCGGCGGCCCACCACACGCGCGTGGGCGGCGACTGGTACGACGTGTTCACGACCGCCGGCGGCGTGCTGAACGTCGTCATCGGCGACGTCACCGGGCACGACCAGCAGGCGGCCGCGGCCATGGCCCAGCTCCGGAACCTGTTGCGCGGCATCGCCCACTCCACCGACGCCGGCCCCGCCGCGACCCTCACGGCGCTGGACCGGGCGATCTCGGACCTGCACGTGGGCGTCCTCGCGACGGTCGTGGTCGCCCAGGTCCGTCGGGACGTGAGCGGCGTCCGGCTGCTGTGGGCGAACGCGGGGCACCCGCCCCCGCTCCTCGTCGACGCGAGCGCGACTGCCCGGTTCCTCGACGCCGAATCCGACCTCCTCCTGGGCCTGCAGCCGGAGACGGTCCGGCACGAGCACGAGGTCGACCTCCCCGAGGGTTCGACCCTCGTGCTGTGCACCGACGGGCTCGTCGAGCGACGCAGCGTCCACCTGCAGCGGGGGTTGGACTGGCTCGCGGTCGCCTCGTCCGACCTGGTGCGCTCGGGCGCGCTGCCCGTCGCCGACGGGGTCTGCGACGGCCTGCTCGAGCTCGTCGGCGAGGACCTCGAGGACGACGTGGCCCTGCTCGCCCTGCACGTCGCCGCGCCCTGAAACCCCGTCCTGAACCCCGCCCCAGAACCCCACCCTGAACCCCGTCCGGGAGGAGATCCGTGCGCATCGCCGGACTGCAGCACGCCGGGACGCCCGGCGACGTCGACGCGAACCTGGCCGTCCTGGACGATGCCGCCGGCCGGGCCGTCGCCGAGGGGTGCCGGCTGCTGATCACGTCGGAGATGTTCCTCACGGGCTACGCCATCGGCCCGCGCGTCCAGGAGTTCGCCCGCCAACCCCTGGCGGAACGGGTCGCCGAGGTCGCTGCCCGGCACGGGCTGGCGCTCGCCGTCGGGTTGCCGCTGCCCGCGGCGTCGGGGGTGACGAACTCGGTGGTCCTGGTCGACGACCGGGGCCACCGCCTCGCCCGGTACGACAAGACGCACCTGTTCGGTGACCTCGACCGCGCGCAGTTCGTCCCGGGTTCCGAGCCGGTCGTGACGGTGGACCTCGAGGACGTCCGGATCGCGTTCCTCATCTGCTACGACGTCGAGTTCCCCGAGACCGTCCGCGCCGCGGCGCTGGCAGGGGCCGACCTCGTCGTCGTCCCCACCGCGCAGATGGAACCGTTCGCGTTCGTGGCCGAGCACCTGATCCGGGTGCGCGCGTGGGAGAACCAGGTCCACGTCGCCTACGTGAACCACGTCGGCGCCGAGGGCGACCTGTGCTACGTCGGCCGGTCCAGCATCTGCGCGCCGTCCGGTGACGTGCTGGCCGCGGGCGGTCCCACGGACGCCGCCCTGCTCGTCGCCGACGTCGAACCGGAGGTCGTCCGGGTGGCGCGTCGCGAGAACCCCTACCTCGACGACCTGCGTCCGGAGTTCCGCTGAGGGGTCACCGGCGGCCCGTGCGCCCGTCCTCCTCCTCGACCCGACGGGCGACCACGTCGGCCAGCGCCTGCAGCACCCGCGCGTCCGCGGCGCCGTCCCGCCCGGAGGCGGGCCGTCGCGAGAACGTGCAGACGGTTCCGTACAGGCGTCCGTCGCGGGTCCGCACCGGCGCGCCGAGGTAGCGGCGGATCGACAGGGCGCGGGTGAGGGGCAGGTCGGCCAGCACCGGGACCTCGAGGGCGTCCGGGATGACGCCGGGGACCACACCGTCGACGATGAGCCGGCAGTAGGTGCCCTCGAGGGCCGTCATGTCGCCCGGTTCCACGGGGGTGTCGAAGTCCGCCACGATGTTGCGGAAGTAGCGGTCCTCGCCGGTGAACCGGCTGACGAACGCTGCGTCCGTCCCGAGCTGATCGGTGAGCAGGCGCAGCAGGTCGTCGACCTCCACCCCGGACCACGCGTCGTCGCCCGCCGGTGTGGGGGCGGCCGGGACGGCGTTGCGCCGGATCTTGCGGACGCGCTTGTCCTCGTACATCTCCTCGTCCGCCCGGGCCCACGCACCCGCGAGGTCCGGCCCGTCGGCGGCGGCCGCGCCCACGGAGGCCGGAACCCCGGCGGCCGTGAGCACGTCGCCCAGCCGGTGCACGACCTCGGCCGCGGTGGCCGTGTCCCGGCCCAGGAGCAGGACGCAGAACTCGTCCCCGCCGGTCCGGGCGACCGCGTCGCACGCCTCGACGGCTCCCGCGACCAGGCGACCCGCCCGGCGCAGCAGCGCGTCGCCCGCGTCGTGGCCCCCGACGTCGTTGACGGTCTTGAGGTCGTCGAGGTCGAGGACGACCACGACGGCGGGACGCCCGGGGTCCGAGGCCGCGGTCGCCCCGGCGAGTGCCAGGTCCCAGCCGCGGCGGTTCAGCAGCCCGGTCAGCGGGTCGGTCCCGGCGACGCGCTCGGCCTCCCGGCGGCGTGCGGCCTCCTGCCGCAGGTCCTCGTCGCGTCCGAGGACGGCACCGCGGACGTCGAGGACGGCGGGCAGCGAGGCCACGACGTCCGCCGCCGGCGGCACCGGGAAGGGTCCGCCGCGCAGCCGCACGAGGAGTCCGCCGGCTGGACCGCGCACCGGCAGGTCGACGAGGCCGGCGGCGGCGGGCAGGTCGTCCTCGCACGGACCGGTGCACCACCACGGGACGCCGCCGCAGCGGCGGGTCAGGTCGGCGAGCACGGCGGCCACGACGGGATCGGCGACGGTGTGCTCCGGCCCTGTTTGAACCGGGAGGGGGGAACTCACCGGATGCGTGTCGGTGCCTGAGCGAGCGATCCGAAGGGGGCAGGGGCGAAATCACCCGCTCAGCGGTGGCAGACCGCCTCGACGTTCACCCCGTCGGGGCCGGCGACGAACGCTCCGTAGTAGTGGGGGTGGTACCCGACCCACACGCCCGGCCCCCGCAGGCTGCGCGCTCCGGCGGCGAGTGCGGCCTCGTGGAAGGCGTCGACGGTGGCCCGGTCGTCGGCCGTGAACGCGACGTGCGTGTCCGCGTCGTAGCGCGGACCCTCCGCGCCGCTGGCCACGAGCCAGAAGAACGGTTTCGGGTGGATTCCGAAGGCCTGCATGGCCTTCTGGGTCGGCCCGGCGGGAACGTCGATGAGCGGGACGATGCCGAGCGGGGCGAGGGCTGCGGTGTAGAAGGCCGTCGACGCGCCGAGGTCGGGGACGGGCAGGTTCAGGTGGTCGATCCGTGAACCGCTGAGACCGGGCACCACGGCATCCTCCTCCGTCGACGGCGGGCTGGGAACCCCCCCAGCAGAAGGACCAGGACCACCTCCCGAGGGCCACGGGTCGGGTCCGCCCTGGATCAGCGCAGGTCGCCCGGGTCAGTGTTCGCCCCGCACACCACGACGGCGACGCGCTCCCCGGCTTCGGGCCGGTACGCGGCGAACCCCGCCCACGCGGCCGCGGCCCCGTGCTCGGCGACGATGCGGAACCGCGACCACAGGTCGTGCCGGGCGGACTCGATCGCGCCGTCGTCGACGAGCAGGCTCAGCGGCCGCGTGCGCCGGGCGAGGTCGAACCCGAGGATGCCGATGCGCCGTGCGCCGAGGGAATCCGCGGCGACACCCGACACGGCGACGTCGACGGGTTCGCCCGCAGCCAGCGCGGCGTGCAGGGTGGGCGCTTTCTCCGGTTCGACGGCGACGACCCGCGCCGAACCCTCGAGCGCGGCCGCCACGCCAGCGAACAACCCGCCGCCGCCGACCGCGACGACGACGGTGTCGACGTCCGGCACGTCCTCGGCGATCTCCTGCGCCAGCGTTCCCGCTCCGGCGGCGACCTCGAGCTGGTCGTAGGCGTGGCAGAACACCGCGCCCCGTTCCTGCGCGAACCCCACCGCGGCCTCGTAGGCGCGGGCGTACTCGCTGCCCACCGACCGGACGTCGGCGCCCAGCGCCCGCAGCTTGCGCACCTTGACCGCCGGGGCCCTCTCGGGGACGAACACCGTCGCGGGGACCCCGAGTTCCGCAGCGGCGTGGGCGTGCGCGAGCCCCGCGTTCCCGCCCGACGCGGCCACGACCCCCCGCGACGGGTCGAGTTCCCCCCGCTCGAGGGCGACGAGCTGGCGGTTGAAGGCGCCGCGGGCCTTGAAGGTGCCCGTGTGCTGCAACTGCTCCAGCTTCAGCCACACACCGGGCTGGACCTGCAGGACGGGGGTGCGCAGGACGCGGCCCGCGGTGCGTTCGGCGGCGGCGGTCACGTCGGCGACGGTGAGGGTGTCCACCCCGTGATCCTGCCCGGTGGTCTCGGCCCGCGACCTCGCGCCCCCGGTCCGACGCGGACCCCGTCCGTGCCCTGCCCCCGACGGCCCAGTCACCAGACCCAGGGCAGTTGAACGACGTGGTCCGGGACCTGCCGCGCGACGAGACGACCGATCAGGTCCGGCAACGAGGGCGGGTGCACCGGATCGGCGCTCCGCACGAGGTCTTCGAGGTGCCACCACCGGAACCCGTCGTGGCTGTCCTTCTCGGCAGCGGTCTGGCCGGACGTGTCGACCGGAGGTCGGTGGACCCTCAACAGGTAGTAGTCGTCCCGGACCAGCCCGCTGATCCAGTGCGCCTCGGCGTGGCCGCTCGTGGTGGCGACGTGTCTGAGGTCCTCCGCGTCGCAGGACAACCCGGTCTCCTCGCGCAGTTCCCGGACAGCCGCCTGCCGGACGTTCTCCCCGGCTTCCACCCCACCGCCTGGGGTGTACCAGACGACACCGGCAGCCGGGTGGTGCGGCTGGCGGAGGACCCGCAGCAGGAGGACACGATCGTCCGCGTCCAGCACGACCACCCGTGCGGTGCGTCGGACGTAGGTGCGCTCGGGGGCCGACTCTCCGGAACCGCCCACGCGCGCACTCTGCCATCCGCACTGCCCGAACCGTCCGGACGACACGTTCGCATCCGGTCATCTCGGCCGTCGGGTCTTCCGTCCGAGACGTTCGTGAGGAGCACGCAGCCGGCGTCGACGAGGATCCCGACCGGTACCCGCCGGCGCCGAGGGGTGGTTGAAGCCGACACCGTCGTGAACTCCGGGCGCGACGTCAGGCCAGCGCGGCGAGGTCGGTGAAGAACTCCGGGTAGGTCTTGGCCACGCAGGACGGGTCGCTGATCTCCATCCCGCTGTGCCGCAGACCGAGCAGCGCCAGGCTCATGGCCATCCGGTGGTCCTCGTAGGTGGCGAAGCGGGTCGGGGCGGGTGTTCCCGGGTGCACCGTGAACCCGTCGGGGTCCTCTGACGCCTCGATGCCGGCCCGGCGGAGTTCGGCGACCACGGCGGCGATCCGGTCGGTCTCCTTGCCCCGGATGAACCCGATCCCTCGCACGCGGGTGGGGCCGTCCGCGTGCACCGCGACGGCGGCCAGGGTCTGGGCGGTGTCGGAGATGTCGGCCATGTCCACGTCGATCCCGCTCAACCGGCCGGTGCCGGTGACGGTCACCGAGTTCGCGGTCCGTTCCAGTCGTGCCCCCATGCGTTCGAGGACGTCGGCGAAACCGACGTCGCCCTGCAGGCTGGCGCTGCCGAGGCCCTCGACGGTGATGCGCCCACCGGTCACCGCCGCTGCGCCGAGGAAGTACGAGGCGGCGCTGGCGTCGGGTTCGACGTCGTACTCGACCCCCGTGTACCCACCGGGTCGGACGTGCACCCCGTCCACGTCCGCACCGAACGACCGCATGACCGCGGCCGTCATCTCGAGGTAGGGCACCGAGACGGGCGCGCTCGTGAGTTCGGCCCGCAACCCGTCGCGCATGAGAGGGCCGGCCAGCAGCAGGCCTGAGAGGAACTGGCTGGACAGGTGCCCGGGCAACGCGACGGAGCCACCCTCCAGCGGACCGGTGACCGCCACCGGGAGGCGGCCGGGAACCCCGAGTTCCTCGACGCGCGCCCCGAGTTCCCGCAACGCCTCGACGAGGGGTCCGAAGGGACGGGCGCGGAGCTGACTGCTGCCGTCCAGGACGCTGCGCCCGGGGAGCAGCGCGAGGGCGGGCAGGACGAAGCGCGACGTGGTGCCGGACTGGCGGGCGTCCAGGTGGACCCCACCGCCGGCGCCGAGTTGCGCGCGGCCGTCCCCGGCGCGCCACTCCGGTGACCCGTGCCGTGCGGGAGTTCTCGTCGAGGTCCACCTCCGCCCCGAGCGCACGGACCGCGTCCACCATTGCGCGGGTGTCGTCGGCCAGGAGGACGCCGCGCAGGGTGCTCATGCCGTCCGCCAGAGCTGCGCACAGCAGGGCGCGGTTGGTGATGCTCTTCGACCCCGGGACCCGGACGGTGGCGTCCGGTGCCCGCGTCAACGGCCGCAACGGCAGGACGTCGGGGAGCGTGTCGGGAACGTCGTCGACAGGGGAGGGCACCTCGCCAGCCTGTCGCACGCGGGTCACGGCCTCAAGGTGTCGAGCCCCGCCAGGAACTGGGTGAGCGCCCGCACGAACGCGTCGAACCCGTCGCGCCGCACGTCGTGGGCGGCGCCGTCGACCTGTTCGACCCGGAGCCGGGGCCAGAGCCGTCGCGCCTCCTCGGCCATGCCGGGCAGGACCGCCACCGCGTCCGGCTCGGCGTCCCCGGTGAGCAGCAGGCCGGGGACGTCGAGGCCCGACACGTGCTCGCGCCAGGCGTTCCGCGTCCGCCAGGAGCCGAACCAGCCGACGACGTCGGGGTCGAGCAGGGTCTGCGCGCGCGACCACGTCGCGACGACGACGGGGTGCCACGAGGGGTGGCGCCTGCGACCGACCTCACGCCGTTCCCCCTCCGGCAGGGACGCCACCTCGACCACCCGGCGCCGGCTGTCGGCCACGTCCTTGGTGCCGTCCTGCGGCACCTGGGGCCAGGCGGGGTCCTCCAGCACGATCGCGCGCACGGCGATCTCCCGGGCCGCCAGGGTGGCGTGGATGCCGCCCATGGAGTGACCCACCAGCACCGGCCGGTCCAGCCCCAGCGCCCGGACGACACCGACGAGGTCGCGCGTGTGGGCCTCGGCGCTGTAGTCCTCGGAACGGTCGGACGATCCGTGCCCGCGGGCGTCGTAGCGGACGACGTCGTGGGACTGCTCGAGCCGCTCGCTCACCCGCTGCCAGGTGTCCGCGGAGTCGGTCAGGCCGTGCGCCAGGACGACGCTCGGACGGCCCGGGCCCCGGGGTCCGCTCCGCGTCCAGGCGAGCCGCACCCCGTCGACAGCGACCACCCCGGATCCCGTTCCTCGGGGAGAGCTCCGCGGGACGATCGGTGACGACACCGGAATCCCGCGTCAGACCGCGGTGGACGCGGAGGGTCGACGCGCGACGAGGGTGAGCGCGCCGAGCGAGACGGCGGCGCCCACCGTCATGAGGAGCGCGACGGGAACCGCGGTGTGCTCCCCACCGATGCCGGCGATCGGCGCGGCGAGGCCGGCTGTTCCCCACTGCAGCATCCCCAGCACGGCCGACCCCGTTCCCGGGTGGTCGGGCACGGCGGCGTTCGCGAGGGCGCCGGCGTTCCCGATGGTCAGGCCGATGGCCACCATGAGGACGAAGAAGCACACCAGGGCGAGCAGCAGGGGAGTTCCGAACCCGACCGCGCCCACCAGCAGGGCCAGTCCGGCCGCCAACGCCAGGAACTGCCCGACGACGATGACCGTGCGGGTCCGGACCCGCCCCGCGAGCCGGGCCGAGACCAGTGCGGCGACGGTCATGCCGCCGGCGTTCGTGGCGAACGAGACGGAGTACGCGATGGGGGACAACCCGTTCATCGAGCGCAGCACGAACGCGGACGTCGCGACGTAGGCGAACAGGGCCACCATCATCGCCGAGCACACGAGCAGGTACCCGACGTACGGACGGTTCCCCAGCACCTCGCGCGCCGCGCCCGCGAAGGCCCGCAGCCCACCGGCGTGCCGGCGGTGCGGGGGCAGCGATTCGGGGACGACGAACCAGACGACGACGGCCGTGACGGCGGTGATGACGGCGATCACCCAGAACGGCGCCCGCCAGTCGGACAGCTGCAGCACGATCCCACCGAGCAGCGGCGCGACGATCGGTGCGATGCCCCCGACGCCCTGGACGAGGTTCAGGGAGCGGACCAGTTGCGGCCCCCGGGCGAGGTCGACGATGACGGCGCGGCCGATGACCATGGCCCAGCCCCCGGCGAGACCCTGCACGAACCGGGCCGCCGCCATGGCGGTGATCGTCGGGGCCAGGGCGCACGCCACGGAGGCCAGCAGGACGACGGCGACGGCCACCAGCAGCGGGGCGCGCCGTCCGCGCTGGTCCGAGACCGGCCCGCCGGCCAGCTGTCCGAGAGCCATCCCGGTGAAGAACGTCGTGAGCGTCAGCTGGACCGCCGTCGCCGACGTTCCGAGGTCGCGGGCGACGTCGGGGAAGGCCGGCACGTACATGTCCGTGGCCAGGGGGGCGATGCCGGTCAGCAGCACGACGGTGGCGATGAGCGCGGCCGACACCGGACGGGCGGTCCCGCCGTCCCGCGCAGGGTCGTGCCCGGCGGTGGGTCCGGCGTCGGCGTTGGTGCGGGCGGTCACGGGGTGGGGCTCCGATCGTCGTCGGGTGCGGGGGAGCGCCGTTCGGTCGCGGCCCAGGCGGACAGCAGGGTGAGGGCTTGCGCGGTCGGGCTCGCCGGTTCGGCGGCGTAGAGGGTGAGGGTCAACCCGGGTTCGGCGACCATCTCCAGCGACTCGTAGGCCAGGGCGAGGTCACCGACCGCCGTGTGGTGGAACTGCTTGGTGCCGGCCCCGTGCAGGCGGACGTCGTGGGAGGTCCACAGGGCGCGGAACTCCTCGCTGCGCGTGGACAGTTCGCCGACGAGGTCGTGCATGCCCTTGTCGTGGGGGTCGCGTCCGGCCTCGGTCCGCAGGATGGACACGCAGGTGGCGGCCGCGGTCGCCCAGTCCGGGTAGAAGCGCCGCGCGTCGGCGTCCAGGAAGGTGTAGCGGGCGAAGTTCGGGTGGTTCCCGCCGCCGGCGGCCTCGAGCGAGGCGTACAGGCAGGAGTGCATCGCCCAGCCGAGCACGTTGGTGGCCAGCAGGTCCATCCGTCCGTTGCGGACGATGGCCGGCCCGGCGGCGTAGGCGTCCAGCGCCCACTGCAGGGCCGGGCGGGGTGTCCAGCGGGTGGTCGAGCGGCGGCGGGGGCGCGCGAGGGCGCTCGTGCCGTCGGCGGCGCTCGCGAGGTCGAACAGGTGCGTCCGCTCGGCCTCGTCCAGGCGCAGGGCCCGGGCCAGGGACTCCAGCACCGACGCGGAGACCCCCGCCAGCGCTCCGCGTTCGAGCTTGGCGTAGTACTCCACGCTGATCCCGGCCAGGGCGGCCGCCTCGGCCCGGCGCAGCCCGGGGACGCGACGGCGCCCCACGTCGGGCAGACCGGCCGCCGCCGGTGTGACCTTGGCCCGGCGGGTGGTGAGGAAGTCCCTGACCTCGTCCCGGTTGTCAGCGCGGTTGTCCACGGGGACGACGCTACGGGGACCGCGGGAGGTGGGGGAGTCCCTGCCGAGGGGTGTACCACCGGTACACCCCTCGACAGGGCACGTCTGCGGGCGCGCTCGGAGCTCGACGGTGGGTTTTGATGAGGGGGCACCCGGCCCCCCGGGCTCCGGCGCCCGCCGCCCCGAAACCCCTCGCCGCCGGCACCCGTTCCGGCGCAGCGTCTCGAAGGAGAACCACCGTGCGCAAGGTCGTCCTGCACGCCCCCGGCGACGTCCGTGTCGAGGACGTCGAACGCCCCACGATCGTCGAACCCACCGACGCGGTCATCCGCCTCGCCGCCACCTGCATCTGCGGGTCGGACCTGTGGCCCTACCGCGGCGCCGACGAGGTCCCCCAGCCGCAGCCGATGGGTCACGAGTACTGCGGCGTCGTCGAGGAGATCGGCGCAGACGTCCGTACCCTCGAGGTCGGTCAGTTCGTCGTGGGGTCGTTCTTCGCCTCGGACGGCACCTGCGAGATCTGCCTGTCCGGCTACCAGACCGGCTGCGTCCACCGTCAGCCCGGCGCCCCCACCGGCGCGCAGGCCGAGTACGCCCGCATCCCCCTCGCCGACGGCACCCTGGTCGCCACCCCCGGCCAGCCAGACGCCGACCTGATCCCCTCCCTGCTGGCCGCCTCGGACGTGCTCGGCACCGGGTGGTTCGGGTCGGTGGCTGCTGAAGCCGGCCCCGGCAAGACCGTCGCCGTCGTGGGGGACGGTGCGGTGGGCCTGTGCGCGGTCCTCGCCGCCCGCCAGCTCGGCGCCGAACGCGTCATCCTGTTCAGCCGGCACGCCGACCGGCAGGCCCTGGGCCGTGAGTTCGGGGCCACCGACATCGTCGAGGAACGCGGCGAGGAGGGCGTCGCCAAGGTCAAGGAGATGACGGGCGGGCTGGGCGCGCACTCCGTCGTGGAGGCCGTCGGCACGCACGAGTCGATGCACCAGGCGATCGGCTCGACCCGCGCGGGCGGGCACGTGGGTTTCGTGGGCGTCCTGCACGACGTCGCGATCACCGGTGACGACATCTTCACAACCCACGTGCACCTGCACGGTGGGCCCGCCCCGGTGCGCCGCTTCCTGCCCGACCTCATCCGGTTGATCTGGGACCGCACGATCGACCCGGGCAAGGTGTTCGACCTGACCCTGCCGATCGAGCAGGCCGCCGAGGGGTACCGCGCCATGGACGAGCGGCGGGCCACCAAGGTCCTGCTCACGCTCTGACCGACCCGACCGAACCGACGAGGAACCACCAGGAGGACCCGTGGAACTCAAGCACCCGGCCGCCACCCAGGCGCCCACCGCCACCTTCACCGGCGACGTCTTCATGACTCCGCTCGCGACGGGCGTCGCCCCGTCCCGCGTGGCCGTGGCGCTCGTCCGGTTCACCCCGGGGGCGCGCACGTTCTGGCACGTGCACCCCGCCGGACAACTCCTGCACGTCACCGACGGGACGGCGCTGGTCGGGACCCGCGACGGGTCGGTGGTCCGGGCCCGTGCGGGCGACACCGTGGTGTGCCCTCCCGGGGAGGAGCACTGGCACGGGGCGACCGCCGACTCGTTCGCCGCCCACCTGGCCATCCAGGAATCGGTCACGGACGGGTCCGGTCAGGCCAGCCCGGTGACGTGGCTGGAACCCGTGCCCGACGACGTCTACGCCGCCGTGCAACGAGAGGGTTCGTGACCGGCGAGCACCACGCCGGTTCTCCAGGGGCCAACGGTTCCGCCCCCTCAGCGGCTGAGGTGGCGGTGGGGTGACTCCACCGCGGACGGGAGCCGGCGGCCGAGGAGCCCGGCGCCGCCGGCCGTCAGGAGCAGGCCGAGCGTGATCGTCACCACCCACGACGAGGGTGCGCCGCTGCCGATGAGAACCCCGGCCAGGGGTGGGCCGATGAGTTTCGAGACGGGGTAGGTGGCCGAGTTCAGCGCGTTGTACCGGCCGCGGAGGTGGTCGGGTGCCAGTGCGTTCGGGACGGCGTTGATGACCGGGCTGAGGAAGGTCTCCCCGACGCCGAACACCGCCAGGGCCGACACCGCCAGGACCGCGGACGCGGTCGCGGACGTCCCCGGGAACCCGGCTGTTCCGGTGAGCACCCAGGCCAGGGCCCCGCAGAGCGCGCACGCGACGAGCAACCGGCTGCGCCGCAGTCCCCGGGTCCAGCGTTCCACCGGCAGTTGCAGGGAGATGATCGCGACGGTGTTCGCCGCGAACCCCAGACCGATGACCTGCGGGGAACCCCCGGTGCCGGCGACGAAAGCCGCCCACGGACCCTGGAGCTGCGCGCTGCCGAAGACCGCCAGGGCGAGGAGGACGCCCAGGTACGCGACGAACGGCCTGTCCTGCAGCACCGTCCGGTACCTGACGTCCGAGCCCGGGTGGGCGTGGTCGCCGTGCGCCGACCAGCCCGTCGTGCCCCGCAGCCTGGCGAGGAGGACGAGTGCGAACACGGCGGTCGTGGCCCCGTCCACTGCGTAGACGACGTGGAAGCTCGTCGGCCGCGAGACCGACACGGTCGCCGCGGCGATGAGGGAACCGGCCCCGAGCCCGGCGTTCATCAACCCGAAGCGCACCGCGAAGGCCCGGGACCTCCGCTCGGCGGGGACCTGGTGGACGACGAGACCGTTGAGGCTCGGCCACACCAGGGAGTTCCCCATCGAGAGCACGGCGAGTCCCGCGGCGCCGAGCACGGGTTCGCGCGCGGCCGCCAGGACGAGGGTTCCCCCCGCCTGGAGCGTGAGCCCGAGCACGGCGACCCGTCCGAGCCCGATGCGGTCCGCGAGCGCACCCCCCGCCCCGCTGGCGCCCAGGGCGAGGACGGACGTCGCGGCCACCACGACGCCCACCACGGGGAGCGGCAGTCCGAGGATGCGGTCGAAGTACACGAAGGTGAAGGGCAGGGTCAGCCCCAGCCCGACGGACGTGATGAGGGTGCCGACGAGCGTGGCCCGGAAGGCGCGGAGCCCGGCGGTCCGCCGACCGGTCACGGCCGGGCCCCAGCCGAAGGACGGACGGACCCGCGGCGCGCGCGGGCGGGAGGCGGCGACATCACGATGGTCCACTCCTGGTGCTGTGCCGTCAGGCGGACCGGCATCTAGGAGGGGTGGGCGCCTCGTCGCACCGTAACCACCGGCGCTCCGGAAGGGCAAACGGCGCTTGTCAGTGGGACCCCCTGGACGAAGTTGACTCGTGTAGACCATGCTGGGGCGCAGACCGTCGCACCCTCGACTCGCAGGAGAGTCCCCGTGAAGATCGCAGTCATCGGCACCGGCCAGTTCGCCCGGAGCTTCATCGCCCTGTGGCAGCTGCACCCCGACGTCGAGGAGGTGTGGGTCACCGACCTCGTCCCCGAACGGGCGCAGCAGCACGTCGAGTCCCACGGGCTCGCGGGTTCCTTCGACACCTTCGAGGACGCGCTGGCCTCGGACGTCGACGCCGTCGCCATCATGACCCAGCGCTGGTCCCACGGTCCGCTGGTCCTGCAGGCGCTGGCGGCCGGCAAGCACGTCTACTCGGCCGTCCCCATGGCGACCACGGTCGACGACTGCGAGGCCATCGTGGCCGCGGTGCGCGAGACCGGGCTCGTCTACATGATGGGCGAGACCAGCTACTACAACCCCGCGACCGTCTGGGCGCGCGACCACATCGCGGCCGGGGAGTTCGGCCGGGTGTTCTACGGCGAGGGCGACTACGTCCACGACATGGACAACGGGTTCTACGCGGCCTACCAGTACAGCGGCGGGGACGACTGGAAGGAGACGGCCAGCTACCCGCCCATGCTGTACCCGACCCACGCCATCGGCGGCGTGCTGGGTGCGTGGAAGACCCACGCCGTCAGCGTCAGCTGCACCGGCATCAGCGACTCCCGCGGCGACGGCGTCTTCGACACGAAGGTCTCGCGCTGGGGCAACGACTTCTCGAACATGTCGGCCCTGTTCGAACTCGCCGACGGCGGGGTCATGCGCACCAACGAGTTCCGCCGCGTCGGGTACTGGAGCGGCCCCGAGTCGCGGTTCCGCTTCTACGGCACCGAACAGGTCATGGAGCAGTCGGTCACCAGCACCGTCGTCACGGTCAAGACCGAGGGCGAGGACTACCACAAGGGGAACACCCTCGACATCAGCGACGAGCTCAAGCCCGGTGAGCACTCCGACGTCCCCGAGGACCTGTCGGACATCGACCCCGGTCTCCTGAGCAGCTTCCGCTCCGGCACGGCGAAGGTGCACGACCGCAGCCGGTTGCCGAAGGAGTTCGAGGGCGCACCCAACGGGCACGAGGGCGCGCACCACTTCTTGGCGGACGACTTCGTCGTCGCGGTCCGCGACCGCGCCCACCCGCCGGTCAACGCGTGGGTCGCCGCGCGGTTCACCGTCCCGGGCATCGTCGCCAACGAGTCCGCGAAGCAGGGCGGGGCGCGCCTGCCCGTCCCGGACTTCGGCGACCCGGCCTGACGCACCACCACCCACCCGGGCGCCTCGGCGCCCGGGTGGAGCGGGTCGTCGAACCCCGCGAGGACCCCGTCCTGGCGAGGACGCTGGCCGCTGCCGAACTCCCGGCCACCGGCCGTTTCCACCGTCGCGCCGGCTGGGTGAGCCGGGCCTGGATCGGTGACGAGGTCGTCGTCCGGGTGACCTCGGACACCCGGCACCGCGACGCCTTCCGCCACGAGGCGAGGGTCGTGCGCCTGCTCGCCGGCAGCGACGTCCCGCACGCCCGGCGGGTGGCCCACGGAGACGGCCCGGACGGACCCTGGTACGTCTCCGAACGCCTGCGCGGCACCAGCCTCCACGAGGCCTGGCGCGGGGCCGACGTCGCCACCCGTCGTGCGCTGGTCGAGAGCCTCGCGTCCGCCCTGCAGGCCCTCCACCGCGTTCCCGCACCACCGGACCTGCTCCCGCCGTGGCTGGCGGCAGCGCTCGACGGCGTACCGTGGCCCGCGTTCCACCCACCGGTGGTGGGCCGGACGCTGGAGCTCGTCGAGGCCGCACGGCGCCGGCCCGACCACGACGCGAGGCTGCTCGACGACGTCGCCGCACGGGTCCGGGAACTGTCGGCACTGTTCGTCGACGACGAACCCGTCCTGGTCCACGGCGACCTCCACGGCTCGAACGTCGTCGTCGACGGCGACCGCGTCACCGGACTCGTCGACTTCGCGGAGTCGCTGGCCCAACCGGCCGACGCCGAACTCGACACCGTCCTGCGCTGGTGCGCGCGGGCGCAGGAGTTCCCCCCCACCCCCGACGGGCAGGGGCTCGACCCGGCCACGCTCACCGCGGTTCCCGGGTGGCTGCGCGGTGCGTACCCGCAGTTGTTCGCGCACCCGCGGCTGCGGGACCGCCTGGCCACCTACGACCTGTTCGTCGAACTCGCGATCCACGCCCACCACCCCGATCCCGGCGTCCGTGCCGCGGCGGCACGCCGCACGGCCCGGGTGGTGTCGGGGCACGGCCACCTGGCGGCGCTGGCCTGGTGAACGACCGGGCCCGGGAGGAGACCGGGGTCAGGTCTCCTGCGAGGACCCGCCGAGGTCGCGGCGGATCCCGGCGAGGTGCGCCGCTGCGGCCGCCTCGGCGGCGGCGGGGTCGTGGTCGGCGATGGCCTGGAAGATCGCCCGGTGCTCCTCGTTGGCGACGGCCCGCCACCCGTCCGCAAAGCTCTGGTCGCGGCGGCTGAGGTCGAGGACGTCGCGCGTGCGGTCGATCATCCGCACGAGCAGCGGGTTGTGCGTGACGTGAGCGATGGTGCGGTGGAACGTGCGGTCGCACTCCATGAACGCGACCTCGTCCGGCGACTTCTCCGCCTCGCGCAGGGCTGCCTCGAGCAGCGCCACGTCCGCGGCGGTCGCACGGCGCGCGGCCCGCGCGGCGATCGGGGGTTCCAGGCACTCGCGGACGTCGAGCGCGTCGAGCGCGCTGACAGAGGACTCGGTGAAGGCCTGGGCGAGCTGGTCGGCCGCCTCGATCCTCGTGGGGTCGATGACGGTGGTGCCCCGTCCGCGACGGCGTTCGATGACGCCACGACGCTCCAGCTGGTCCAGGGCCTCCCGGAGGCTGCCCCGGGCGACCCGCAGCTGCGCCGCGAGCTCCCGCTCGGCCGGCAGACGGTCACCGTGCTGCAGCCGGCCCGACACGATGTGCCGTTCGATCGAGACGGCGAGGGAGTCGGTGAGCGAGACGCTGCTGGTCCTCGCGGACGTCCAGTCGATGCTCACCCCGGCAGGTTATCCCGCCCGTTCCGGTCGGCTCGGGGGGCCGAAGCAGCGCCGAAACACGTGTGTCACCCACCCGACACGGCGGCGGTGTTCACTCGACATTGGCTCACTTGGTCTCACCCCTAGACCAATGGTGGGTCGTGGTGGTTCGCTGTACGAGCGCCTCCACACCGTCGTCGAAGGGCTCCGATCACCATGTCGTCCGCCGCAGCGCCCACCACCTCGAGCACCACCGCGCCCGCCGTGCAGGCTCGTGCTCGCGCTGGGGTCCACCGCTCGGTCCTCGTCACCCCCCACTGGGCGGCGACCCGGGCGGGGGAGGAGGTGCTGGCCGCAGGAGGCTCGGCCGTCGACGCCGCGATCGCCGCGGCCGCCGCGCTGAGCGTCGTCTACCCGCACAACACGAGCCTCGGCGGCGACCTCGTCGCGCTCGTGCGGACCGCCGACGGCCGCATCCGGTGCGTCAACGCGACCGGCCCGGCCGGCGCCGCGACCGACGCCACGGCCCTGCGCGGGCGCCACGGCGGGGAGATGCCCGTCCGCGGTGCCGACACGGTCACCGTCCCCGGTGCGGTCCGCGGCTGGGAGGCGCTCGCCACGGTCGCGGGTCGGCTGCCCTGGGCGCAGCTCCTGGCCCCGGCGATCCGCTGGGCGCGTGAGGGGGTCCCGGTGAGCCGGTCCCTGCACCGCGCGATCGGCCACACCCTGCCCGACCTGAAGACCGGTGAGGGGCTGGCCGAACTGCTCGCGCCGGGCGGTCGCCCGCTGCGGCACGGGGAACTGCTCGTCCAATCCGCCCTCGCGGAAACCCTCGTGCAGGTGGCTGCTGGTGGTCCCTCCGCGTTCTACACGGGCGACCTCGCGGCGCGTCTCGTGGACGGCCTGCGGGCCGCCGGCAGCCCCCTGAGGACCGACGACCTCGCCGCGTTCACCCCCGAGGTGACCGACCCGCTGGTGCGCGACGTGGCCGGGCGGACGGTGGTGACGAGCCCGCCGAACACCCAGGGGTTCGCGCTCCTGCGCACGCTCGCCGCGGCCGAGGCCGCCGGGTTGACCCCGGAGCGGGCCCTGTCCGCCGGGGTCGAGGTGCTGGCCCGGGAACTGTACGCCTGCGGTCTCCTGCGCGACGGCGTCCTGGCCGACCTCCGCACCGGCGGCCCCTCCGCGGACGACCTCATGACCATGGATGCGGGCGAGGTCCCCGACGTCCCCGTCGCCCGCCGCGCGCTGAACACCGCCAGCGGCGACACCGTCGGCATCTCCGCCGTCGACGACGACGGGACGGCCGTGTCGCTCATCCAGAGCGTGTACGGCCACTTCGGCTCGTTCGTCCTCGACCCCGCGACGGGAGTCCTCTTCCAGAACCGGGGTTCGAGCTTCTCCCTCGAGCAGGGTTCACCGAACCTCGCTGCCCCGGGGCGCCGTCCGTCGCACACCCTCATGCCAGTGATGACGCTGCGCGGCGACCGGGTCGAGACCGTCTGCTCGGTCATGGGCGGCAAGGCGCAACCCCAGGTCCACGCGCAGGTCCTGCTCCAGAGCTTCGCCGGACGCACTGCGGCGGAGAGCGTCTCGGCCCCGCGGTGGGTCGTCGGACCGCTGGACCGCACGGACCCGCCCGAGGGGGCCCGGCTGGAGGCCGACGCCGACGACGCGGTCGCCGACGCGCTCGACGCCGCGGGTTTCGCGGTCACCACCATCCCCGCCACCGACGAGGACACCGGTCAGGTGAACCTCGTCCTGATCTCCCCCGACGGCGGGTTCGACGCCGCCGCCGATCCCCGGGCCGACGGGACCTGCGTCCTCGTCGAGCGCCGCAGTTCCTGAAACCCAGCGCCCACCCCCGAGAACCCCCCCGAACCCCCACCCCTCATCCTCGGAGTCCGCCGTGACCACAGCTCGAGAGATCGAAGGCAGCACCGCGACCGCCACCCCGTCCTCACCGCGCGCGCTGGTCACCCTCGCCGGGGTGGAGATGTGGGAACGCTTCAGCTACTACGGGCTGCAGGTCATCCTGGCCTACTACCTCTACTACTCGCTGACCGACGGCGGGCTCGGCCTGCCCACCGCCACGGCGCTGGGCGTGACGGGTTCCTACGGCGGGATCGTCTACCTCTCGCAGATCCTCGGCGGCTGGGTCGCCGACCGGGTGCTCGCGGCCCGGACCACCGTCCTCGTCGCGGGCAGCGCCATCCTCCTCGGTCACGTCGTCCTCGCCACCGTCCGGTCGGGGTGGGGCCTGGCCGCCGGGCTCGGGCTGATCGTCATCGGCACGGGCGGGTTGAAGGTCAACGCCACCGCGATGGTCGGCGACCTCTACCGGGACGACCAGGACCGCCGGGACGCGGGTTTTTCGTTCTACTACATGGGCATCAGCCTCGGCGGGACGCTCGGACCGCTGCTGACCGGGGTGCTCCAGGACCGGATCGGCTTCCACGTCGCCTTCGCCGCGGCCGCCGTGGGCATGGCGATCGGTCTGGCGCAGTACGTCGCGGGCTGGAACTCCCTGCCCGCCTCGACCCGGGTCGTCCCGAACCCCCTGCAGGCCGGTCAGGGGCGCACGGCGCTCGCCGTCGTCGTGGCCGCGGTCGCCGTGGTCGCCGTGGCCTGGACGACCGGCCTGCTCACCCTGGACCGCCTCGGCGTCGTCACCACCGCGCTCGTGGTGCTGGCCAGCGTGGGGTACTTCACCCTCCTGCTGACCTCGCGGACGGTGACCCCGGCAGAGCACCGCGACGTCGTCGCCTACCTGCCGGTGTTCGGGGCCTCGTTGCTCTTCTGGACGATGTTCTTCCAGCTGTTCACCACGTTCTCGCTCTACGCGGACACCCGGCTGGACCTCGACGTCCTGGGGGTGTCGATCCCCCCGGCGACCGTCGTCGCCGCGCAGGGCTTCCTCACCATCGTGCTGTCGCCGCTGCTGGGAGTGCTGTGGCTGCGCCGTCGCGGCCCAGCGCTGCGGTCCCTCACCAAGATGAGCTTCGGCCTCGTGGCGCTCGCCCTCGGCTACGCGGTCTTCCTGCTGGGCAGCGGGACCACCGGCACGGCGAACCCGCTGTGGATGGCGGCCTTCGGGTTCGCCATGTTCTCGATCGCCGAGTCCCTCGTCCCCGCCGTGGCCATGTCGGCGACGACCGCCGCGGCCCCGAAGAGCTACGGGGCGCAGACGCTGTCCCTGTACTTCCTCACGATGGCCGGGGGTTCGTCGCTGTCGGGTCTGCTGGCCCAGCTCTACTCGGCCGAGCGCGAGGTGTCGTTCTTCGCCCTCTCGGCCCTGGCGACGGCGGTCCTCACCGTGGGACTCCTGCTGCTGAGCCGCCGGCTGTCGACCGCGCGCACCGCCGTCTGACGCGGCGGACGACCCCCGGGGTGCAGCACCCCGGGGGTCGTCCCGTTGACCGGTTCGGGTGACGACCTCTCCGCCCCGGTGATCGTTGCGCCGAGACACCGGTGTGACGCACCCGAGGTCCTGGTCCCCGATCCGCAGGGTCGTCGCCGTCTCCCGGCGCCGCGGATGGCCCGCGGTCGTGCTGTCGGTGCTCCTCCTCGCGGCGCTGGCGCAGGTCCCGCTCGCCCTCACCGGTGGCGGCGCGTGGCCGACGGTGCGGTTCGCGTTGGCGCTGGTCGCCGTCACGGCGACCTGGCGGGTCCTGGTGTGGCGGGCCCGGCGGGCCACGGCCGAAGGCCTCGTGTGGCGGCTGTTCAGCTGGGGCTGCTTCCTCTACGGCGTCGGCGCCGTGTCCACGGCCGCCGTCGCCGCGGTCCCCGGCCTGCAGCCGTACACCGACGTCCCGAACGCCGTCTGCGCGGCGCTCACGTTCCCCCTGGCCTACCGCGCGCTCGTCCGCTGGAGCCGGCGCAGCGCCGGCGTCGACCCCGACGACCTCCTCAACGGCGTCAGCGCCGTCCTCGTCGTCGCCGCCCTCGTGGGTGTCGGAGTGGCGCTGCGCGCCGGCGACGGGGTGGACTCGGGACTGCTGGGGTCCGCGTCCTGGCGCGAGCAGCTCCTCGTCCTGCAGGACGCGTGCGTGTTCATCCTGCTCGGCGCCGCCCTGACGGCGGCCTTCACCGCACGGCTGCACCGCGACGTGCGGATCTGGCTCGTCTTCGCCGCCTACTGCCTCGCAGGGGCCGGCGGGGTCGCCGCGCTCGTGGACGGTGGCACGCGCCCCACGTGGGCGCTCCCCCTGTGGGCCGCGGGGTTGGTCGCGCTGGCCGCCGCCGCCGTCCTCGAGGCGCGCTTCGAACCCACCCAGACCTCCGACCCCGTGAAGTCGACCGTGGGGTCCTTCGTCGTCGTCGCGGCCGGGCTCGCCGTCGCGACGGTGGTCCTGCTCGCGGGCGCTCCCCGCGGGCTGGCCCTCTGCGCGCTGCTGGGGGTCCTCGGCTCGAGCGTCCGCCTGCTGGTCAACCTCTTCGAACTCGCGCAGCTGGCCGTCAGCCGGCGCGAGGCCCTCACCGACGACCTCACGGGGATCGCCAACCGCCGCGCGCTCGTGCGCCACCTCGACGAGGTGCTCGCCCACCGGGCCGCCACGACCGAGGGGCCGACCGCGGGCGTGCAGGTCCTCGTCTTCGACCTCGACCACTTCAAGGAGGTCAACGACAGCCTCGGTCACGGGGCCGGGGACGGGCTGCTGCAGATGCTCACCCAACGGATAGCGCCGGAGCTGCCGGCGTCGGCCGTCTTCGCGCGGCTCGGCGGTGACGAGTTCGTCGTCGTCAGCGACGACGGCGTCCCCGGCGACCGCGTCCTGGCCGTCCTCGACGGGGCACAGCGCGAACCCTTCCCGGTCGGTGGCGTGAGCGTCCACGCCGACCTCAGCGTGGGGCGCGCGACGTGGGAGGCGTCCCCCGCGGCTTCCGGACCCGTCGTCGACGCCACCGTGCTCCTGCGGCGCGCGGACACGGCCATGTACGACGCCAAGCGCACGGGCCGGGCGGTGGGCGGGTCCGTCGTGACCTACGACCCCGACCGCCACGGCGACACCCACGGGTTGCTCTCGACGGTCGCCGAGCTGCGGCACGGCATCGCGGCGGGTCAGCTGCGCGTCCACTTCCAGCCGCAGCTGCACAGCGGCGACGGGACGCTGTCGGGGGTCGAGGCGCTGGTCCGGTGGCAGCACCCCGTCCGCGGGCTGCTGGCCCCGGGGGAGTTCCTCGACGTCGCCGAGAGCCACGGGCTCATGGACGCGGTGACCCAGGAGGTCCTGCGGCAGAGCGTGGCGCAGCAGGCGGCCTGGCGCCGGCGCGGCCTGGTCGTCCGCATGTCGGTGAACCTCTCCGCCGGAACGCTGCTCGACGCCTCGCTCCCCGAGACGGTCGCGGCGCTGCTGGCCCGCCACGACGTCCCGGCGACGTCCCTCGTCCTGGAGGTCACCGAGACGGCGCTGCTGCGCGAACCCGAGCGGAGCCTCGCCGTCGTGGAGGCGCTGGGGGCGCTCGGCGTGCAGGGCAGCATCGACGACTTCGGCACCGGCTACTCCTCGCTCACCCAGCTGCGGCAGCTGCCCGTCAGCGAGCTCAAGCTCGACCGCTCCTTCACGGCCGACCTGCTGTCGGACCCGCGGGCGGCGGCGATCGTCGCCCACACCGTCGGCCTGGCCCACGCGTTGCAGCTGCGCGTCGTGGCCGAGGGCGTCGAGGACGAGGAGACCCTCGCGGCGCTCACGGGCCTGGGGTGCGACGAGACGCAGGGGTTCCTGCACGCGCGGCCGCTGCCGGCGCCGGAGTTCGAGGCCTGGTGCGCGGCGCGCGAGGGGGCGGTCCCCGGTCCACGGAGCCCGGTGTCCGCGGGGTGACGCGCGGCTCCCGTGACATGAAGGTTTCACGGCGGTGAAACACGACCGAAACACCGGCTCGGACAGACTCGGAGCCATACCTGTCGAGTGACAGGTATCCGAGCTCCACCGACCGGAGGGATCGACGATGTCCGTTCCCGCACCCCGTTCCCGGCCCGACCGGACCGCCCCCGACAGCAGCGACCTCGGTGGGTTCGGGTACCGCCAGCAGCTGCGCCGCAACGTCGGTCCGTTCGCCTCGTTCGCCGCCGGGTTCTCGTTCGTCTCGATCCTCACGACGGTGTTCCAGCTCTTCGGCCTGGGCTTCGGCTTCGGTGGTGCCGGGTTCTTCTGGACCTGGCCCACCGTCTTCGCCGGCCAGCTGCTCGTCGCGCTCTGCTTCGCCGAACTGGCCGCCCGGTACCCCATCTCGGGGGCGGTGTTCCAGTGGTCCAGCCGCCTCGCGGGCACCGACGTCGGCTGGTTCACCGGGTGGGTCATGGTCGTCGGCCAAGTCCTCACCGTCGCCACCGCCGCCATCGCGCTGCAGACCGTGCTGCCGTCGATCTGGTCGGGTTTCCAGCTGGTCGGCGGGGCCGGGGCGGACTCCGCGCCGACCACCGCCACGGGAGCGCAGAACGCCGTCGTCCTCGGGCTGCTGCTCCTGGTCGTGACGACCGCGGTGAACGCGATCGGGGTCCGGCTCATGGCCGTCATCACCTCCGCGGGTGTCGTGGTCGAGATCATCGGCGTGGTCGCCCTCGTCGTGGCGCTGTTCAGCCACGCCGAACGCAGCCCGGGCGTCGTGATGACCAGCACCGGTGCGGGGGAGGGGAACTACCTCGGGCTGTGGCTCGCGAGCTCGCTCATGGCGGCCTACGTCATGGTGGGGTTCGACTCCGCCGGGGAACTGTCGGAGGAGACCCGCGCGCCCCGCGCGACGACGCCCCGCACGATCCTGCGCGCCCTCGTCCTCTCGGGCGTCGGTGGGGCGCTCCTGCTCGTCGGCGGTGTCATCGCGGCGCCCAGCCTCACGGACGGATCGCTGGCCTCCGGCGGGCTCGCCGGTGTGCTCACCGCCCGCCTCGGCGACGTCGGGGGCCGGTTGCTCCTGGCCTGCGTGGCCGTCGCCGTCGTCGTCTGCACCCTGGCGGTCCAGACGTCGGGGTCGCGGATGGTCTACTCGATGGCCCGCGAGCGCGCGTTCCCCTTCGCCTCCCTCTTCGGCCGGGTCTCGGTGCGCACCGGAACACCCATCGGCGCGGCCGTCCTCGTCGGGGTGGGTGCCGCGATCGCCCTCGCCGTGAACTGGGACCAGAGCGCCGTGTTCACCGCGCTCACCAGCCTGTGCATCGCCCTGCTGTACCTGGCCTACCTCGGGGTCACGCTGCCGCTGCTGGTCCGTCGCCTGCGCGGCGAACTCCCGTCGGGCACCGACGAGTTCGGCCGTCCGCTCTTCTCCCTGAGTCGCTGGGGCGTTCCCGTCAACGTCCTCGCCGTCGTCTACCAGACCGTCATGGTCGTCAACCTCGCCTGGCCCCGCGCCAGCGTCTACGACCTCGCCGGCGGCACGTGGTGGCTGCAGTGGAGCGCACTGCTGTTCATCGCGGGGACCGTCCTCGTCGGGGTGGTCGTGCACCGCCGCAACCGCGTCCGCCACGGCGGTCCGATCGTCCTGGGCCGGCTGCAGGTCAGCGCGCCCGCCGAGTCCGACCGGGTGGAGGAACCCGCATGACCAGCAGTCACGACGGGCGGAACACGGCGACCGTCCTCGCCGCCCGCGACGACGCCCGTGCGCAGGACGGGGTCCGCGCGGAGTGGATGCCGTACCTGCCCGCGTCGAGTTCCCCGCACGCCCCCGCCGACGTCGACCCCGCGCTGCTCACCTGGGCCGAGACGGTCGCGCCCGGCGGCTACACGTCCAGGGTCGTCGCCCGCGGGACCCGGCTGCGGTTCTCCGACGTGACGGGCGACGCGTGCGCGCACGTCCTGCTGTTCTCGGCCGTGGCCCCGTGGGAGCGGCTGAACGTCGCGGACACCCAGAAGATCCCGTGGCAGGCGTACCTCGGGGAGGGGCACCCCCTGCTCTCGGGCGACGGACGCGTGCTGGCCACGGTCGTCGCCGACTCCTCGGGCCGGCACGACGCGTTCTGCGGGACGACGTCCGACGCGTGGAACGTGCACCGCTACGGCGACGCGGCCCCGGAGGGGCCGAGCCCGTCGGGCCGGGGCCTGTTCACGCTGGCGGCCGCCAAGCAGGGTCTGGAACCCCGGGACCTCCCGCCGAGCGTGAGCTTCTTCCAGGGCGTGCGCGTCGAGGCGGACGGGGGTTTCCACTGGCTCGGGTCCGCCGGCCCCGCCGAGGTGGACCTTCTCGCCGAACTCCCGCTCGTCGTCCTCGTCGCGAACACCGCGCACCCCCTCGACCCCCGTCCGGAGTTCACCGTCGGGCCGCTGCGGATCCACGCGTGGCGCTCGACCCCGACATCCACCGCCGACGACCGCGCCACCCGCACCCCCGAACTGCGCCGTGCCTACCTGAACACCCTCGACCACGCGGAGGCCCGAGGCCTGTGAGCACCGACCAGAGCACGCTCGACTGGGGTTCCCCGCTCGTGACCGGCGACGTCGTCCTCGACGAGCGCGTCGCACCCCGGGCCCCCTGGTCGGCCGTCGTCCGCGCCGGGCACGTCCTGACCATCGTCGACGTGGGCGGCAACCAGTCCGCGGACTGCCTGCTGTTCTCCGACGCCGACCGCAGCGAGCGGTACAGCGTGCCGGACACCCTGGCGTGGCAGGGCAACGCGTACGTCCGCACGGGCACGGTGCTGCGCAGCCAGTACGGCGCCCCCCTCGCGACCGTCGTGGCCAACGAGGTCGAACGCCAGGACACCATCGGCGGCGCCTGCGGCAAGGAGTCGAACACCCTGCGGTACGGCCACCACACCATGCACCAGCACGGGTGCCGGGAGAACTTCCTCGCCGAGGGCGCCCGGCACGGCCTGTCCGCCCGCGACCTCGTGTCCAACCTCAACTGGTTCATGAACGTCCCCGTGGAACCCGACGGTTCCCTCGGGATCGTCGACGGCATGTCCGGCCCCGGCAAGCGCGTCGCGTTCCGCGCCGAGGTCGACCTGCTCGTCGTCGTCTCGAACTGCCCGCAGGTCAACAACCCCTGCAACGACTTCGACCCCACGCCGCTGCGCATGCTCGTGACCGCCCCCGCGGGAGGACCCCGGTGACCTTCGACACCCTGCTCGTCGCCAACCGCGGCGAGATCGCCCGACGCGTCCTGCGCTCGGCGCGGGAGCTCGGCCTGCGCACGGTGGCCGTGTACTCCGACGCCGACCGCGCCGCCCCGCACGTCCGTGAGGCCGACACCGCGGTCCGGCTCGGGCCCGCGCCCGCCCGCGAGTCGTACCTGCGCACCGACGCCCTCCTCGAGGCCGCCCTGGCCACGGGTGCGGGCGCCGTGCACCCCGGCTACGGGTTCCTCTCCGAGAACGTCGAGTTCGCCCGCGCCTGCGAGGCCGCGGGGATCGCCTTCGTCGGCCCCACGCCCGAGCAGATCACCGCGTTCGGCAGCAAGCACACCGCCCGCGAGCTCGCCGCCCGCGCCGACGTCCCGCTGCTGGCCGGCACGGGGCTGCTCGCCTCCGCCGACGAGGCCGTCGCCGCGGCCGAAGCCGTCGGCCTGCCCGTCATGCTCAAGGCGACCGGCGGGGGCGGCGGCATCGGGATGCAGGCGTGCGCGACGGTCGCGGAGGTCCGCGAGGCGTACGACCGCGTGGTGCGGTTGGCATCGGCGAACTTCGGCTCGGCGGGGGTGTTCCTCGAACGCCTCGTCCGCCCCGCCCGGCACGTCGAGGTGCAGGTGTTCGGGGACGGCCGCGGTGGCGTCGCCGTCATCGGCGACCGCGACTGCTCCCTGCAGCGCCGCAACCAGAAGGTCGTCGAGGAGGCTCCGGCACCCGCCCTGCCGGACCACGTCCGACGCCGCATCGCCGGCACGGCCGCGGACCTCATGGCCTCCGTGCGGTACCGGTCGGCCGGCACCGTCGAGTTCGTCTACGACCCCCTCCGCGAGGAGGCGGCGTTCCTCGAGGTGAACACCCGCCTCCAGGTCGAGCACCCCGTCACCGAGCTCGCCTACGGCGTGGACCTCGTCGAGCTCATGCTGCGCCTGGCCCGCGACGGCGCCGACGACCCCGTCGTCCGCGACGCCCTCGACCGGGACTGGCGGGCGAGCGGTGTCGCCGTCGAGGCCCGCGTGTACGCCGAGGACCCCGCCAAGCAGGACGCCCCCTGCCCCGGACTCGTGACGAACGCGCAGTTCCCGCAGCTGTCCGGCGTGCGCGTCGACGGCTGGGTCGAGACGGGCACCGAGGTGACCCCGTTCTACGACCCGCTGCTGGCGAAGGTCATCGCGTCCGCACCCGGTCGTGACGCCGCGCTCGACCTGCTCGGCGAGGCGCTCACCGCCTCCCGCGTCGACGGCGTCGTCACCAACCTGGGTCTGCTGCGCTCGCTCGTGGCCGACCTGCCCCTGCGCTCGGCCACCCACTCCACCTCCACGCTCGACGTCGGCCCGTCGGTGGGCATCGACGCGGGGCGCGACCCGGACCCGCGCATCGACGTCCTCGCCCCCGGGGCCATGACGACCGTGCAGGACCTTCCCGGCCGCCTCGGGTACTGGCAGGTCGGCGTGCCGCCGTCGGGTCCGATGGACCCCCTGTCGCTGCGCGAGGCCAACCTCGCCGTCGGGAACCCGCCCACGGCGCCCGGCCTCGAGATCACCGCGACCGGCCCGACGCTGCAGTTCTCGACAGAGGCCGTCGTCTGCGTCACCGGCGCGCCCGCGACCGTCACGGTCGACGGCGTCGAGGTGCCGCAGTGGGAACCCGTGGAGGTGCCCGCCGGTGGAGTCCTGGCGATCGGCACCGCGACCGGACCGGGTCTGCGGCTCGCCCTCGCCGTCCGCGGCGGGATCGACGTGCCGCTCTACCTCGGCAGTGCCTCGACGTTCACCCTCGGCGGGTTCGGCGGCCACGGCGGCCGGGCGCTGCAGGCCGGGGACGTGCTGCGCCCCGGGGCACCCGAGGGGGAGGGGTTCAGCACGATCCCCGGCCCCGTCCCGGTCGAGCGCCGGCCCGAGTACACCCACGACTGGCTGGTCGCCGTCACCGAGGGCCCGCACGGCGCCCCGGACTTCTTCACCCGCGCCGACCTCGACGAGTTTTACGCGACCGACTACGAGGTCCACCTGAACTCCGCCCGCACCGGTGTCCGGCTCGACGGACCGCGCCCGCGCTGGGCCCGCACCGACGGCGGCGAGGCCGGGTTGCACCCCTCGAACATCCACGACACCCCGTACGCCGTGGGGGCCGTCGACTTCACGGGGGACACCCCGATCCTGCTCGGACCCGACGGCCCCTCCCTCGGGGGTTTCGTCTGCCCCGCCGTCGTGACCTCGGGCGACCTCTGGAAGCTGGGCCAGCTGCGGCCCGGCGACCGCGTCCGCTTCGTCCCGGTGCGCGAGGAGGTCGCGGCCGCACCTCGCCTGCGGCGCGCCGACCTCGCCACGTCCTCGGTGGGCGACGGCGACGACGGGGTCCTCGCCCGTGTACCGGCGACGGCCACCCGCCCCGCCGCCACGTACCGCCGCGACGGCGACGACAACCTCCTCGTCGAGTTCGGCGACATGGTCCTCGAGCTCGGGCTGCGGATGCGCGTGCACGCCCTCATGCGGGCGCTGGAGGAGCACCGCCCGGCGGGAATCCTCGACATCACACCCGGCATCCGTTCCCTGCAGGTGCACACCGACGCGAGCGTCCTGCGCGCCTCCCGGCTCGTCGGCCTGCTCCGCGAGCTGGACGACGCGCTGCCCCCGACGAGCGACCTCGTCGTGCCCTCGCGGCGCGTGCGGTTGCCGCTGTCCTGGGACGACCCGGCGACCCACCTGGCCATCGAGCGGTACATGGCCGGGGTCCGCGACGACGCCCCGTGGACCCCGTCGAACATCGAGTTCATCCGCCGCGTCAACGGCCTCGCCTCCGTCGACGACGTGTTCCGGACCGTCTTCGACGCCAGCTACCTCGTCCTCGGCCTGGGCGACGTCTACCTCGGCGCGCCCGTCGCGACGCCCCTCGACCCGCGGCACCGCCTCGTCACCACGAAGTACAACCCGGCCCGGACGTGGACGGCGGAGAACTCCGTCGGCATCGGTGGTGCGTACCTGTGCATCTACGGCATGGAGGGGCCCGGCGGGTACCAGTTCGTGGGCCGTACGACCCAGGTGTGGAACCGCTTCCGCCGCGGTGGGTTGTTCACGCAGGACCCGTGGGCGCTGCGGTTCTTCGACCGGATCGAGTGGTACCCCGTCTCGGCCGAGGAACTCCTCGAACTCCGCGCCGAGACCGACGCCGGCCGCGGTCACGTCGAGACCGAGGAGGGGGAATTCTCCCTCGCAGAGCACGAGGCGTTCCTCGCCGCCCACGCCGACTCGATCGCGGCGTTCCGCGCGCAGCAGTCCGCCGCGTTCGAGGCGGAGAAGGACCGGTGGCGGGCGTCGGGGGAGTTCGACGTCCGGCCCGAACCCGCCCCGACCGTCGCGGCCGGCCCCGTCGACCTGCCCGCCGGTGCGGTCGGCGTCGAGGCCCCGTTCGCCGCGACCGTCTGGCAGGTGTCCGCGGCCGCCGGGTCCTCGGTCGGCGACGGGGACCGCGTGCTGGCGCTGGAGGCGATGAAGATGGAGACGGCCGTGACCGCGCCCGTCGAGGGGGAACTGCTCGAGGTGTACGTGAAACCCGGTGAGGCCGTCACCGCCGGCCAGGTGCTGTTCTCCGTGCGCCCCCTGGAAGGAGCCCCGGCGTGAACCGTGGCGTGGACGCGCTGGGCGTGAAGGTCCGCCAGGCCTACGCGCGCATCGAGCAGTTCGGCCGGCCCGAGGTGTGGATCGCCCTGCGCCCGGTCGAGGACGTCCTGGCCGAGGCCGCGTCGGTCGACCCGGACGCGCCGCTGGCGGGGGTCCTCGTGGCCGTCAAGGACAACATCGACGTCGCCGGCCTGCCGACGACGGCCGCGGCCCCCTCCTTCGCGTACCGGCCCGACCGGGACTCCACCGCCGTCGCGCGGCTGCGCGCCGCCGGAGCCCTCGTGCTCGGCAAGACGAACCTGGACCAGTTCGCGACCGGGCTCGTCGGCACGCGCAGTCCTCACGGGGCGGTGCGGCACGCGTTCGCACCCGACCGGATCTCCGGGGGGTCCAGCTCCGGGTCCGCCGTCGCCGTGGCCCTGGGGTTCGTCGACGTCGCGCTCGGTACCGACACGGCCGGCTCCGGGCGCGTGCCGGCGGCGCTGCACGGCCTCGTCGGGGTGAAACCCACCCGCGGCCTCGTGCCGAACACCGGCGTCGTCCCGGCCTGCCGCAGCCTGGACTGCGTCACCGTCTTCGCCCGCGACCTGGCCACCGCGCGGCGGGTCGCGGAGGAGCTGACCGGCCTCGACGGACTCGACCCCCTGGCCCGCGTGGACGCGCCGCTGCCCCCGCCGCCGGCACGGCCGCGGATCGCCGTGCCCACCGCCGAGCACCTGCAGGGCCTGGCCGACGGCTGGGCCGAGGCGTTCGCGCGGTACGTCGAGCGGGTGCGGGCCGCCGGCGCCGACGTCGTGGAGGTCGACGTCGCCCCGCTGCTGGAAGCGGCCGACCTCCTGTACGGCGGCGCGTTCGTCGCCGAGCGGACCGCGGCCGTCGGCCGGCACCTGCGCGAGAACGCCCACCTCGTCGGGACCGACCTGGACCCCACGGTGGCCGGCATCGTCTCGGCGGGGGAGCACGTCTCGGCGGCGGAGGTGTTCCGCGACCGCGAGCGCCTCGACGTCCTCGCGGCCCGCGCCCGCGACCTGCTCGCGGGGACCACCGCGCTGCTGACCCCCACGACGACGTGGCACCCCACGCTCGCCGAGGTGGCGGCGGACCCCGTGGGCGCCAACGCGCGCATGGGCCGGTTCACGAACTTCGCCAACCTCCTCGACATGGCCTCCCTCGCGGTCCCGGCCGGGACCGTGGACGGTCTGCCGTTCGGCGTCATGCTGACGGGCCCCGCCTTCAGCGACCGCGCGCTGGCGGTGCTCGCGCAGCGGTGGGCCGACGTGACCGTGGACCTGCTCGTCGTCGGAGCGCACCTGTCCGGTCAGCCCCTGCACCACGAGCTCGTCGCGGCCGGCGCCACCCTCGTCGGCCCGGCCACCACGGCGCCGCAGTACCGCCTCTTCGCCCTCGACACCGTCCCGCCCAAGCCGGGCATGGTGCGCGACCCCGCGGGGGCCGGCGTCCTGGGCGAGGTGTGGCGCCTGACGGCGGCGGGGTTCGGCGCGTTCGTCGCGGCCCTGCCGCAGCCCATGACGATCGGCGCCGTGACCCTGGACGACGGACGGGTGGTGCGCGGGTTCCTCGCCGAGCCGGCGGCCCTGGAGGGGGCGCGGGAGATCACCGCAGCCGGGTCGTGGCTCGCCGCCCGCGCCGCCGGGGCCGGAGAGGTCGTGGCAGCATCGGCGGGGTGAGCGAGCGGGCCGGGACGGGCCGGGTCGGACGGCCCCGCAGCCGGGGCGCCGCCGACGACGGCCGCACACCGCGCCAGGAGATCCTCGACGCCGCGGCGGCGCTGTTCTCCGAGTCCGGCTTCGCGGCCACGTCGACGCGGGCCATCGCCGACCGCGTCGGCATCCGGCAGGCCTCGCTCTACCACCACTTCGCCGGCAAGGACGAGATCCTCCTCGAGCTGCTGGAGGCGTCCGTCCGCCCCACCCTCGACGTCGTCGACGCCCTGCGGTCGCAGGCGCCGGACGCGGCCACCGCGCTGCACGCGCTGGTCGTCGTCGACGTGGGGACCCTGCTGGCCGGACCGCTCGGCATCGCCGCCCTGTACGTGGCGCCGGAGGTCCAGCAACCGCGGTTCGAGCAGTTCCGGGAGCACCGCCGGCAGCTCGGCCAGGTCTACGCCGAGCTGGCGCGGGACGTCGTCCCGGCGGGACACCCGGTGGACCCGCAGGTGCTCGGCCAGGTCTGCCTGCACCTGGTCGAGATGGCCGCGTCCTTGCCGGGGGTCGAGCGCCGTCCGCTGCAGATCGCCGCGGTCTGCCTCGGGGCCTGCGGGGTGACGGGGGAGCGGGCCGAGACCGCTGCGCGGGTCAGCGCCGAGGTGCGCGCCGGGTTGAGCGCACCCGCGGGTGCCGGCCGGCGCTGACCGCGGGCTGGGGGCGGACCCGTCCGCGCTGGTCCGTTCAGGGTGATTCGGGCGACGCGCTGTGTGGCCGGGGTCGGTGCGTGCCGACAGAGCGGGAGAGGTGAGACGCCCGTGCGGGTCACCGTGACCCACTCGAGAACACCCACGACGTGGACCCCGTCCCCCCGGACGGGGCCGCCCACGGCCACCCTGCGGAGGAGCGCGATGAAGACTGTGCTGGCGATCGAGACGACGAGGCCGATCGGCGTGCGCGACCTCAACGGGTTCATCTCCGGGATCGCCGAACGCGTCCCCGGCTGCTTCGTCTCCCAGGGACCGAGCAGCCGCGGCAAGGTGACCGTCACGATCCTGTCGCCGCAGGCCGTCCCGCTCGAGGTGGCCGAGCAGGTGCTCGAGTCCCTGCCGGAGCTCTGCGACGCCATCAGCGGCATGTCCATGCAGGAGGCGGTCCGCCGCCCCAACCCGCGTCAGCAGGCCCGACCCGCCCCGGCACCCGTCGGCTGACCCCGGACCGCGCGCACCCGCCGTCACAGCAGTGGACGGGCGTGCACGCCGCTGACGAGGTGCACGCCGAGGAGCGGCACGCCGTCGGCGCGGCAGGCCGTCCTCAGCGCCTCGGCCCACGCGAGGTCGTCCACCACGACGTCGCGGGGCGCTCGCGGGACCAGGGCGACCGCCGCGGCACCCTCCCCGTCCACTTCCAGGGTCAGCAGGTGGGCGAGGACCCCGGCGAGGTTGCCGGTCAGTTCGTCGTCGGGCGCGGGCTCGACGCCCTCCACGACGACGAGCACGCCGTGGGCGTGACCGGTCGCGTCGAAGAGCTGGATCCACAGGTCCGAGGCCTCCTGGTCCGGCGCGGGAGGGTCGTCCAGGCCGCGTCCGAGCACGGCGACGATCTCCCAGCGCGTGGTGAGTTCCTCGGGAGTGCGGACGGGGCGTCGCAGGGTGGGGTGCGGGATCGGCATGGCTGCAGCCTGCGGCCCCGCGCCGACCCACCTCCGGCGTCGTCCACAGCGAGGGGCCCGCACGGCCCGGAACGTCGCCTGTGGATCCCGCGACGACAGCCGGACCTCGCACGGGTCACGCCTGTGGACCCGACGGGCGCGGTGGCGGCGGGCGTCACAGGGCGTCGACGAGCGAGCGCCCCACGGTGCGACCGGTGAAGAGGCAGCCGCCGAGGAACGTCCCCTCCAACGCGTTGTACCCGTGGACGCCGCCCCCACCGAAACCGGCCGCCTCCCCCGCGGCGTAGAGGCCGCTGACGGGGGCGCCGTCCGCTCCCAGTGCCCGGCCGGCGAGGTCGGTCTGGATGCCGCCCAACGTCTTGCGCGTCACGGTCCACAGGCGCACCGCGATGAGCGGACCGTGCGCGGGGTCCAGGAGGCGGTGCGGTCGGGCGGTCCGGAAGAGCCGGTCGCCGAGGAACCGGCGGCTGGTGCGGATGCCCACCGCCTGGGCGTCCTCCGAGGACTGGTCGACGACCTCGTCGTCCCGGGCCCGCACCTGCCGCTCGATCTCGTCGTGGTCGAGCAACCCGTCGCCGGTGAGCGCGTTCATGCCGTCGACCAGGTCGCGCAGGGTGTCGGCGACGACGAAGTCCTCGCCGTGCTCCTTGAAGTCCTCCACCGGGCCGGGAGCCGAGCGCCCGAGGCGCGAGCGCAGGAGGAGCCGCAGGTCCCGGTTCGTGAGGTCCGGGTTCTGCTCGGACCCGGACAGGGCGAACTCCTTCTTGACGATGGACTGGTCCAGCAGGAACCAGGAGTGGTCGAGGCCGGCGAGGTCCGGGGTCGTCCGCAGCAGCGTCAGGGTGCCCAGGGTGTCGTAGCCGGGCAGGCCGGGGACGGGGAGCCGTCGACCCCGCGCGTCGAGCCACAGCGAGGACGGGCCCGGCAGGATCCGGATCCCGTGACCGGGCCAGATCGGGTTCCAGTTCTGCAGACCCTCGGTGTAGTGCCACATGCGGTCCCGGTTGACCAGGCGGACGCCCTGGTCGGCGGCGACGTCCAGCATCCGGCCGTCCACGTGCTCGGGAACTCCCGTGACCATCCTGCGCGGCGGTTCTCCCAACCGTGATGGCCACCACCGGCGGACCTGGTCGTGGTTGCCGCCGATGCCCCCGCTGGCGATGACCACGGCCTGCGCCCTCAGCTCGAACTCGCCGACGACCGACCGGTTCGACGGCGCTCCCCGCCGCGCGGTGTCGGGAGCCAGCACGGCGCCCCGCACGCCCCGGACCTGGCCGCACTCGACGACGAGCTCGTCCACCCGGTGGCGGAAGCGGACGGTGACCAGTCCGGCTCCGGCGGCGGCCCGGACCCTGTCCGCGAACGGTTCGGAGATGCCGGTCCCGGTGCCCCACGGGACGTGGAACCGCGGCACGGAGTTGCCGTGCCCGCCGGTGCTGAGGGATCCCCGTTCCGCCCACCCCACCAGCGGCGTGAACCTCACGCCCTGCTGCCGCAACCACGACCGCTTCTCACCGGCGGCGAACTCGACGTAGGCCCGTCCCCACCGCTGGGCCCACAGGTCCTCGGGGTGGTCGCCGTCCAGCCGGTCCCACCGGGCCGAGTCCTGCCAGTCCCGCCAGGCCAGGTCGAAGGAGTCCCGCACGCCCAGGCGCCGTTGCATCGGGCTGTCGACCAGGAAGATCCCCCCGAAGGACCAGTAGGCCTGACCCCCGAGGTTCTCCGAGTTCTCCTGCTCGACGACGAGCACGCTCTTGCCGGCCCGGACCAGTTCGCACGTGGCGACGAGGCCCGCGAGTCCTCCGCCGATGACGACGACGTCCGCGTCCACGCGGTCCCTCCCGTCCGTGCCGCGTCGGTCCGGACCCGACGACGGGTCCGTGGAGCATACGCACGGCCCCTCCCTCCCGTTGCACGGGAACGTGTCCGCGCGTCAGGGACGCCTGGCGGCGACCGCGGCCAGCACGCCGGCGTGCACGCCAGGCCCCGACGAGAAGACCCGCGGACCGTTCCCGAGGTCCGGTGACCCGTCCGCTCCGCTGCTCAGGCCACCGGCCTCCGCGACGATCAAGGTGGTCGCTGCCACGTCCCAGATCGACGCGCGCGTCTGCACCGCCACGTCGAGGTCGCCCTGGGCGACCAGTAGCGCCGGGTGCAGCGGCCACTGCGCCGCCTCGGTGCCGGCACCGGCACGACGCGCCAGGTCACGGTCGGTGTCGAGCTGGAACGGGGCTGCGGGGACGACGCCCATCCGCGGCCACCCCGGGTCCGTGGGGGGCGGGGAAACGGCCAGGGGTCGAGCGTCGCTCACGGTGCCGGCCGCGTCCACCGTCCCGGCGAAGGCGCCGCCCCCGCGGACGGCCCACCAGACCCGGCCCTGCGCCGGGACCGCGGCCACGGCCACCTCCAGCACCCCGTCGACCTCCAGCGCGAGCAGCACGAGCCAGCGGTCGTCACCGTTCACGAAGTGGGCCGTCCCGTCGATCGGGTCGACGATCCACCGCCGCCCCGTCCGGCCCACCCCGTCGGCGAGCGCGAACTCCTCGCCCAGGACAGCGTCTCCCGGGCGGTGCCGGGCCAGCGCGCCACGGGCTGCTCGCTCGCCCTGCCGGTCGGCCGCGGTGACCATCGAACCGTCGTCCTTCACCTGCGGCTCGACCGAGGCCAGGTCGGCGAACGCCCGCAGAGCGACGGCCGCCGCCGCAGCCACGGCGTCGAAGGCGACGCCCAGATCGTCGGGCACCGGACCATCCTGGCCTGTCGAGCGGGTGGTGCCGACCTGACGCTGGCTCAGCTGGGACAGCGCGGCTCCGCGATGAGTTCCAGCAAGCCCGCGGGTCATCCCCGTGTGCTGGACCTCCGCCCCGCGGCCGGGCAACTCGCCGCTCTCGTCACCGACCTCTCCGACGCCGACCTCGGCCGGCCCACGCCGTGCGACTGCACGGTGTCCGCCCTGCTCACCCACGTCGTGGGGTTGACCGCCGCCTTCACCGCGGCCGCCCGCAAGGAGGTGGACCGGGGCGGGTCCCCACCGGGGGACATGCCGGACGCGTTGCCCGGCGGGTGGCGTGAGGACCTGCCGCAGCAGCTGACCGAGCTCGCCGCCGCCTGGCGGGAGCCGTCGGCGTGGCAGGGCACGGCCCGGGCCGGTGGGATCGAGATGCCCGCCGCGGAGGCCGGGGTCGTGGCCCTGGACGAGCTCGTCCTGCACACCTGGGACGTCGCGGTCGCGACGGGGCGTACGCACCGACCCGACACCGCCAGCGTGGCCGCCGTCGCCGGCTTCGTCGAGGCCGTGCCTGCCGACCCGGCCGCTCGGCAGGGGTTGTTCGGGCCGCCGCTCCCGGTCCCGCCGGCCGCCACCACCTTCGAGCGCGTGCTGGCGCTCGCGGGCCGCGACCCGCGCTGGAGGGCGTGAAACCCTGGAGACGTGGGGGTGGGTGGGACGTCGGGGACCCCTGCCGCTGAACGGGGGAACCCACGCGGGCGCGCCCCGCGGACCACCACTCCCGCCTACGCTGGGTGACGTGCGAGGGAGGCTCGGGCGCCTCGCGCCGCTGCTGCTGGTCGCGTCCGTGCTGGGCGCGTGCGCACCCGCTGACGCCCCGCAACCGGCTCCGTGGCGGACGGCGAGCCCGCCGGCTCCGCTGCCCAGCGCCCCCGCGGTGGCCGACGGACCGCTGATGGACGAGGCGGAGTTCTGGCAGGTCGTCGAGGACGCCCGCACCCGCGCCCACGGCGATGCCGACGGCGCGGCCCGGCTGGTCGTCGAGCACCTCAGCACCCGGGACGACGCCACCGTCGCCGCCTACGAGCGGCGCTTCCTGGACGTCTCGGCCCGGCTGCACACCTGGCGCCACGTGCAGGCCGCGGAGATGGCGTGCGGCTTCGTCTCCGAGGACGTCCTCAGCGACTTCCGGGCCTTCGTCGTGGCCCACGGCCGCAGCACGTTCGAGGCCGTGGCCGCCGACCCCGACGCCCTGGCCGACGTGGCGGACCTGGGGGGCGGGTGCGACGGCGCCGGCGAGAGCTTCGACGTCGCCGCGGTCGACGTCTTCCACGACCGCCACGACGGAGACGGCACGGCCCTGGACTCCTTCCCCCTCGAGGAGCTGGACGAGCCGACCGGGCCACGGGCCGTCGACGACGACGCCGTGCGCGCCGACCTGCCCCGCATGGCGGCGCGCATCCCGCACGACGGGCTGGGAAAGGGACCGGGCAACTACGTCGACGCCTCAGGACTGGTCGCCCGCCTGGTCGGCACGGTGACGGGGACCCTGCTGGGCGGCCTGGGGGGAGCCCCCGACTGACGCCGAGGCGTCAGCTGCCCGACGGCGTCCCCGTGCCCCGTCGGTGTGCCATCGGCGCCGATCCGGCCAGGTCCCAGTCGCCGCGGTGCGGGACGTCCCGGGACGACCGGTCACGGCCGCGGTCGCGCACCAGCAGGGTGACGATGAGCGCGACGAGGACGAGCGCCGAGACGACCAGCGCGATGAAGATGACGGCGACCGAGCCCATGACCTGCTCCTCTCCAGCGAGTCCTCCCACCGTCGCACGACGTGGCCCCGGCCGGGTACCGGTTGGCGAAGTCCGCCCGGCCGCGTGCCCGTCGACGAGGCGTCGACCCTGGACGTGGACCGGTGGGGCCGCGGCGCAGGCGCCGGGCTGGCTACTCTTCCGCCTCATGCGTCCGGTGCAGCGTTCGACCTCTCGCGACGTCGCGCTCATCGCGACCTTCGCCGCCGTCATCGTCGTCCTGGGCGCGCCCGGTCAGCTGCCGCTCTTCGGCAGTGCGGTGCCCATCACCCTGCAGACCCTCGGGGTCATGCTCGCCGGCGCCCTCCTCGGCGCTCGGCGCGGTGCGCTCGCCGTCCTCGTCGTCCTCGTGCTGTGCGCCGCGGGCCTGCCGGTGCTCGCGGGCGGGCGCGGCGGCCTCAGCGTCTTCGCCGGGCCGAGCGTCGGGTACCTCCTCGGGTGGCCGTTGGGGGCCGCGCTCACGGGGTGGCTGACGGCGCGCCGGCCCAGCAACCAGCCCCAGTGGTTCTTCACGGCCGCCCTCGCCGGCGGCATCGGCGTGGTGTACCTGATCGGGGTCCCGCTGCAGGTCTGGATCACGCAGCTCCCGGCGTGGACCAGCGTGATGTTCCTGCCCGGCGACCTCCTCAAGGCCGCCCTCACGGCCTTCGTCGCGAGCGGCGTGCACCGCGCCCGCCCCGAGCTCCTGCCGCTGCGCCGCCGCCGCACGACCACCTCCGTCTGAGGTGGCGGGCGACCTCGTCGTCCTGCCCGCGGACGCGGCGGACCTGGCGTCCGCGCTGGTCGCGGCGACCGCGGACCCCGACCACCCACCCGTCCTCGTGCTCGACCCCGCCGGCGGTGACGAGCTGCTCAGGGCCGTCCGCCGGGCCGCCGGCGCGGGTGAGGTCGGGCCCGGCGACCTCGTCCTCAGCACGTCGGGCAGCACCTCCCGCCCCCGGGCGGTCGTGCGGACCTCGGCGTCCTGGGCCGCGTCCGTCCAGCCCCTCGCCGACCTCCTGGAGCTGGACCCGGACGACGTCGTCGGCACCGCGGGACCCCCGGCGTCGACCCTGACGCTGCACGCGGGGTGGCACGCGCTGCGCGTCGGCGCCCGCACCGGTGGGGCAGGTGACCGCCTCCCACCGGCGGGCAGCACGGTCCTCCACGTGGTTCCCGCGGTGCTCGCCACCGTCCTCGACCGTGACGACCACCCGCACGTGCGCACGGCCGTCGTCGGCGGGGCCGGGCTCGACCCGCGCGTGCGGCGCCGCGCCCTCGAGCGCGGGTGGCGGGTCGTGGAGTACTACGGCGCCGCGGAGCTGTCCTTCGTCGGGATCGCCTGTCACGCAGACGGTTCGTCGGACCCGGAGGGTTTCGGCCCCTTCCCCGGCGTCGACGTCCGCGTGCGCGGGGCGCTCCTGGAGGTCGCCTCTCCCTACGTCGCGCGGTCCCGGATCGACGCGACGGGTGGCGCCACCCCCGTCGTGACGGACGGCTGGGCCGGTGTCGGCGACGTCGCGGAACCGTTGCCGGACGGCCGGTTCGCCGTCCTGGGTCGCCCCGGCGCGGTCCTCAGCGGCGGCAGCACGGTCCTCGTCGCCGAGGTCGAGCACGCACTGCGCCCGCACCTGCCGCCCGGCGCCGACGTCGTCGTCTGCGGAAGTCCGCACGACCGCCTCGGGGAGGTCGTCACGGCCGTCGTCGTGGGGGTGGCCGACGTGCCCGCGGCCCTGCGCGCGGCAGCCCGCTCGTTGCCGTCCGCGGCCAGGCCCCGGCGCTGGCTGGCGGTCACGCGGGTCCCGCGCACCGGCAAGGGCGAACCGGACCGCGCCGCCGTCGCGCGAGTGGCCGGGCGGGCACGGTGAGCGCCGTCGTCGTCGCCGCGCGCCGCACCCCTTTCGCCACGGCCGGCACGACCTACGCCGGACTGCGCGACCACGACCTCGCCGCGGCGGTCCTCACAGCACTCGCCGAGGACGTCGCCGCCTGCGCCGCCGGGGAGGACGTCGCCGTCGCCGAGGTCGTCGCCGGGGTCGGGACGGCCGACGGCAACCCCGCCCGCCGGGCTGCGCTGGCCGCCGGGTTCGGCGCCGGTGTCCCGGGGACCACGGTCGACGCGCAGTGCGCCAGCGGACTGGCCGCCGTCCGGTTCGCCGCGGCGCTCGCGGCCACCGGGAGCGGTCCCGTGCTCGCGGTCGGCGCCGAGAGCACCACGTCCCGCCACCTCGACGGTGTCGTCCCGCGCGCGGCCTTCGCCCCCGACGGTTTCCCCGATCCGGACATGGGCCCCGCAGCCGACGCGCTCGCGGCCCACCTCGGCATCTCCCGCGCCGACCAGGAGGCGTTCGCCGTCCGGTCGCACGCGCGCGCTCTCGTCGCGCGCCGCCGGACGGCGGAACGGTTCGTCCCGCTGGCGGGGGTCGAGCACGACGCCCGGCCGCGCGTCCTGCGCCCCGAGGTCGTCGCCCGTTTCTCGCCGGCCTTCGGCGGCACGGTCACCGCGGCCACCGCCAGCGCGCACGCCGACGGCGCCGCGGGGCTCGCCCTCGTCGACCTGGCCACCGCGGAGCGCTGGGGCGCAGGGGGTCTCGCCGTGCTGGGAACGGCGGCCGTCGGCGCGGACCCCGCCCTGCCCGGGGCCGCCGCCGCACCCGCCGTCCGCGCCGCGCTGCGTTCCGCCCGCCTCGACCTCGCCGCCGTCGACCGGCTCGAGGTGGGTGAGGCGTTCGCCGCGCAGGTGCTCGCCTGCTCGCGCGACCTCGGCCTCGACGACGCCGACGCGCGCCTGAACCCCGACGGCGGGGCCCTCGCGATCGGCCACCCGTGGGGGGCGACGGGAGCGGCCCTGCTGGTCGCCCTCGCCGGCGGGTTGGCGGCGGGGCAGGTCGGGGTCGCCGTCAGCGCCGCCGGGGGCGGGCTGGGGGTGGCCGTCGTCGTGCGGGCACGCGCCGCCGGGCGGGGGGGAACTCCGACCGCCCCAGTTCCCGCGAGCAGTGGCGCAGGGTGGTGGCTCACCGGTCTGCCGTGACCGAACTGCCCCGTACGGGCCGCGCTCCGGCGCAGGGGATCCGGCGTTCGGGTGAGAGCCGGAGACGGGGGAGTTCTCGACGAGCGTGCGGCGACGCGCGGCGTACCGTCGAGTGCACGGAGTTTCCGGAGCTCAGGGAGGAGCTGTCATGGTCGTCCTCGGCATCGTCCTGCTGATCGTGGGACTGCTGGTTCCGTCGGTGCACGTCCTGCTGTGGGTGGGCGTCGTGCTGATCGTCGTCGGTCTGGTCCTGAACCTCGTCCCCATCTCGGGAACCAGGCGACGGGTCTTCTGACCCCCGTGCAGGTCGGGTGCGGAACCGTCGGGGGATCCGCACCACGACCGCCCGCGGGGAACGCCCCGACGTGAAGTCTCGATCTGTACTGGGCGGTACACTCGGTGCGACCGACCACACGGAACGGGAGGAACCCCTGGTGCCGCGGACCCTCCTCGACCGTTCGGACGCCGTGCGGGCCCTCGCCGACGTCTTCCGCCGCCGGGGTTTCGAGGCCGCGTCGCTGTCGGTCATCCAGCAGGAGACCGGCATGGGCCGGGGCAGCCTGTACCACTTCTTCCCGGACGGGAAGGCGGACATGGCGCGTGCGGTGCTGGGCGAGGTGCAGTCGTGGTTCGAGGACCAGGTCTTCACGCCGCTGCGGACCGCTGACGACGTGGCCGGCGCCGTGTCGAGGATGGCGGGCACGGTCCGGGACTACTTCCTCTCCCGCCAGCGGGTCTGCCTGTTCGCGGTGACGGCCCTGGGTGGGGAGCTGGCGACCCACGCCGACGCGGTCCGCACCTACTTCTCCGTGTGGGTCGACCTCCTGGCCCAGACGCTGCGGCGCGGTGGCGTCGAGGATCGGGACGCCGCAGCGCTGGCGCTGGACGCGGTCGCCGCGATCCAGGGGGCGCTGGTCCTGGCGCGCGCCCTCGACGAGGACGCCGTGGTCGTCGGGGTCGTGGCCGGCGTCGAGGAACGCCTGCTCGCCGCCGTCTCCTGATCCGCTTCCCGCGGTGACCGTTGACGGGTCGGCGCTCTGTCTGTACCTTCCAGTACAGCTAGTACCGATCGGTACAGCCAGTCCTTCGGAAGGTGTCCCGTGTCCCGTCCGCCCCTGCCCCCGTTCACCGCCGCCAGTGCCGCCGTCAAGGCCCGCGCCGCCGAGGACGCCTGGAACTCCCGCGACCCCGAGCGCATCGCCCTCGCCTACAGCGAGGACAGCTGGTGGCGCAACCGCTCCACCTTCCTGCAGGGCCGCGCCGCCATCGTCGAGTTCCTCACCGGCAAGTGGGAACGCGAACTGGACTACCGGCTCATCAAGGAGGTCTGGGCCCACACCGGCGACGTCATCGCCGTCCGGTTCGCGTACGAGTACCACGACGCGGACGGCCAGTGGTTCCGCGCCCACGGCAACGAGAACTGGCGCTTCGACGACGCAGGGCTCATGACCCACCGCCACGCCAGCATCAACGACGTCGCGATCGCGGAGTCCGAGCGCAAGTTCTCCTGGGACCTCTCCGGACCGCGTCCGGCCGACCACCCCGGCCTGAGCGACCTCGGGTTGTGAACTTCGCCGCCGGGCGCCGACCACACCAGTGAGTACCGCCAGAACAGGCGCCGCCGGATCCGGGCGCCCGGGACGACGCGCCGCGCCACCGACCGCACCTGCGCGAGGGTCGCGTCCGGGGGAGCCGTGGGGGCGGTCATGGCGACGGGCCGCTCGGCCGAACCCCGGCGCCGCGTCTGCAGGGCGCCCACCGCGAGGTTCGCCGGGATGGCGAGGAGGTCCAGCCCGGAGTCGAGGAACCCCCGCCCCGCCGGGACCCCGAGGACGACGAGCGTCCCCCCGGGGGCGACGAGGTCGCGCAGGCGCACGAGCCCGACCTCGAGGGGGACGTGGTGCAGGACGGCGAGGGCCGTCACCACGTCGTACTGCCCGGGGAGTTCGACGGTCATCAGGTCACCGCACCGGAACTCGGTCCCCTCGGAGAGTCCCGTCGCCGTGCGGACGACGGCGGGATCGACGTCGATCCCGGTCACGCGGTCGGCGTGGCGGGCCAGCCGGCGCGCGAACTCCCCCGTCCCGCACCCGACGTCCAGGGCGGAGCCGCACCGCGGGGGGAGCTGCCGCTCGATCCACCGGTGGTAGGCAGCGTTGTGGTCCCACGGGTGCGCCGCGTTCCACGCGTCGCACCAGGCGAGGAACCGGCCGGTCAGCGCGGGACCCCGGCCTCGGCGGCGATGCGCTGGACGGTCTCCTCGTCCAGGACGAACAGTTCCTCCCCGTCGCCGGGGGAGGGGATCGACAGGACGCTGGAGAACACCGTCCCCGCCTCGTCGACCTCGACGAGCAGGGCGCCGTGACCCCGCAGGATCCGCTCCTGCCCGTGCGCGACGAACGGGTCGCTGCGGTTCGCGACCCCGGGAGCGACGAGCGCCGTGAGACCCGACGGGTACGTCTGCGCGGCGTGGTGGTGGTAGTGCCCGGAGAGCACGACCCGCACGTCGGTGCCCGCCAGCGCGTCGAGCAGGTCGTCGGGGTTCTGCAGCTTCAGCGCCTCGTGCAGCACCGTCGGCGCGCGGACGGGGGAGTGGTGCAGCACCACGGCCGAGCCGCGGGCCGCGGGCGTCGCGAGTTCCCCGCGCAGCCAGTCCAGCTGCTCGGGGTCGAGGAACCCGTACCCGCGGCCGGGGACGGAGGAGTCGAGGACGACGACGCGGAACCCGTCGAGGTCGTGCACGGACCGGACCGGCCCCAGCACCTCGGCGAACTGCCCGCGGGTGTCGTGGTTCCCCATCGCGAACACCGGGACGGCCCCGTGCGAGCGCGCGAACTCCCCGACGAGGTCGCGGGCCGTCGTGTACGAGGCGACCGTCCCGTCGTCCGAGACGTCCCCCGACACCACGACGGCGTCCACGGACCCGATGCCGTGCAACGACTCCAGCACGTGCCCGAGAGCGGCCGTCGTGTCGACGAGCCCGTTGTGCAGGGCGCCCGCCGCCATGAGGTGGGTGTCGGACAGGTGCAGCACCCGGGTCGCCGCTCGCGTCACTGCTGACCGTCCCCGGAGTCCCCGGTCGGGCTGCTGCTCGCGGACGAACCCCCGCTCGACGATCCCGTCGGGCTCGGCGAGGACGAGCCGGTCGGGGACGACGACGGCGTGTCCGTCGCCGTGGGCTGGGCCTGGACGACGAGGTCGATGGAGGATCCCGCGTCGACCTTCGTCCCGGCCTGCAGGCTCTGGTCCACGACGGAGCCCGGCTCACCGCTGCCCTGCTCCGTGGTCTCCTTGGTGTTGACGTTGAAGCCGAGGTCGTTGAGCGTCTTCTGCGCGTCGGTCTGCGACTGCCCGACGACGTCCGGCACGGTGACCTGACCGCTGGAGATGTTCAGCGCGACCGTGGATCCCTTCGGGGCCGAGGCGCCGATCTTCGGGTTGGTCGAGACGACCTCGCCCTTGCCCACCGAGGCGTCGTCGACGGAGTTGACGTCGCCGACCGTGAACCCGGCCTCCTGGAGCGTCTGCCGGGCCGCCTCCTGCGACTGGCCGCGGACGTTCGGCACCTGGACGGCGTCCGGGCCCGACGAGACGACGACGTTCACCGTGCCGCCGACCTGCACCTGGGTGCCCGCCTGCGGGTCGGTGCTGACGACGTTGCCGGCCGCGACGGTGTCGTCGGCCGCCTGCGTGACGTTGGCCGTCAGCCCGGCCGCCTCGATCGCCGTCCGGGCGTCGGACTCCGAGGAGTTCACCACATCGGGCATCGCGACGGTCGCCGGCGTCGAGGCCGTGGTCTGGCTCCCGGACCCGTCGCGGTCGGCGCCGGAGTTCGACAGCGCCCACACGACGACGCCGATGCCGAGCACCAGCGCGACGATGACGATGATCCACGGCCAGCGCCGCGGCCGGTCCTCCTCCAGCGGCCCGTCGTCGCTGACGCGCGGCAGCGTCCCGGTCGAGGGGCCGACGGGCACCGGCGGGGTGACGGTCGTGGGCGGCGCGGCCGCGAACTGCTGGGTGGCCTGGGCCGTCGGCGGCAGGCTCGCCCCGCGCAGGGGACGGCCCTCGACGGCCCGGCGGAGGTCGTCGGCGAAGTCGCCGGCGCTCTGGTACCGGTGCTCGCGGTCCTTCGTCAGCGCCATGAGGACGACGTGGTCGACGGCCGGCGGGATGTCCGGCACGAGCGCCGACGGCGGCCGCGGCTGCTCCGAGACGTGCTGGTACGCCACGGCGACGGGCGCGTCACCGGTGAACGGCGGGCGGCCGGTGAGGATCTCGTACAGCAGGCAGCCGGTGGAGTACAGGTCGCTGCGGGCATCGACCTGCTCGCCGCGGGCCTGCTCGGGCGACAGGTACTGCGCCGTGCCCATGACGGCGGACGTCTGGGTCAGCGTCGCGGAGGAGTCGCTGATCGCCCGCGCGATGCCGAAGTCCATGACCTTGACCTCGCCCGCGGGCGTGATCATGACGTTGGCGGGCTTGATGTCGCGGTGGACGATGCCCATGCGGTGGGAGTACTCCAGCGCGCCGAGGACACCCTCGGTGTACGCCAGGGCGTCGGTGATGGCGAGGGGGTGGTCGGTGCGCAGCATGTCGCGCAGCGTCCGGCCCTCGACGTACTCCATGACGATCCACGGCAGCTCGACGCGGCCGCCGCCGTGCTCGGTGAGGTGCTCGGCGCCGGTGTCGTAGACCGCGACGATCGAGGGGTGGTTGAGGCCGGCCGCGGCCTGCGCCTCCCGGCGGAACCGGGCCTGGAACGAGGGGTCCCGCGCGAGGTCGGAGCGCAGCAGCTTCACCGCGACCGTCCGCCCGAGCCGGGTGTCCTGGGCCACGTGGACCTCGGCCATGCCGCCGCGACCGAGCAGGTTCCCGACCTCGTAGCGGCCGCCGAGCACGCGCGGCGCCGGCACCCCGTGGCCAGTCGTCGTGTCCGTCACTGCTCTCCCCGTCCCCTGCGTCCTGTGTCACTGCCGTCGGTGCCCTCGGTGCCCTCGGTGTCCCGACCTGTGCTGCGGTCAGCCATTCAGCGCCGCCTCCATCACCGTCTTGGCCACGGGGGCCGACAACCGGCCGCCGTAGGCGCTCTCGGTCGACCCGCCGTCCTCGATGACCACGGCCACCGCGACCTTCTTGCCGCCCTTCTCCGCGAAGGACGTGAACCACGCGTAGGGCGGCAGTCCCGCCCCGTGCTGGGCCGTACCGGTCTTGCCGCCGACGGTGGCGCCGTCGATCTGCGCCCGCGTGCCGGTGCCGTTGCTGACGACGAGCTCCATCATCTGCTGCAACGTCTTCGCCGTGCTCGAGCTGACGGCCCGGCCCAGTTCGCTCGGCGAGGGCTGCTCGATGACGCTGCCCGAACCGCCGGCTTCGCTGACCTTCGCGACGAGGTTCGGCTTCATGACGACCCCGTCGTTGGCGATGGCCGCCGACAGCATCGCCACCTGCAGCGGCGTCGCGACGTCGTTGCCCTGGCCGATCGCGGAGTACGCGAGCAGCGGGCCGGCGACGGCGTCCCCGGTCGGGTAGCGGCTCGTGGCCACCGACGTCGGGATGGACAGCGACTGCCCGAACCCGAACTTGGCGGCCTGCTCGCCGAGCGTCTCCGCGCCGAGCTGCTCACCGAGCCAGCCGAAGGCGGTGTTGCACGAGATCTTCAGCGCGTCCGACAGCGACACCTTGTCGTTCGGACCGCACGCCGTGCCCTCGTCGTTCTTGAGGGTGTTGTTCGTCTGGGGCAGGTCGAGCTCCTGCGGCCCGTCCAGCGCGGAGTCGGCGGTGTACTTCCCGCTCTCCAGCGCCGCGGCGGCCGTGACGAGCTTGAAGGTCGACCCCGGCGGGTAGAGCGCGGACGTCGCGCGGTTCACCAGCGGGTCGTCCTCGTCGCCGTTGAGCTGCGTCCACGCCTGCTGCTGCGCCGCGCCGTCGTGGCTGGCGAGCGTGTTCGGGTCGTAGCTGGGGCTGGACACCATGGCCAGGACGTTCCCCGTCTCGGGGTCCAGGGCGACGACGGCGCCCTTGCGCCCGGCCAGGGCGTCCCACGCCGCCTGCTGCACCTTGGGCTGCAGCGTCAGCGTGACGTCGGCGCCCTTCGGCTTCTCACCGGTCAGCAGGCTGGACAGGTTGCGGTAGAACAGCTCGTCCGCGGACCCGGACAGCACGTCGTTCTCGGCGCGCTCGATGCCGGCCGTGCCGTAGCGCAGCGAGTAGTAGCCCGTGACGGGCGCGTAGAGCTGGCCCGCCGCGTAGGCGCGCTGGAACGTGTACGGGTCGTCGACGCGCTCGCTCGTGGCGACGGCCGCACCACCCTGGACGAGGATCGCGCCGCGCTCTCGGCCGAACTCGGCGTACAGCTGCCGGGAGTTGCCCGGCATCGCGTTGAGCCGGTCCGCCGAGACGAACTGGATCCACGTCGTGGACGCGAAGAGCGCGAAGAAGAGGAAGGCCACCACGAGGGACAGCCGGCGCAGGGGGCGGTTCACAGCGTCCTCACCGCCTGGGTCACGCCGGTGTCGCCGTCGGGGCCGTTGCGGACCTCCGCGGCGGGGCGGCGCGCGAGGTCGGACACCCGCAGCAGCAGCGCGACGACGATCCAGTTCGACACCAGCGAGGACCCGCCCGCGGCGAGGAACGGCATCGTCAGACCCGTCAGCGGGATGACCCGCGTCACGCCGCCGACGACGACGAAGACCTGCAGCGTCACCGAGAACGCGAGCCCCGCGGCCAGCAGCTTGCCGAACCCGTCGCGGACGCCGATGGCGGTCCGGAGCCCTCGCTCGACGAGCACGACGTACAGCACGAGCACGGCGAACAGGCCGGCCAGGCCGAGCTCCTCGCCGATCGTTGAGTAGATGAAGTCGGAGTTCGCGTACGGCACGGTCTGCGGCCGGCCCTCGCCCAGACCGGTCCCGGTGAGCCCGCCGTTGGCCATCCCGAACAGGCCCTGGACGAGCTGGTAGCTGGAGCCGCTGCGGTTCTCCGCCGTGAACGGGTGCAGCCAGATGTCGACGCGCGCCTGGACGTGACCCATCGTCGTGGCCGCGAAGACGGCCGCGGCCGAGAACATCAGCAGGCCGAGCACGATCCACGACACGCGTTCGGTGGAGACGTAGAGGACGGCCACGAACAGCCCGAAGAAGAGGAGCGAGGTCCCGAGGTCGCGCTGCAGGACGAGGATCCCGATGCTCGCCACCCAGGCCAGCAGGATCGGCCCGAGGTCGCGCGCCCGCGGCAGCTGCAGGAACAGGATCTTCTTGCCGGTCAGGCTCAGCGCGTCGCGGTGCACGACGAGGTACCCGGCGAAGAACACCGCCAGGCAGATCTTCGCGAGTTCACCGGGCTGGAAGGACAGCGGACCGATCCCGATCCAGATCCGCGCCCCGTTGACGGTGCGGCCCAACCCCGGCGCGAGCGGAAGCAGCAGCAGGACGAGACCGGCCACGGCAGCCGTCCACGTGTACCGGCGCAGGATCCGGTGGTCGCGCACGAACACCAGCACGGCACCCGCGGCGACGATCCCCAGCGCGGTCCAGATGAACTGCCGGGACGCGGCCGAGGAGTCCAGCGCGAGGTCGAGCCGGTGGATCATCACCAGGCCGATGCCGTTGAGCAGCGTCGCCACCGGCAGCAGCAGCGGGTCGGCGTGCTTGGCCCGCCAGCGCAGCAGCAGGTGCAGCACGACGGCGAGCCCGCCGAGGCCGCCCGCGTAGGCGAAGAGGTTCGGTGGCAGCGACCCGTCGATGGTCAGGCCGGTGACGGCCCAGGCTCCGCCGGCGATGACGACGGCGAGCAGCACCAGCGCGAGTTCGACGTTGCGCCGGGTCGTGGGGTAGACGGGCAGCACGGTGGCCATCAGCCGACGCCTCCGCAGTCCTCGGGGCTCAGGGTCTCGGTGGGGGAGCTCGTGGGGGTGCTCGTCGACGTGCTCGTCGACGTGGCGCTCGGGGTCTGGGTGTCCGTCGCCCCGGCGCTGGCGGTCGGGGTCGGCGAGGGGACGGGCGCGTTCGCCGTGACCGCCGCGCGGCAGGCAGCGGCGTTGTCCTCGAGGTTCTCGACGAGTTCGCGCGCGTCGGCGAGGCTGCTCGACGACACCCGCGCCCGGACGCGCGTGGACCACGTCGTCGACAGGTCGGCCACCGCGATGTCCGTCGTCTGCAGGACGTGGGACGTCTTCAGGGGGCCGATGTCCTGCGTCAGCCCCTGGTAGATCGCGACCGTCCCGGCGTCGTCACCGACGTAGTACTGCTGCTGGCTCCAGCGCCACAACCCCAGCCCGCCGGCCGCGAGCAGCAGCACGAGGAGCAGCGGACCGGCGATCCACCGCAGGCGCCGACGGCGGCGCTCGCGGTCGGTCAGCGTCGGGCGATCGTCGTCCTCCGAGTCGTCGCCGGACTCGTCCTGCGCGGCGCGCAGGGCGGCGGCCCGAGCGGCCGGGGTCCCGGCGGCCGAGGAGCGGCGGGGACGGTGGAACGCGGCCGCGCCGACGACCTGCGGGGTCGTCGACGGCGGTGCGCCGCCGCCGAGCTCGACGACGTCGGCGACGACGCAGGAGATGTTGTCCGGACCCCCGCCGCGCAGCGCGAGCTCGACGAGCCGCTGGCACGTGGTGTCCGGGTCCTCGCCTGCGGCGAGGGTCTCGGCGAGGGTGTCGTGGCTGACGACGCCCGAGAGGCCGTCGCTGCAGAGGAGGTAGCGGTCGCCCGGGCGGGCCTCGCGGACGGAGACGTCCGCCTCGTCGTCCGTGCGGCCCGTGAGGACGCGCATGATCACCGAGCGCTGCGGGTGCCGCTCGGCCTCCTCGGGCGTGATGCGCCCGTCGTCGATGAGGGTCTGGACGTAGCTGTGGTCCTTCGTCAGCTGCGTCAGCGCGCCGTCGCGCAGGAGGTAGCCGCGCGAGTCGCCGATGTGCGCGAGCACGAGCCGGGAACCGGCGCGCAGGATCGCCGTGACCGTCGTGCCCATGCCGTTGAGGTCGGGTTCGGCCTCGATGCGCCGGCGCAGCTGCTCGTTGGCGGCCTCGATGGCGTCGTGCAGGTGCTGGGCGGCGTCGTCGCTGCCGTGCGACTCCCCGTCGAGGGAGGACATCTCGCCGACCGCGAGGGAGCTGGCGACGTCCCCACCGGCGTGCCCGCCCATGCCGTCGGCGATGACGAGGAGGTGCGGCCCGGCGTACCCGGAGTCCTGGTTCGTCGTGCGGCCCAGTCCGACGTCCGAGCGCGCGGCGTAGTTCAGCGCGATGGCCACGGGCTACCTCCGGAGTTCGAGCACGGTCTTGCCGATGCGCAGCGGCGTGCCGGGCTCGAAGGGGGCGGGGGCGGTCAGGCGGTCGCGGCCGAGGAACGTGCCGTTCGTGGACTGCAGGTCCTCGACCGTCCAGCCGTCGCCGGCGGGGTTGGCGGTGATGCGGACGTGCTTGGTGGAGGCGTACTCGTCGTCGAGGACGAGGGTGCAGTCGCTACCGCGACCGATGAGCACGGCGCTCTGCCCCAGGGCGAGGGTGGTGCCGCGCAACGAACCCTCGGTCACGACGAGCGTCGCGCGCCGGGCCCGGGCCGGTTCGGGGGCGGCCTCGACCGGGTCGCGCCGGGGCCGCGCCTTGGCGCGCTCGGTCCGGCGGGCTGTGACGCGCGTCCCCAGAAGGTCGGCGCGCAGGACGCCGACGATGGCCAGGACGAACAGCCAGAGCACGACGAGGAGCCCCAACCGCAGGACGGTGAGGGTCAGTTCGCTCACGAACGCGTCCCCGGTTCGCCCGTCACGTCCAGCCCTCGTCCCGCCGGGCGGCGTGGAACACGATCTTGCTGCGCCCCACGGTGATGACGGCCCCGTCCCACAGGTCGAGCGAGGACACCCGCTCGCCGTCGACGAACGTCCCGTTGGTCGAGCTGAGGTCGGACACCCGTGCCCCGCCCGGCGCGACGCGGATCTCCGCGTGCCGGCGCGAGACGCCCGGGTCGTCCAGGACGACGTCGGCGTCCGAGCCGCGCCCCAGGACGGTCACCGACTCCGCGAGCACGTACCCGCGGCCGTCGACCTCCAGCCGGGGCCGGCCGGCCTGGTTGGTGCGGGGCGTCGCGGGGGCGACGCGGCCCTTGACGGTGGAGGACAGGACGCGGAAGACGCCGGTCTCGAGGTCGTCGGCCTCGTGGAAGCCGACCCGCACCGGTCCGACGAAGCTGTACCGCTGCTTCTCGGCGTGCTGGGTGACGGCGGCGACGAGCTCGTCGGCCAGGGTGTCCTGCCAGGAGGCGATCTTCTCGTGGTCGGCCGGGCCCAGCTCGACGATGAAGCTGTTGGGGACGAGCGTCCGGCCGCGCGAGAGGACCGCCGCGCGGTCGTCCAGTTCGCGGCGCAGGGCGCTGGCGACCTCGACGGGTTGCACCTCGCTGCGGAAGGCCCGCGCGAACACACCGTTGACGGCACGTTCGACCCCGCGCTCGAAGCGGTCGAGCACTCCCACGGTGGGCCTCCCCTCAAGATCACGGTCAGACAGTCCGGCCCGGCAATCGTAGCCGGGGACCCCCTGCGCGCCTGTGGAGCGGCGGTGCGCAGAGGTGGAGGTGGCGTGTGGGGACGTCATCGGCGGGTGTCGCGGGCTGGTACGGTTGCTCTCAGCACGCGCGAGTGGCGGAATAGGCAGACGCGCACGGTTCAGGTCCGTGTGCCCGAAAGGGCGTGGGGGTTCAACTCCCCCCTCGCGCACGTGTGGTGGAGGCCCCGGTCAGCAGACCGGGGCCTTCGTCGTTCCCGGGACACTCCTCGGGTGGCTCCTCCCCGACGTCCCTCCGGTCCCTGGCTCGCGCTCGCGGTGCTCGTGCCGCTGCTGGCCATCGGCGGCCTCACCGTCGCCATCCACGCCGAACCCGCGCGGGGGGCGCAGGACCCGACGGAGTTGGCCGGGTCCGTGCAGGCGGCGCTGCGCGCCGAGGACCCCGCTCGCCTCGCCCTCCTGCTGGACGAGGAGGTCGTCGCCGACCCGCGGGCTGCGGCGCAGGCGGAGCTGCGACGGGTGACGGAGCTGGTGCCCGACCTCTCGGGGACGGTCGTCGTCCGGGACGGTGCGGACCTCGTCGTGCGGTTCGCCGGTGCTGGGGGCGGCGACGAGCGCGCCGCGCCACGGCGTCTCGTCGTCGCCGAGGTCGACAACCGCTGGTACGTCGTCCCCACGCTCCTCGGGTGAGCCCGCTCAGGACTCCGTCTCGACCGCGGCGGGTGAGGCGTCCCAGCTCGACAGCAGCCGCAGCCCGTCGTGGGACGCGGACCCGGGTTCGGCGCTGAAGACCAGCAGGGTCAGGCCCGGGTCGGCCGCGGGCTGCAACGACTCGTAGGCCAGTTCCAGGTCCCCGACGACGGGGTGGTGGTAGTGCTTGGCGCCCGTCGAGTGCAGCCGGACGTCGTGCGCCGCCCAGCGGGTGCGGAACTCCTCGCTGCGCGTGGACAGTTCCCCGACGAGGTCGCTCAGCCCCTTGTCGAAGGGGTCGCGTCCGGCCTCTGTGCGCAGGATCGCGACGGTCTCGTCCGCCGCCCGCGACCAGTCGGCCCAGAAGTCGCGGGCACGGTCGTCGAGGAAGGTGAACCGCGCGGTGTTGGGTTCCTGTCCCGTCGCACGGGGCGTGGCGAAGACCGGCGCGTACAGCGCGCGGGCCATCCGGTTGAACACCAGCAGGTCGAGACGGCCGTTGCGCACGTAGGCGGGCAGGTCCCCGAGCCCGTCGACGACGCGCCGCAACCCCGCCCGCACCCCCTGCGGAGCAGGACGGCGCCGGGTCCGGGCCGCGGGGCCCGCCGCCCGCGCCAGGTCCTGCAGGTGCGCGCGCTCGGCCTCGTCGAGCTGCAGCGCCGTGCCGAGGGCGTGCAGCACGCTCTCGGAGACGCCGCCGAGGTTGCCGCGTTCGAGGTGGGCGTAGTACTCCGCACTGACCCCGGCCAGGCCGGCCACCTCGCCGCGGCGCAGACCGGGCACGCGCCGGGTGCCGTGGACGACGAGTCCCGCCCGTTCCGGCGTGATCTTCGCGCGGCGGGTGGTGAGGAAGGTGCGGATCTCGTCCCGGTTGTCCACCCCACCGATCGTAGGTCGCCGGGCCACCCGTCCGCGGACCGCAGAGGTGGTCTGCCGTCACACCCTTCGCCAGAGACTGTCGCGCCCTCCCCCGTGCGGGTTGACTGCTGTCGACCGCAGCAGAACCAGAGGAGACACCATGACGACGCGGAGCACGACGATGCGGACCCTGGGCACCGTCGACGGCGGGTTGACCGTCTCGGCCCTCGGCCTGGGCTGCATGGGGATGAGCCAGAGCTACGGCCCGAACCCCGGGGACCGGCAGGAGATGGTCGGTGTCCTGCGGGGCGCCGTCGAACGGGGCGTGACGTTGTTCGACACGGCCGAGGTGTACGGCCCGTACGACAACGAGGAACTCGTGGGGGAGGCGCTGGAACCCCTGCGGGACCGGGTCGTCCTCGCGACCAAGTTCGGTTGGGACATCCAGGACGGGAAGTCCGTCGGGACCGACAGCCGGCCGGAGCAGATCCGCCGCGTCGCCGACGCCTCGCTCACGCGGCTGAGGACCGACCGGATCGACCTCTTCTACCAGCACCGCGTCGACCCGGACGTGCCGATCGAGGAGGTCGCCGGGGCCGTCGCCGAACTCGTCGCCGCGGGCAAGGTCCTGCACTTCGGGTTGTCCGAGGCGGGCGCCGGGACCATCCGACGCGCGCACGCCGTCCACCCCGTCACGGCGCTGCAGAGCGAGTACTCGTTGTGGACCCGGGAGATCGAAGCCGAAGTGCTGCCCGTCCTCGACGAACTGGGGATCTCCCTCGTGCCGTTCAGCCCGCTCGGCAAGGGTTTCCTCACGGGAGCAGTCGACACCTCGACCGAGTTCGCCGCCGACGACATCCGCACGCGCATCCCCCGCTTCACCGAGGAGAACCGCGCCGCGAACCAGGCGCTCGTCGACCTGGTGAGCCGCGTCGCGGGAACCCTCGGTGGGACACCCGCGCAGGTGGCGCTCGCGTGGTTGCTCGCTCAGCGGCCCGACATCGTCCCGATCCCCGGGACCCGCCGGCTGTCGCGCCTGGAGGAGAACCTCGGAGCCGTCGAGCTGCACCTCGGTGCGGACGACCTCGCGGAACTGTCCGCGGCGGCCGAACAGCTCGGGGTGGCGGGGGAGCGCTACAACGCGGCGATGCAGGCGATGACGGGGCTGTGATCTAGTTGTCTGACCGGGAAGTTCGTGCCCCCCCTTCGCGCCCTGAGCACGCACCTCGCTGCGTTGCGGTCGCTCGAGATGACGCTGCCAGCCCGTCGCTCCCACGCCTTGCGATGCACGCACTCAGGACGCGCCTGTGGTCACGAACTTCCCGGTCAGACCACTAGCCGCCGGTGTCCTCGACCGGGCGGGCGAGGACACCGGCGGCGTCGCGCTGGGCGGCGACCGCCCCGACGTACCCGGGCGGAAGTCCCTGCAACCCCACGACGACGAGGTCCGGGGGGAGTTCGGCGGACAGGGGACCCCGCGCGTGCGGCGTCCCGTCGGCGGGAACCTCGACGGCGGTGGGCTCGACGGCCAGCCCGAGCCCTGTCCACTTCAGGACGGCTTCCTTCCGCGTCCAGCACCGGGCCCGCCACCGCGCACGGTCGGCGGACGGGACGCGGTCGAGGGCGTCGCGCTCCCGGGGGGCGAGGGCGACGGCGTCGAAACCGGGGAACGCGGTGTGCGCGACGAGGTCCACGTCGATCCCGACCGGCCCCACCGTCGAGGCAGCCACGACGACGACGTCCCCGGCGTGCGAGGCGGACAGTCCGATGCCGGCGGCCGGACCCCGCCGGACGACGGGGCGGCCGTGGTCGCCGTCGGTCCCGCACGTCCGGCAGGCCCGCGTGACGTCGACCTCCCCGGCGTCGACCCCGGCCAGGTGAGCGGCGGCCACCCGCAGGAGGTGCGCCGTCACGAGGGAGCGGTCCCGGTCCTCGCTGCGCCGCAACCGGTCCGCCCGTCGCAGGTCCTCGACGGTGGGGCGGGTGACGGAGGACCGGGCTGGGAGCCGACCGTGCACGAGCAGTGAGACGTTCGTCTCGTCGCTGAGGAGTTGACGGTGGAACACGAGGTGAGGCTAACCTTCCTGCCGTGAGCACAGAACGCGTCGCCGTCGTCACCGGTGCGGCCGGTGGGATCGGTTCCGCGGTCGCCGAGGTGCTCGCACCACGTCACACGGCGCTCCTGCTGCTCGACCGGGACGGTGAGGCCCTCGAGGCTGCCGCAGCCCGGTTCGGCACGCGGGGTGTCCGCGTCCGGACGGCCGTGTGCGACGTCGCCGATCGTGACGCGGTGGACCGGGAGGTCGACCGTGCCGAACGGGAGCTGGGTCCGGTGGAGGAACTCGCCCACGTCGCCGGTGTCCTGCGGGCCGGCGCCGCGACGGGTGACGGCGACCGTGACTGGGACCTGTCGATGGCCGTGAACGCGGGGGGCACCCGGAACGTCTGCCGGGCCGTGGCCCGGCACATGGTCCGACGCCGCCGCGGCGCCATCGTGGCGGTCAGTTCCAACGCCGCCAAGCTCTCCCGGACGGGCATGGCCGCCTACGCCGCGTCCAAGGCGGCCGCCACCCGGTACGTCCTGTGCCTGGGGCTCGAACTGGCCCCGGACGGCGTGCGCTGCAACGTCGTCTCCCCGGGATCCACCGACACCGCCATGCAGCGCGACCTGCCCGGTGGACCGGGCTCCGTCGTGCGCGGCGACCTCGACGCGTTCCGCCTGGGCATCCCGCTCGGCCGGGTCGCCGACCCTCGCGACGTCGCGGAGACGGTGGGTTTCCTGCTGTCCGACGCGGCGCGCCACATCACCCTCACCGACGTCCTCGTGGACGGCGGCGCGTCACTGCGCGACTGACCCGCCGTCCCCGCCTGCCCCGGAGAAACCCTGTGAGCGTCACCGACCTGCCCGCCGTCACCGACTACCCGTTGCCGACCCCGGCCGAACTCCCCGTCGCCCGCGTCCCGTGGGAACTGCGGGCCGACCGTGCCGTGCTGCTGCTGCACGACCTGCAGGACCACTTCCTCGACGTCTACGGTGCGGACTCGAGGCTGCGGGATACGTTGCTGCGCAACGTCTCGCGCATCCGCTCCGCGGCGGCGGCCGCCGGGGTCCCCGTCGTCTACACCGCCCAGCCCGCGGTCCAGGACCCGGGGGACCGCGCGCTGCTCAGCGACTTCTGGGGTGACGGCATCGGTCGCCGTCCGCACCGGGCGGGCATTCCCGACCAGGTGGCGCCGCACGGCGGCGACACCGTGCTGACGAAGTGGCGGTACTCCGCGTTCCAGCGCTCGACCCTCGCCGACGACCTGCGACGGGCGGGTCGCGACCAGCTCGTCGTCACGGGGGTGTACGCCTCCATCGGCTGCCAGGTGAGTGCCTGCGAGGCGTTCATGCGGGACGTGCAGCCGTTCGTCGTCGGGGACGCCGTCGCGGACTTCGACGAGCAGCGGCACCGCTCCGCGCTGGCCTGGATCGCCGGGACGTGCGGAGTCGTCCGCAGCACCGACGACGTGGTCGCCGCGCTGTCCTGAAGCGCGCGGGAACAGGTGCGCCGCGCCTTGACGCCGCCCCCTCGGGTGAGGATAGGCTCACCAAAGTCACGGTGACGGATGCCTGGTCGGCGTCTGACGTGAGAAACCCCTCGAACCGGAGGAACCCGTGCGTCCCACCGAACACAGCGGCGGTCCCGCGTGAGCGCCGGACTGGCCACCACCGCCGCCGCGCCCCGGCCGGCGGTCGGCACGGACGTGCGGTGGGAGGACGCCTCTTTCGCCGTCGCCGCGCCGTCGGGCCTGGTCCACGCGACCGGTGGAACCCCGCTCGACGTCCCGCGCGGTCACGAGGCCGACGTCGTGGCCGCGGTGCGCGAGGCGTTCCGCCGCAACGGGTCTCGTCCGGGGGACGGTTCCCTCGTCTGCGGGGTCGTCCCGTTCGACCCGGACGGCACAGCCGAACTGAGCCTGGTGCGCGACATCGTCCGCCGGCCGTGGGCACCTCCCGCGGCCGGGGCCGGTCGCACCACGCGGGAGGTTCCCGACGACCCCGGGTACCGCGCCGCCGTCGCGGAGGCCCTCCTGCGCATCGGCGCCGGGGACCTCGAGAAGGTCGTCCTGGCGCGCACCCTCGACACCCCGCTCCCGGTGGGTTCCACCGTCGGGGCGTACCTCGACCGGCTCGCGGCGGCGAACCCCCACGGGTGGACGTTCGCGGTCCGGACCGCTGCGGGCCTGCTCACGGGGGCGTCCCCGGAACTCGTCGCCGCGGTCGACGGGAACGGCCTCGTCAGCCACCCGCTCGCAGGTTCCCGGCCGCGACGGGCGGGGGAGACCGGGCCTCCCGCCGACCTCCTGTCCTCGACCAAGGACCACCGCGAGCACGCCCTCGTCGTCGACCACATCGCTGAGCGCCTTGCGCCGCTCACCCACGGCCTCGACGTCCCCGCAGCGCCCGTCCCGACGGCGACGGACACCATGTGGCACCTCGGGACACGCATCACGGGAACGCCGCGCGCGGGAGTGGGTTCCCTCGACGCGGCCCTGCGCATCCACCCCACCCCTGCCGTCAGCGGGGTTCCCGTGGAGGCCGCCCTCGACCTCGTGCGCACCCTCGAACCCGCGCCCCGGGGGAACTACGCCGGTCTCGTCGGCTGGACCGACGCAGCGGGCCACGGGGAGTGGGCGCTCGTCCTGCGCTGCGCCTTGCTCGACACCGGGTCGGGGTCGGCGCGGCTGTGGGCCGGAGCCGGTGTCGTGGCGGGGTCCACCCCGGACGCCGAGCACGCCGAGACCGCCGCGAAGTTCGCCACCGCCCTCGCCGCCCTCACCGGCGACGACCGTCCGACCGAGGGGCCCGCCCAGTGACCGCGTTCCAGGACAGCCCGGGTGTCGTCCCCTACCCGCCCGAGGTCGTCGCGGAGCACCTCGCGGCCGGGACCTGGGGGACCGACCGCATCGAGGACCTCGTCGCCGCGGCCGCCCGGGTGAGTCCGGACGCCACCGCCGTCGTCGACGCCACCGGCCGGACGACGTACGCGGAACTCCTCGAGCGCGTCGGCCGGACCGCCGCGGACCTCGCGGCGGACGGTGTGCGGGAGGGGACCACCGTCGTCCTGCAGCTGCCGGGATCCGTCGACCTCGTCGCCGTGGTGCTGGCCCTGTTCCGCCTCGGTGCGCGGCCCGTCCTGGCGTTGCCCGCCCACCGGGCGCAGGAGATCAGCCACGTCGCGCGCACCGGCCGGGCGACGCACTGGATCGTCGGCGACCTCGACGGTCCCGGCGGCGCCGCCGACCTCACCGACCTCACCGGCCGCGTCCACGCCGCGCTCGGGTCCACCGGTCTCCGGGTCCTGCACCGCCCCGCGGGAACCGTGCCCCGGTCGGAGCAACCCCACCCCGTCCGTCCGGACGCGGACGCCGGGGAACTCGCGTTCTTCCAGCTGTCCGGCGGCACCACCGGACCGGCCAAGCTCATCCCGCGCGCCCACCGCGAGTACGCGTACTCCTTCCTGCGCAGCAACGAGTTGTGCGCCGTGGACACCGCCACCGTGATGCTCGTCCCGCTGCCGGCCACCCACAACTTCCCGCTGAGTTCCCCCGGGTGGTTCGGGGTCCTCGCCGCCGGGGGCAGCGTCGTCTTCCCGCCCAGCAGCGACGCCGCCACGGTCCTCGCGGCGGTCACCGAGCACCGGGTCACCCACGTCGTCGCCGTGCCCCCGCTCGTCCAGCTCTGGCTCGACAGCCCCGACCTCGCCACGGCGGACACGTCGTCGCTGCGGCGCGTGCTCGTGGGCGGGGCGCGCCTGTCGCCCGCCGTGGCCCGTCGCGTCCTCGACGACCTCGGTCCGCTGCAGCAGGTCTACGGCATGGCCGAGGGGCTGGTCTGCTACACCTCGCCGGACGACCCGGTGGACCTGCTCGTCGAGAGCCAGGGCCGGCCGATGTCCGCCCTCGACGAGGTCCGCGTCGTCGACGCCACCGGGGCCGAGGTCCCGGCGGGGGAGACCGGGGAACTCCTCGTCCGCGGGCCGTACACGATCCGGGGGTACTACGCGCCCGGCACGGACGACCCGGCGGCGGCACCGGTCAACCTCGGCGCCTTCGCCGCGGACGGGTCCTACCGCACCGGAGACCTCGTGCGCCGCAGCGCGGACGGGTCTCTCCGCGTCGTCGGCCGGGTCAAGGAGCAGGTCAACCGGGGTGGCGAGAAGATCTCGCCGGCCGAGGTCGAGGACCTCCTGCTCACCCACGACGCCGTGCACGACGTCTGCGTCGTCGGCGAACCCGACGAACGCCTCGGGGAACGGTCGGTGGCCTACGTCGTGCCCCGCCCCGGCCGGCGCGGTGCGCTGGACCGGCGGACCCTGCGCCGGCACCTCACCGGTGCCTCGCTCGCCGCCTACAAGGTTCCCGACGTGTTCCGCATCGTCGACGACCTGCCCGCCACCGCTGTGGGGAAGGTGTCCCGACGTGGGACGCGGGACCGTGCGGGACGGTCCGAGGTCCTCGACGTCGTCGGCGTCGGGTTCGGCCCCGCGAACATCGCCCTCGCCGCCGCCCTCGCCGAGCAGGCCCAGGACGACCGGCGGGCGGGCCGGGACCCCCTGCGCGCGCGGTTCTTCGAGGCCGCCCCGGAGCAGCGCTGGCACGCGGGGATGCTCCTGCCCGACGCGTCCATGCAGATCGCCTTCGCGAAGGACCTCGCCACCTTCCGCAACCCCCGGTCGGAGTTCACGTTCCTGCAGTTCCTCGCCGAGCGCGACGGGCTCGCCGACTTCTTCAACCGCGGGTCGATGACCCCGCTGCGGGTCGAGTTCGCGGCGTACCTGCGATGGGCGGCCGCCAAGCTCGACGACGTGGTGCGCTACGGCAGCCGCGTCGAACTCGTCCGGCCCGTCCTCGAGGGCGGGGTCCTGCAGCACTTCGAGGTGACCGTCGCCGACGCCGACGGTGTCACCCGCGTCCTGGCGCGCGACGTCGTCCTCGCGGCCGGGTTGCAGCCCGTCCTGCCGACGGGTGTCGTCGCGTCGGACCGGGTGTGGCACACGGCCGAGCACCTGCACCGGGTCGGTGACGTCGATCCGGGGTCCGTGCGCGCGGTCGCCGTCGTCGGCGGCGGGCAGAGCGCGGCGGAGGTCCTCGCCGACCTGCACGGACGCTTCCCCTGCGCGCGGCTGCACTCGGTGCAGAGCCGGTTCGGGTTGTCGCCGTCGGACTCCAGCCCGTTCGCCAACCGCATCTTCGACGCCGCCAGCGTCGACGCGCTGTTCGACGCGCCCGTCGCGGAGCGGGACCGCATCGACGACCTGCACCGCGGGACGAACAACGCCGTCGTGAACCCCGAGACGTTGCAACGCCTCTACGACCTCGACTACACCGACCGCTGGACCGGCCCGGGGCGCTTCGCATGGCACCGCGCCGCGCGGCTCGTCGACGTCCGCGGGACGGCGGACGGCCTCGACGTCGGCATCCGCGAGGGGCTGACGGGGCGGACCGAACGCCTCGCCGTCGACCTCGTCGTCTGCGGGACGGGGTACCGGCCGCTGGACCCGGCCGCCCTGCTGGGGGACGACGCCGACCTGCTCGTCCGCGACGAGCGGTCCCGGCTCCTCGCCACCCGCGACTACGCCGCCCGCTGGAACGTCCCGGCGCGCGGGCGGTTGTTCCTCGTCGGTTCCACGGGGCACCAGCACGGCATCTCGGCCACGCTCCTGTCGAACGTCGCCGTGCGCGCCGGGGAGATCGCGGCCGCACTGCGGTCGGGCGCGGCCGCGGTGCCGGGGCCCGCACTCGTCGCGGAACCCAGCCCGTGAGGGCAGCGGAACCGCTGCTGCAGGCCGAGGGAGTCACGGTCGGCCGTCCCGGCCGGCCGGAGGTCCTGCGGTCGGTCGACGTCACCGTTCCCGCCGGGTCCTTCACGGCCGTCGTCGGCCCCAACGGCTGCGGGAAGTCGACGCTCCTGCTGACCCTCGCCCGCATCCTGCGGCCCACCGCGGGGCGGGTCCTCGTCCAGGGGCGCGACCTGGCGCAGTTCCGTCCCCGGGACCTCGCCCGCACGCTGGCCCTGCTGCCGCAGCAGCCCGAGGCGCCGGACGGGATCCTCGTCCGCGACCTCGTGCTGCGGGGCCGCCAGCCGCACCGCGGAGCCCTCACGCCCGTGCGGGCCGCGGACCGGGCCGCCGTCGAGGACGCCCTGCGCACCACGGGAACCCTGGACCTGGCCGACGGTCAGCTGGCCCGGTTGTCCGGGGGGCAGCGCCAGCGCGTCTGGATCGCGATGGCGCTGGCGCAGCAGACCCCGGCGGTGCTGCTCGACGAACCCACGAGCTTCCTCGACGTGGCCCACCAGGTCGACGTCCTCGACACCTGTTCCGCCCTCGTGCGGGGCGGTCGGACCGTCGTCGCCGTCCTGCACGACCTCAGCCTCGCGGCCCGGTACGCCGACCACGTCGTCGTCCTGCGCGACGGGGCCGTCGTCGCGGCCGGTTTTCCCGACGACGTCGTCACCGAACGGCTCGTCGCCGAGGTCTTCGACCTGCCGGCACGCGTCCTGGTCGACCCGGAGACGGGTCGCCCCCTCGTCGTGCCGCGCGACCGCCGGCCCCCGGCGCTCGCACCCCCGCCCGTCCCGACCGTGGAGGACCAGCCGTGCCCGCACCCCTGACCGTCGAGACGGTCCTGAGCGACCTCGCGGCCGCCGCCGGCCTGCCGCGCGAGGAGGTCCTGCGCGAGGACCCGCTCGACGACCTCGGCGTCGACTCGATCCGGCTCATGGCGCTCGTCGACCGCTGGCGCTCCGCCGGCGCCGACGTCTCGTTCCCCCACCTCGCCGCCGCCCGCACCGTCGAGGACGCGCTCGCCGTCCTCGCCCTCACCGACCCCCGGAAGGCCTGACCCGTGACCGCACCCCTGCTCCCGACCACCCCCCGACCCCGCGCGGAAAACACACTTCCCGCCCTCTGGGAACGGTCCCGAGGGGCGGAAAGTGTGTCCTCCGCGCGGGCAGGGGGGCGGCGGGCGTCGCGGCGGGGGGTCCTCGGCGCGGCGCTCGGGGCGTCGGTGCTGCTGGCCGTCACCGCGTGCGGGGGGACCGACCGCGCGACGGCGGGCGGGACGGCGTCCGCCGCGACGACCCGGTCGGTCGACACCGCGTTCGGCGCCGTGGAGATCCCGGCCGAACCCCGCCGTGTCATCGCGCTCGAGGGGGCCGTCGGTCCCCTCCTCGGGGCCGGCATCACTCCGCTGGCCACGGCCGACGGCGACTACGAGGACGCGTTCCTGCCGCAGGAGTACGAGAAGGTCTCCGACCTGCCGATCGTCCTCGGGGCCGACGGCTGGGACTACGAGAAGATCTCCTCCCTCGAACCCGACCTCATGATCGGTTTCGTCCGGGGCGGCACGCAGGAGGAGTTGTCCGCCGAGGCCACGGCGACGTGGGAGAAGCTCAACGCCATCGCCCCCACCGTCCTCGTGCGGTCCGACGGGTCGGCGCGCACGAAGGACGCGACGCTGGAGATGTCGCACGTCCTCGGCGACGGGGACGACGCCGACGCGGCGAAGGCCAGGTACGAGAGCAAGGCCGCGCAGATCCGTGCCGACTACGCCGACGTGCTGTCGGGCAACGTCTTCGCGCCCCTCGACTTCTACGAGGAGGTCACCGTCTACTCGCCGATCTCCTGGCCGGGGGACACGGTCGTGGACGCGGGCGGCACCCTCACCTCCGTCTCGCGGGACATCACCGACGAGAACGCCGCGTTCCTGTCCGCCGAGCAGCTCGGCACCGTGACCGACGCGACCGCCGTCCTGTACGAGCAGAGCCTCGCCGAGGAACCCGGAGTCGGGGCGGCGGAGATGATGGCCCTGCCGACCTGGCAGGAACTCCCCGCCGTCCGCGCCGGGCACGCCTACGGCCTGCGCTACTTCTTCGCCGACCGCTACGAGACCGGGCTGGTCGCGTTGCAGGACTTCGAGAAGGCCTTGGCGGCGATCCGGGGATGACCGGCCGGACCCTCCCGCCCCTGACCGAGGCGCAGCGCGGTGTCGTCCACGCCCAGCTCGTGGCCGACGACCCCGCGCTGTTCACGGTCGGGGAACTCGTGCACCTCACCGTGCCCGCGTCCGCACCGGCGCTGGACCCGGCCGGGGTCGCGGCCGCCGTGGCGCAGGCCGTCCGCGAGACGGGGCTCCACGCCGTGCGGGTGTCGGTCGACGGTGACGTGTCGGTCGACGGTGACGTGGCGCGCGGGGAGGACGGGGTCGTCCCCGGCGTCGGCGTCACCCCGGTCGACGACGTCGCGGCGGCGCGGGCGTGGTCGGCCGACCGGATCGCCCGCGGTCTGCCGCTGGGACCTGACCCGCTGCACGAGCAGCACCTGCTCGTCGTCGGCCCCCGCCACGTCGCGTGGTTCACGGGCTGGCACCACGTCCTCGTCGACGGCTGGGGGGTCGGGCTCGTCGTCCGCCGCGTCGCGGAACTCCTCGCCGCCGGTCGTGGTGGGGCGCCCACCCCGGCGCCGTGGTTCACCCCGGTCGCGGACGTCGTCGCGGCCGAGCGGGAGTACCGCGCGTCCGCCGCGTTCGCGCGCGACCGTGCGTTCTGGGCCGGACGGACGGGTTCCGAGGGCGCCGCCCGTGGGTTCGGCGTCCCCACCGCCACGCGCGTCCCGGGACGGGGAACCGTCCGGTCCGGGCGGTTCACCTTCACCGGGCCGGACCTCGACGGCGCCGCCGACCGGTTCGGCGCCACCTGGGCCGAACTCGCCGCGGCGGCGCACCTCGTCGTGCTGTCCCGGCTGGGCGGGACGGACCACGCGGGGGACGTCGTCCTCGGTATCCCGCTCATGAACCGCACCGGCTCCTCGGCCGCGCTGTGCCCCACGACGGTCGTCAACGTCGTCCCGCTCGCGTTCCGCGTCGACCCCGTCGCCACCGCGGCCGACCTCGTCGGCGGCGTCGTCGACGGGTTGCGCGGACTCCGCCGGCACGGTCGGTTCCGCGGCGAGGAACTGGCCCGCACGACGGGTCGCGTGCACCACGACCGCCCCCTCGTCGGGACCGAGCTGAACCTCAAGACGTTCGACCACCCCGACACCGCCGGCGACGTGACGATCTTCGTCGAGAACCTCGGGGAGGGACCGGTCGACGACCTGTCGATCTCCCTCGTCCGAACCCGCGACGGACGGCTGGACTGGCGCGCCGAGGTCCCCGCCGGGCTCCTGACGAGCGGGCAGGTCGACGCCGTCCTCGCCGAGTTCAGCGCGGTCCTGCGGTCCCTGTGCGCCGCCGACCCGCGGACCGCGGTGGCCGCGCTCGCCGGCGCCGCCCCCGCCGGGCTCACCACGCCCCCCGTGGCGGTCCTCGGCGCCGTCGACCTGTTGCGGGACAGCGCCACCCGGTTCCCCGGCCGCACCGCGCTCGTCGACGGCGCGACGCGCTGGACGGTCACCGACCTCGCCCGTGAGGTCGCCGAGACCGCGGGGTGGCTGGTCCAGGTCTGCCCGCCCGCCGCACCCGTCGCGCTCGACCTGCCCCGCGGTGCCGGAGCCGTCGCCGTTCACCTGGCCTGCCTCGTCGCCGGCCGGACGGCCGTCCCCCTCGACACCACCTGGCCCGCCGCCCGCCGCGACGACCTCGTGCGGCGCCTCGGGCCGGACGCGCTGCGGCTCACTCCGGGAACCGTGGGCCGACGAACCGGCACCCGGCTGGGCGAACTGCCCGTTCCGGCGCCGGGGACTCCCGCCCACGTCGTCCACACGTCCGGGTCCACGGGCGAACCCAAGGCGGTCGTCGTCACCCACGGCGCCTTCGCCGCGTTCCTGGCCCACCACCGCGCCACGACGTTCGCCCCCGGCCGCGGGGTCCCGGCCGACCGCGGGCTGCGGGTGGCGCAGACGTTGCCGCTGACGTTCGACGGGTCCTGGGACACGTTGCAGGCCGTGCTGTCCGGGCACGAGGTCCACCTCCTGCCGCGCGCGGTGGTGCGGGACCCCGCCGCGACGGTCGAGGCCGTCCGCGCGCACGGCCTGGAGTTCGTCGACACGACTCCCACGGTCGCGGCCGCGCTGCTCGAGGCGGGACTGCTCACCCGCCCGCACCCGGTCCGGGTCCTCACGGTGGGCGGCGAGGCCTGCCCGCCCGTGCTGTGGCAGCGGCTGCGCGCCGAACCCGGGCTCGTCGTCCGGAACCTCTACGGCCCGACCGAGTCCACGGTCGACGCCGTCGGCCTCGACGGCGAGGACGACGCCGTCGGCGGAACCCCGATCGGGCGGCCGGTGCACGGCACGACGGCCCGGGTCCTCGACGCGCACCTGCGTCCCGTGCCCCAAGGGTTCCCGGGCGAACTCCACCTCGCCGGCCCGCAGCTCGCCCTCGGCTACCGCGGGGCGGGCGGTCTCACGGCCGCCCGGTTCGTCGCCGACCCGTACGGGCCGCCCGGCAGCCGGATGTACCGCACCGGCGACCTCGTCGCGCTGCGGGCCGACGGGATGCTCGACTACCTCGGCCGCGCCGACCGGCAGCTCAAGGTGCGCGGGTACCGGGTGGAACCCGCTGAGGTCGAGACGGCGCTGCTGCGCCTCGACGGCGTTCGCCAAGCCGCTGTCGTGGAACGGTCCGGGCGCCTCGTCGCGTACGTCACCGGCCCGCGCGACGGCGACGGGGAGGGCCTGCGGGCCGCGGCCGCCGACGTCCTGCCCGAGCACCTCGTCCCCGCGGCCGTCGTCGTCCTGGACACCCTGCCGCGCACCGCGACCGGCAAGCTGGACCCGACCGCGCTCCCGGCCCCCGCCGCGGGTGGCGTGCCGGAGGGGCGGAGGCCGCAGGGACCGGCCGAGACCGCCTGGGCGCACTCCCTGGCCGACGCCCTCGGCCTGCCGGTCGCCGACGTCGGGGCCGGCAGCGACTTCTTCGCGCTCGGCGGGGACTCCATCACCGCGATCCGCGCCGTCGCCGGGTTCCGCGCTCGGGGTTTCGCCGGCTCCGTCAGCACCGTCTTCGCCCGCCGCACCGTCGAGGCCGTCGCCGCGGCCGCGACCCCCGTCGTCGTCGGCGTGCCCGCCCCTGCGGTGCCGCAGTTCGACGCCACCCAGATCTCGCGGGTCCAGGACCTCCTCACCCGCCGCCGCACCGGAGGACGCCGCGCATGACCAGCCCGACCGGACCCCTCGTCTGGCCGACGACGCCGTTGCAGCGCGGGCTCCTCGCCCTCGCCGAGACGCGGCCCGACGACCCGTACACGGGCCAGGCCGTCGTGCGGATCCGCGGTTCCCTGCCCGCCGGCGCCCTGCGCCGGGCCGTCGAGGGCCTCGTCGCCGACGAACCCCAGCTGCACGCCGGGTTCGTCGTCGCCGACGAGCTCGAGGCCGTGCAGTTCGTCGAACCCGGGACGACGCCCCGGTTCCGCACGGTGGTGCTCGACGACCCGGCGAACCTCGCCGCCGACCTCGCCAGGACTCGGGCCGCCGACCTCGCCGCCGGGTTCGCGCTCGACGCCCCGCCGCTCGTGCGGTGGACGCACCTCGAGGCCGGCGAGGAGTCCGCCCTCGTCGTCACGGCCCACCACACCGTGCTCGACGCGTGGTCGATGCCGTTGCTGGCCGGGGAGGTCGCGCGCCGGCTCACCGCCGAGGTGCCGGGACCGCACGACGTGCCCGCCGCCCCCGGGGCCCGCTACGACGACCACCTCGGCTGGCTGGCCGCGCAGGACAGCAGTGCCGCCGAGGAGTTCTGGGTCCGGCACCTCGGACACCTCACCGGAACCCCGGGAACTCCGGCGCCCTCGCCGCGGGGTGCACGGCGGCGGCTGCGCGCCACCGTCCGCCCGTCACGGGGCGAGGCGTGGGACGGCCTCACCGCGGCCGACCGCGCGCGGACCTGCTGGGGCCTGGCCCTCGACGCCGTGACCGGCTCCACCGGAACGCCGTTCGCCGTGCCCGTCTCGGGCCGCGACCCGCAGGTCGCCGGGGTCCAGACCGCGATCGGGTTGTTCACCGACTCCGTGCTCGTCGCCGACCCCACCACCCCGGCCAGCACCCTGCTGGACGTCACACGCGCCGGCGCCGACCGCTGGCGGGCGTCCCTGCCGCACCACCACGTCGGGACGAGCGGGATCCTCCGCGCCCTGCGCAGCCCGGAACTCGCCACCAGCCTCCTGGCCGTCGAGACGCCGGAACCCCCGCGCGCCTGGCGGGTCGGCCCGGCGACGCTGCAGCTCGAGGACGTCGAGGACGACACGCACTACCCGTTCGCCCTCACCGTGCGGCCCGGCGCGGACGGGTGGGAACTCCTCCTGGACCACACCGGCCCGGGAACCACGGCCCGGCGCCTCCTGCACGCCGTCGCGGCGTTCCTGGTCGCCGAGCCGCACGTCACCGTCGCCGCCGTACCGGTGCTCGACGCTGCCGATGACGACGCGCTGCAGCGCAACGGGATCGGCCCCGCGGTGGAGTCGGCGGTACCGCCCCTGCTGCCGCAGCGGTGGGCCGAGGTCGCCGCGCGCTGCGCCGACCGGGACCTGCTCGTCACGGCAGGACCCGGGGGCGAGACGTCGCGGCAGACCGGCGCCGACCTCGCCAGAGCGGTCGACGCGCTGCGGGCCGACGTGCTCGCCGCGCTGCCCGCGGGACCCGGCCGTCGCCGCACCGTCGCCGTCTCGGTGCCGCGGGGGAACCGCACCGTCGAGGCCGTCCTCGCCGTCCTGACAGCGGGGGCCGCTGTCCTCGTCCTCGACCCGGCCCTGCCCGCGGTCCGGCGAGCAGACGTCCTCGCCGGGGCGGGGGCGCTCGCCCTCGTGACGGCCGACGCGGTCGTCCCGCTGCACGACGGACCGCGGGGGGCGGTGGCCGTCGTGCCCGGACCCGACGACGTCGCCGCGGTTGTCCTCACCTCCGGGTCGACGGGAACCCCGAAACCCGTCGCCGTCCCGCACCGCGCGCTGGCGCACCTGTGCGCCCGGCAGCTCACCGGCCTGCACCCCGCCCACCCCGTCCAGGTCGCGCACACCGCCGCGTTCCACTTCGACGCGCAGTGGGACGCCCTGCTCGCGCTGTTCGGCGGGCACACCGTGCACGTCCTGGCCGAGGACCTGTTCCTCGACCCGTTCGCCCTGGCGCAGCACGTCCGCGACCACGCGATCGCCTACCTCGACCTCACCCCGACCGTCTGGTCCGCGCTGCTCGCCGCGGACGCGTTCACGGAACTGCCCGCCGTCTGCGTCGTCGGCGGGGAGGCGTTCGGCCCGGACCTGTGGACCCGGATGCGCGACCTCGCGGCCCGCACGGGGTCCCGGGTCCTCAACCTCTACGGCCCCACCGAGGCCACGGTCGACGCCTTCGCGGCGGACGTGCGCGACGCGGACGTCCCCGTCGTCGGAACCCCTGTCGGGGTGACGGGGGCGGTCGTCCTCGACGCGTGGCTGCGGCTCGTCCCGCCGGGGACGGACGGGGAGCTGTACCTGGCCGGGGAGCAACTGGCCCACGGCTACCGGGGCCTGCCCGCGCGGACCGCCGAACGGTTCGTGGCGAACCCCTTCCCGCACGTCCCGGGGGACCGGCTGTACCGCACGGGCGACCGGGCGCGCTGGGACGAGGACGGTCGCCTGCACGTGGCCGGCCGCACCGACGACCAGATCTCGCTGCACGGTCTGCGGATCGAACCGGGTGAGGTCGAGCACGCGCTGGCAGCGCACCCGGGGGTTTCGCGCGCCGTCGTCCTGGCACCGCAGGTGGGTCGTGGGCGCCGGCTCGTGGCCTGGGTCGTGCCCGCGGGTGCGCACCCCGACCCGGCGGCTCTGCGCGCGTGGTGCGCCGAGCGGTTGCCCGCCCACCTCGTCCCGCGCGACGTCCTCGTCGTCGACGACCTCCCGCTCACCCGGAACGGGAAGCTGGACCGGGCGGCCCTGCCCCTGCCCGGGGCGGTCCCCGCGGGGCCGACCTCCGCGTCCGGTGGTGAGGGGGTCGTGGCGCGGGTCGTGGCGGAGGCGTTCACCGAGGTCCTCGGCGTTCCGGCCGTCGGCGCGCACGACGACTTCTTCGCCCTCGGCGGCGACAGCATCTCGGCCGTCCGGGTGGCAGCGCGGCTGCGCGCGGCCGGTTGGTCGCTGCGCCCGGCCGACGTCCTCGTCGCCCGCACGCCCGCGGCCGTCGCGGCTCACGCGGTGCCCGAGACCGCCGACCCTGTGGCGACCGGCCCGTCCACCAGCCCGGAGGTTCCCGACCTCGTGCCGCTCGACCCCGCAGTCCGGGCCGAGCTGGCCACCCACGTGCGCGACGCCGTGACCGGTTCGCCCGCGCTGCAGGCGGTCTGGCCCCTCACCCCGACGCAGCTCGGCGTCCACGTCGACGGGCGGCGGGCCGCACGCGACCCCTACCGCACGACGGTGTTGCTGCGCCTGCACGACCCCGCCGGCCGCGTCGACGAGACCGCCGTGCGACGTGCTGTCGCGGGGTTGTTCGCGCGACACCCGGCGCTGCGCACCGGCGTGTGGCAGGGGCCGCTGCACGAACCCGTCGCCTTCGTCGTGGAGCGGGTCGAGTTTCCCCTGGACGTCGTCCGGGTGCCCGGCCCCGTCGGGGACGACCTGCTGGACCGGGTGCAGCGCACCGAGCTCGACCGTCCGGTGGATCCCGCCGCGGCCCGGCTGGCCGGGGCCACCTGGATCGCCGGCGAGAACTCCCCCACGTCGTTCCTCGTGCTCTCCCTGCACCACCTCCTGGCTGACGGCTGGTCGCTGCCCGTCCTCGCCGACGAACTCCGCCGGGACCTCGACGGCGAGGACCTGGCGGCCGAGACGGGGGGTTTCCCCGACCACCTGCGCACCGTCGCCGCCCTCGACCGGGACGCCCTCGCGCAGTCCTGGCGGTCCGAGCTCGCCGGCGCGGAACCCACCCTCCTCGGCGGGGGACGCTCCGCCGACACCGACCGGGTCGTCCGCCGACAGCGGACCCTGACCGCGGAGCGGACGGCCGCCCTGCGCTCCGGGGCGCGGGACCGGGGCGCGAGCGTCGCCGCCGTGGCGCAGGCCGCGTGGGCGCACGTCCTCGCCGCCCGCACCGGGCGCCGCGACGTCTGCTGGGCGCTGACGTCCGCCGGCCGTGGCGCCGACGTCCCCGCCACGGCCGTGGGCATGTTCGTCACCACCCGTGTCCTGCGCGCCGGCACGGCGTCCGCGACCCTCGTGCGCGACGTCGCCGACGCGACGGCCCGCACCGAGGAGGCCGCCGTCCTCGGGCTCGGGGGTGTCGAGCGGGCCACGGGGCGGCTGGCCGACACCCTCGTGGTCGTCGAGAACTACCCGGTGGCTCCGACCCAGGGGGACGGTCTCGCCGTCACCCTCGTGGAGGGCCGCGACGCGACGACGTTCCCCGTCACCGCCACGCTGTTCCCCGGGCCGGGCGACCTCCGGTTCGAACTGGAGGTCGACCCGGAACTCCTCGGCGGCGACGCCGGTGCCGAACTGCTCGACGCGTGGGTCAGCGCCGTGGAGGCGCTGGCGGCCGGACGGGTCCCCGACCTCGCCCTGACGCAGGTCGTCCCGACGGGCGACGCCCCCGGGCCGGAGCACCCGGTGAGTCGCGACGACGGCGCCGACCCCGACCTCGCCCGCCGGGTCGCCGAGGTCGTCGCGCAGGTGCTCGGCGCGGCGGCGGGGCTGGACGACGACTTCTTCGCGGCCGGCGGGGACAGCATCTCCGCCGTCCACCTCGTGGGGGCGCTGCGGGCGGCGTCGATCGTGGTCGGCATCGCCGACGTGTTCGCCGCGCGGACACCCCGCGCGCTCGCCGCGCTGGCCCGCGCGGTCGAAACCTCCGCCGGTCCGCGCGACGGGGTTCCGGTCCCGACGCCCGCGCTGGCCTGGTTCGCGGGCCTGGGCCGCGCCGCCGACGTCGCCGCGCTCCGGGGTTTCCAGCAGCTCCGCGTCGTCGACCTCCCCGCGGGAACGGGCGTGGCGGACCTCGCCGCCGCGGCCACGGAACTCCTGGCCCGGCACGAGGCCCTGCGCCTGCGGACCGAGCCGGACCTGCGGGTCACCGCGCCCCGCCCGGCCGTGGTCGCGGCCGCCCCGGTCGCGGAACTCGACACCGCCCTCGCCGCAGCGGCGGCCACGATCGACCACACCACCGGCGACCTCGTCCGCTGGGTCGTCACCGACCCGGGCGGCCCGACGCCGCGGCTGGCCGTCGCGGCCCACCACGTCGCCGTCGACCCCGTGTCCTGGGCCGTGCTGCTCGACGAGCTCCGCGTCCTGCTCGAGGGCGGGACCCTGCCGCCCGCCCCGTCGTTCACCGCCTGGACGCACGCCCAGCAGCGGGCCGTCGACGTCGCACGGGACCACCGCGCTCACTGGCAGCGGGAACTGCGTCCGTGCCGCCCGCTGGTGGAGGTTCCCGCGGACCTCGGCACCGCAGGGGACGCCACCACCCGCGAGGTCGTCCTCGACCCGCTGCGCAGCAGGCGGTTCCTCGACCTCGTCGCCCGCGGGTGGCGACCCGACGCGGTGCTCCTCGCGGCGCTCACCAGCGCGCGCGCCGACGACCTCCTCGTGGAGCTGGAGGGCCACGGCCGGCCCACGGCGCTGCCCGCCGACGACCCGCGGGAGACCGCGGACGCGTCCGCCGTCGGGTGGTTCACCGCCACCTGGCCGGTGCGACTTCCCGGCCGGGACCCGTCGAGGTCCCTGGCCGACCACGTCGCCGCCACCGCGCGGGCCGTCCTGTCCTCGGCCGCACTCGGCCCCGACGCCGGGGTGCTGCAGCACCTCGACCCTGCGTCGGCGGACCTGGCCACGGCGGTCGCGGCGAACCCCGCCCAGGTGCTCGTGAACTGGCTCGGCCGCGAGGTCCCCGCCGGGCCGGAGCACCACCCGTGGCGGACGAGTGCGGACGCCGCCGCCCTGGAGGACCGGCTGGGCCTGCACGCGGGACTGCCCGTCTCGCACGCGTGGGAACTCAACGCCTGGGCCACCACCCGGGACTTCGAACCCGCCGTCGTGGCGCGCTGGCAGGTCGCGGCGCCGCTGCGGCACCGCGCCGGGGACGTCCTCGACCGCTGGCTGGCCGACCTCGAAACCCTCCTCGACGTCGTCCTCGACACGGGGACCAACCCCCCGTCGGCCGTCCACGACGCCGTCGGGCTCGGGACCGGCGAGCTGTCCCGGCTCGCCGCCGACGTCCCTGCCCTGCAGGCCGTCTGGCCCCTCACCCCCGTGCAGCGGGGGATGGTCTTCCACGCCGGTGACGGCCCGGACCGCTACACCTCGCACGTCGAACTCCGCCTCGGGGGCGGTCTCGACGCCGACCGGTTGCGGACCGCGCTGGCCGAGACCGTCGCTGCGCACCCGCAACTGCGGTGCCGGGTCGCGGACACCACGTCGGGCCCGGTGCTCGTCAGCGTCGCCGCCGTCGACGTGCCGTGGTCCGTCCACGACGTCCCGGGTGGTGCGGACGCCGGCCTCGACGCCCACCGCCGCGCCGACCTGGCCGAGCCCTACGACCTGCGCACCGGACCCCTGCTGCGGGCCCGGCTGGTGAGCACAGCACCGGACGAGCACGTCCTGCTGCTGGGGTCGCACCACCTGCTCCTGGACGGCTGGTCGGTCCCCGCCCTCGTCGACGAACTGCTGGGCCGGTACGCGGGGACGTGGCGAGCAGCCGCCGAGGACGTCGTCCGCGGCGCGTTCGCCACGGCGGTCGCGCGCCGGGCGGCGAACCCCGGGTCCTTGCCGCGGTGGCGGAACCTGCTCACCCCCGTCGCCGCAGACCTCGTCCCGCTGCTGCCGCCTGGGTTCGACGACGGCGAACCCGTCGCCGTGGCGACCGCGGACCTGCCCCCCCGTGCCCTCACGTCGGCGGCGCGGGCCTGCGGGGCGACCCCGGCCGCCGTCCTGGCCGCCGCCTGGTCGATCGTGCTGTCCGCGCTCAGCGGTCGTAAGACCGTGTCGCCGGGGGTCGTCGTCTCCGGCCGCGACGCCGGCTCGCAGGACGTCCTCGGCATGTTCGTCGACACCGTGCCGCTCGTCGCGCGCTGCCGGGGACGCGTCGAGGACCTCGTGCGCGACCTCGCCGGTCAGACGCTGCACGCGGGGGCCCAGGCGCCCGTCGGCCTCGCGGCACTGGCCGGCGCCCTCGGGCGCGCCCCGTGGACGGACACCCTCCTCGTCGTCGAGAACTACCCCGGTGGCGGGACCGAGCGCGCCGCGACCGCCGCCGGCCTCGACCTGCGCGACGTCACCGGCCGCGACGGCACGCACTACGCGCTGACCCTCACGCTGGAGGACACGAGGGAGGACACCGGGGACACGGGGGCGCTGCGGCTGGAGCACCACCCGCGGCTGCTGTCCGCGGCCGAGGCGGTCGACGTGCTGTCCGCCGTCGCCGACGTCGTGGTCCGTGCCGCCGACCCGGCCGCCGAGGTGGCGGACGTCCTGCCCCGCAGTCGGTTCGCCGCCGTCGCCGCCCGTTGGGACGCCCTGCGCGACGCCAGCACCGGAACCGGGCCGGTCGAGCAGGTGCAGGCCGTGTTCGCCGAGCTGTTCGGCCGGACCGTCGACGAGGACGAGGACTTCTTCGCCCTCGGCGGCGACAGCGTCCTCGCGATGTCCCTCGTGAGCGGGTTGCGGACGCGCGGCTGGTCGGTCCGTCCGTCGGCCGTGTTCACCGCCCCGTCCCCTGCGGCGCTCGCGGCCCTCGCCGCCCCGCTGGCTCCTCCGCCCACAACCGTCCCCCCGGCCGCCCCGCTCGTCGACCTCGACGCGGGGGCAACCGCCGCCCTCGACCGCCTGCTGAGGAACCTCGGATGACCACCACCAGTCCCCCCGCCACGACAACCGCCACGACAGCCGCCGTGGAGGTGCTCCCGCTCTCGCCCCTGCAGGCGGGATTGCTGTTCCACTCCGTCGCCGGCGACGGGACGCTGGACGTCTACTCGATGCAGTCGACGTACCGGTTCGTCCCCGGCACCGACCTCGGCGTGCTGCGATCGGCGTGTGCTGCCCTGCTGGAACGGCACGGCGCCCTGCGCGCCGGGTTCTCGGCGGCGCTGCTCGACCGGCCCGTGCAGTTCGTGCCCGCGCAGGTCGCGCTGCCGTGGCGCGCCGTGCGGTCGGACCCGGCCGACGCCGCGGCGGCGCAGGCGGAACTGTCCGCCCTGCAGCGGCAGGAGCGCGAGCGGCGGTTCGACGTCGACCGGCCGCCCCTGGTCCGCTTCGTCGGTCTCGACCTCGGGACGCACGGCGTGCACCTCCTCGTCACCAACCACCACCTCGTCCTCGACGGCTGGTCCGACGCCCTGCTCGTCGTCGAACTCCTGCGGCACGTCCGCGCCGGCGGCCGGGACACCACGCTGCCGCCCGCGCCGCAGTTCCGGGAGTTCCTCGGCTGGCTCGCGGGCCGGGACGCCGCGGCCGACCGTGCCGCGTGGCGAGGGGCGCTCGGCGGGCTCACCGCGGGCACGACGGTCGCCGAACCCTCCGCGGTGCGCCAGCAGGTGCTGCCCGACGTCGTCGAACGCGACCTGCCCGGTGACCTGACCGACCGGTTGCTGGCCACGGCCCGCGGCGCGGCCGTCTCCGTGAGCACCGTGTGCTCGACGGTCTGGGCCCTCGTCCTGCGCTCCCTCACGGGGTCCGACGACGTCGTGTTCGGCCAGACCGTCTCGGGCCGACCGCCGGAACTGCCCGGTGTCGACGAGACGGTCGGGTTGTTCCTCAACACGGTCCCGCACCGCGTGCGGCTCGACCCCGCGCTCGACGTCACGTCGCTGCTGCGACGGGTCCACCGCGAGTCCGGCGCCCTCGTCGAGCACCACCACGTGGGCCTGGGCGACGTGCAGCGCGACGCCGGGCTCGGACCGCTGTTCGACACGCTCTACGTCATGCGGAACACCCCGGAGGACGACGCCGCGTTCGCCGAGCTCGCGGCCGCGACGGGGCTGGCCGACGTCGAGGGCGGGGACGCCACGCACTACCCGTTGACGTTCGTCGTGCACCCCGGGGAGCCGTACCGGTTCATCCTGTCCCACGCCCCGGACGTGTTCCCTGCGGCGGCGGCCGAGGGGCTCCTGGACCGCGCCGTCGGCGTGCTGGGCGCCCTCACCGAGGACCCGCACCGGCTGCTCGGAACCGTCGCGACGCTGGACCCGGCGGTCGCCGGGGAACTCGTCGCGTCCTGGACCGGGGACCACCGCGACCTGCCCGCGGACTCCCTCACCGCGCGCCTGGCGCGGACCGCGGCCCGGTTCCCCGACCGGACGGCACTCGTCGACGACGACGTCGCGCTGGACTTCGGGCGGCTCTGGGCCGCGGTCACCGTCCAGGCGCAGGAGCTGCAGCGCACCGGGGTCCGACCAGGCGACCGGGTCGGGATCGACCTGCCCCGGGGGGCGGGGACCGTCGTCGCCCTCCTCGCCGTGCTCGCCGCCGGGGCCGCGTACGTCCCCGTGGACCCTACCCACCCGGCCGACCGCCGGGCCCGGGTCCTGCACCGCGCCGGGGTCGTCACGACCCTGGACCCGACGACCGTGCTGCCGCTGCCCGGTCCGGGCACCCGCAGTTCCGTGACGGCCGGGGAACTGCACCCGGCGTACCGGCACGACGACCTCGCCTACGTCATGTTCACGTCCGGTTCCACGGGTGAGCCCAAGGGCGTTCAGGTGGAGCAGCGCGGCCTGGTGAACATGGCCGAGAACCACCGCCGACGGATCTTCGAGCCCGCGGGCGCTGCGCCCGGTGCGGAACCCTGGCGCGTGGCGCACGCCATCTCGTTCGCCTTCGACATGTCGTGGGAGGAACTGCTCTGGCTGCTCGACGGCCACGAGGTCCACCTGCTGTCCGAGGAGGTGCGCCGCGACCCCGCCCTCATGGCCGCTCTCGTCGACGAACACCGCGTGGACGTCCTCAACGTCACGCCGTCGGTGGCCTCGGCGCTGCTGGCGGCGGGGTTGCTGGACGCCGGGCGTCACCGGCCCCGGCTCGTGCTGCTGGGTGGGGAGGCCGTCGGCCCGGACGTGTGGAACGCGTTGCGGGACGCCCCCGGGACGGAGGGGTACAACCTGTACGGCCCCACCGAGTACACGATCAACACGCTCGGCGGCGGCACCGCCGAGAGCGCCACCCCGACCGTCGGCCGGCCCGTCGACGGCACCGACGTCCGCGTCCTCGACACGTCGCTGCGGCCGGTGCCCGACGGGGTTCCCGGGGAACTGTGGATCGCCGGTGCCGGGCTGGCCCGCGGGTACCACGACGCCCCCGCCCTGACCGCCGAACGGTTCGTCGCGGACCCGTGGGGACCGCCCGGCCGGCGCATGTACCGCACCGGTGACGTCGTCTCCCGCCGCCCCGACGGGAGCTTCGACTTCCACGGCCGCAGCGACACCCAGGTCAAGGTCCGCGGGTTCCGCGTCGAACCCGGGGAGGTCGCCGCGGCCGTGGCCCGCGACGTGCTCGTCGCCCGGGCCGCCGTCGTGGTGCGCCCGGCGCCGGGCGGGAACCCCCTCCTCGTCGGGTACGTCGTCGCCGCCGCGCCGGACCTCAGCGATCGGTTGGGCGAGGTCACCGAGCGGCTGCGCCGGGACCTGCCCGAGCACATGGTCCCGGCCGCGCTCGTCGTCGTCGACGACCTGCCGCTGACCGTGAACTCCAAGCTCGACGTCGCCGCCCTGCCCGTCCCGGACCTCACCGCCACGGGCCGCGCGCCCCGCACGGCCGAGGAGGAGACCGTCTGCGCCGCGTTCGCGGAGGTGCTCGGCCTGCCGCGGTTCGGGGCGGACGACGACTTCCACACCGCGGGCGGGCACTCGCTGCTGGCGATGCGCCTCGCGGCGCTGCTGACCGACCGGCTCGGAACCCGGGTGGGGGTGGCCGCCGTCCTGGCGAACCCCACCCCCGCCGGCCTGCTCGACGCGCTGCACCGGCCGCAGGCGGACCCGTGGGGACCGTTGCTGCCGCTGGGCGGCCAGGACACCGCGCGGGGCACCGTCGTCTGCGTCCCGCCGCTCCTGGGGCTCGGCTGGACGTTCGCCGCCCTGGCGTCGCGACTGCCCGGGGCGCAACGGGTCCTCGCGTTGCAGTCGCCCGCGTTGGCCGCCGACCCCGCCGAGGTCGCGGCCCTGCCGACGACGCTCGACGGGCTCGCCGACCTGCTCGTCCCCCACGTCCTGGCCGGTACCGCGGGCGAGCCCGTGCACCTCGTCGGGTTCTCCTTCGGCGCCCACCTCGCGCACGTCCTCGCCTCGCGACTGGAGGAGCGGGGCGTCGACCTCGCCTCCCTCACGCTGCTGGACCCGGGAGCCCCCGGCGGCGTGTTGCCCGTGGGCGTCGAGGTGCCCGACCCGGTGGGCGCCGACCAGGAGGCAATGGAGTACCTGCTGACGCTGTCCCTGCGGGAGCGGCCCGACTGGCTCACCCCGCCCCACGACCCCGACGACGTGCTGGCGTTCCTCGCCGAAGGCAGTGGGGTGCTGGCCGGGTTCGGGCGTCCCGAACTCGACCGGATCGTGCGCTCCGCCGTGCACTCCGCGTCGGTCCTCGGCACCGCGGAGCCGCGCCCCGTCGCCGCTCCCGTCCTGCTGGTGGCGAGCACGGCACCCGGCCACCGCACCGGCCGGGTGCCCACGACCGCCGACCTCGAGGCCGAACGCGATGCGTGGCAACCGTTCTGCCGACGGCCCGTCGAGCTGCGCACGGTGGACGTGGTCCACACCGCGATCACCTCACCCGCGGGGTCCGACCAGGTCGCCCGCCTCCTCACCCCGTTCACCACCGCCGCCCTCGCCGGGCGCACCGACCACCCCCGCAGCACCCAGGAGACGCGATGAACCCGTTCGACAACCCCGACGCCGACTTCCGCGTGCTCGTCAACGAGGCCGGCCAGCACAGCCTGTGGCCCGTGTTCGCCGAGGTCCCCGCCGGGTGGACGGTCGTGCACGGCCCGGTGCGCCGGGACGCGGCGCTCACCTACGTCGACGAGCACTGGACCGACATCACCCCGAGAACCCCCGCGTGAGCCGCTTCCTCGACTTGTCCGGGTGGGCCGTCGACCTCACCCCGCTGCGGGAGAGCAGGCAGTTCCGCCTGCTGTTCACCGGCCGCCTCGTCTCGGTGTTCGGGCTGGGGATGCTGGCCGTCGTGCTCTCGGTGCAGGCCTACGACCTCACCGGGTCGTCCCTGCAGGTGGCCGCCGTCAACACCGTCCTCGGGGTCGCGACCCTCGCCGGGTCCCTCGCGGGAGGTGTGCTGGCCGACCGGGTGGACCGCCGGCGGGTCGTCCTCGTCAGCCGGGCGCTCGCCGTCGTCGGGTTCGTCGTGCTCGCGCTCAACGCCACCGCCGACCACCCGTCGGTCGCCGTCCTCTACGTGTTCGCCGTCTGGGACGGCGCCACGGGGGCGGTGGGCGCCACCGCCTTCGGGGCGGCCGTGCCGGCCGTCGTGCCGCCGTCGATGCTGCCCGCCACGGGAGCGCTCATGGCGCTCTGCCTCGACCTGGGCTCGGTCGCCGCGCCCCTCGTCGCGGGGTTCGTCACCGGGGCCGGGGGGCCGGCCGCCGTGTACTGGTCCGTCGTCGTCGTGAGCGCCGTGTCCTGGCTCGTCCTGTTCCGCCTCGACCCCGTGGTGCCGGCGCGGTCCGCGCCGGACGCCGGTCCCCGCCGGTCCGCCGCGGGGCGGGCGGTGGCGGACCTGCGGGAGGGTTTCGCGTTCGCGCGCGCCGACCGCGTCGTCGGTGCGGTCCTGCTCATCGGCTTCCTGCAGATCTTCTTCGCCTCCCCGCACGTGCTGGTGCCGGAGTTCGTGGGCGACGACCTCGGCGGCGGCCCCGAGGCGGTCGGGCTCGTGTACGCCGCGCCCGCGGCGGGCGCCCTGGTCGCCGGGATCTGCAGCGGGTGGATCCCGCGCGTACGGCGCACCGGGGTCCTGCTCGTCGTCGTCCCCGCGGTGTCCGCGCTGGCCGTGGCCGCCTTCGGCCTGGCCCCCGGGGTGTGGTTCGCCGTCGTCGCCATGACGGTCGTCGGGATCACCGACGTGGTCGGGGAGGTCCTCCGGTTCACGGTCCTGGCCGAACGCACCCCGGACCGGTTGCGCGGCCGGGTGCAGAGCATCTGGTCGGCCCAGGTGACGGTGGGCGACACCCTCGGCGGGCCGCTGCTCGCGGTGGGTGCCCGGGCGCTGGGGACGTCCCCCGTCATCGCCGTCGGCGGCGTGTTCGCGGCCGTCGCCACGCTGGCCCTGCTGCTGACCCGGCCGGAGCTGCGCCGGCACGTCTCGGGTCTGGACCCGTCCGAGAACCCGCCCGAGAACCCGTCTGAAACCCTCGAGAACTTCCAGGAGTCCCGGTGAGCACCCCCACGACCGTGTCCGGTTTCACGGCCGACGTCGAGAACGAGCGGACCGCCCAGTTCTGGTTCGACCTCGTCCCCCGCGTCCTGGAGGTGCACGGGGTGACGCGCCTGGCCGCGCGGATGGTCCGCGTCCGGTTCACGGGCGAGGACCTGCACGGGTTCCCGACCGTCGCGCCAGAGGACCACCTCAAGCTGTTCTTCGACCGGGCCGCCGACGGTTCCCCGAACGTCCCGGTCGTGGGGGAGGACGGGCGCTGGAACTCCGGCGCGCACGTGCACCGCGACTACACCGTCCGCGCCTTCGACCCCTCGGGTCCGTTCCTCGACGTCGACTTCGTGCTGCACGACCACGGCGTCGCCGGCCGTTGGGCCGGCGCGGCCCGACCCGGGGACCGGATCGCCGCCCTCGGACCGCGCGGGGCGTTCCTCGTCAAGGACGTCGCCGACTGGTACGTCTTCGCCGCGGACGAGACCGCGTTGCCCGCGCTGGCCCGGTGGGTGGAGGGGTTGCGCCCCGGAGTTCCGGTGACGGCGTTCGTCGAGGTGAGCGACGCCGCCGACGAGATCCCCCTGGCGTCGGCCGCGGACCTCGACCTGCACTGGCTCCACCGCGGCGCCGCCCCCGCCGGGACGACGACCCTGCTCGTCGACGCGTTGCGGGCCGCGGAACTGCCCGCCGGAACGGGGTACGTGTGGGTCGCCGGCGAGGCGATCTCGATCAAACCCGCCCGCCGGTACCTCTCGCGCGACCTCCGGCTGGACCGCGACTCCTACGACGTCGACGGCTACTGGCGGCGCGGTACGCGCAACCACGACCACCACGAGGACGAGCCGGGGGACTCGCATGACGAGTGACCTGCTGCAGCGCGTCGCCCCGGTGGCCGCGCGACCCCGGCTGGTCCCCGCGGTCGGTGTCCTCGCCGCGGTGCTGGTGCTGGCGGCCGGGGCCAGTCTGCTCGTGGGGTCGCGGCCGCTCCCCGTGTCGGACGTCTGGAACTCGTTGCGGGGGAACGGGGAACCCGCGGTCGACGCCGTGGTGCGGGGGTTGCGGGTTCCCCGCACCGTCCTCGCCGTCGTCGTCGGGGCCGCGCTGGGGCTCGCCGGGGCGCTGACGCAGGCCCTGACGCGCAACCCCCTGGCCGACCCCGGACTCGTCGGGGTCAACGCCGGGGCGTCCCTGGGCGTCGTCGTGGCGATGGCGTACCTGGGGGTGCGGTCGCCGGCGGGCTACGTCTGGTGCGGGGTGCTCGGCGCCGTGGTCGTCGGGGCGGTCGTCCTGGGGCTGACGAGCCGGGTCCGGTCGCTGGAACCCGTGACGACGCTCGTGCTCACCGGGTCCGTCGTCTCGGCTCTCCTCGGGGCGGCGACGACGGTCGTCCTGCTGCTGCACGAGGACTCCCTGCGCTCGTTCCAGTTCTGGAGCGCCGGCACGCTCGCAGCGCGCGACCTCGGTGTCCTGACCGGCATCGCCCCCGTCCTCGTCCTCGGGGTGCTGGCCGCCGCCGTCACGGCCCCCGCGCTGTCCTCCCTGGAACTCGGGGACGACCTCGCCGCCGCGCTCGGCCGCCGCGTCCGGCGGGACCGGGCCGTGGGGCTGGCCGCCGTCGTCCTGCTCGCCGCGGCGGCGACCGCGGCCGCCGGAACCCTCGGGTTCCTGGGACTGCTCGCCCCGCACCTGGCCCGGTTCCTCGCCGCCGCCCGGCCGGTCGCGACGCTCGCGCTGTCGGCGCTGACCGGGGCGGTGCTGCTCACCGTCGCGGACGTCGCGGGCCGAGTGCTGCTCAGCAGTTCCGAACTCCCCGTCGGGATCGTGCTCGCCGTCCTCGGTGCGCCCGTGTTCGTCGCGCTCGCGCGCAGGCTCGACCGGTGAGCGCGCCGGTGCTCGCGCCGCCGCCGGTCCGTCCGCGAGGGCGGTCGGCCCTCCGGTTGGTCGTCTGGGTCGTCCTGCTGGTCGCGGTGCTCGTGGGGTGCGTCGCGGCGATCGCCCTCGGGGAGCGGGTGCTCGCGCCCGCCGACGTCCTCGCCGCCCTCACGGGTTCGGCGTCGCCCGGCCTGGAGTTCCTCGTCCTCGAGCTGCGCGCGCCGCGAGCCGTCACGGCCGTCCTCGTCGGTGCCGCCCTCGGGGCCTCCGGAGCCGTGACGCAGTCGTTGCTGCGCAACCCGTTGGCGAGCCCGGACATCGTCGGGGTCACCGCTGGGGCCTCGTGCGCCGTCGTGGTGGGACTGCTCGGCGTCGGCGGCCTCGGGGGTGCGGTCGCCGCGGCGGGTCCCGTCGCCGCGGCCGCGGTGGGCGCTGCAGCCGCCGCCGCGGTCGTGCTGCTGCTGGCGTGGAAGGACGGGATCACGGCCCGTCGCGTCGTCCTCGTCGGGCTCGGCGTCAACGCCGGTCTCGGCGCCGCGACGTCCTGGACGCTGCTGCGCGCCGACCTGCCCGACCTCGGTCAGGCGCTGCGCTGGCTCACGGGATCCCTCAACGACGTCGACCCCGACCGGTTGCCGACCGTCGCCGCCGTCGTGGGGGTCGCGCTGGTCCTGCTCGCGGCGTCGGCGCGGACCCTCGACGTGCTCCGCCTGGACGACGTGACGGCCGCAGCCCTGGGCGTGCGGGTCGGGCGGGCGCGGGTGCTCCTGCTGGCGTTGGCCGTCGTGCTCGCGGCCGCCGCGACGGCCGTCGCCGGGCCGGTGGGGTTCGTCGCCTTCGCGGCCCCGCAGCTTGCTCAGGTGGTGTTCCGGACGGCCGGGCCACCCGTCGGGGGAGCGACCGTCGTCGGCGCGCTCGCCGTCCTCCTCGCCGACCTGGTGGCACGCACCGCGTTCCCGCAACCGGTGCCGGTCGGGCTTGTCACCGCGGCGGCGGGCGCACCGCTGCTCCTGTGGTTGCTGGTGCGCAACCGGTGAGAACGGCTCCGGCCGACCGGCCGGGAGTGCCACGATCAGGACGTGACCGAGAACTCCCCCCAGCGCCGATCGCCCCTTGCCCTGCGCGTGCTGCGCCGGGTGTGGGGGGTGGTCTCGCTCGTCGTGGCCGATCGCCGGAAACCCCCGCGGATGCCGCTGGGGAACTTCGTCCCGAACAGCGACGGCGACGGCGGCCGGGTCATCTCCAGCGGGCACCCGGGCGGGCACTGACGTTCAGGACGGTCGGGCCGGGACGAGCCAGACGTCGACGGCGAGCTGCTCGGGCGGAACGTCCACCAGCCGCTCTGCCACCGGTGGCGTGACGAGGGTGAACCAGGCCAGCTCCAGGTCCGACCCGTCCTCCTGGACCTCGCTGCCGAAGGCGACGAGAAGCCCGTCCGGAACGTCGTCGCTGACGAGGAAGTCCATCGCGGCGCGCCCCTCGTTCGCCGGGGGGCGAGGCAGGCGGGGCTCGCGGGCGCGGGTCCGCGTCAGTCGGCGCAGCGTCCGCGGGGTGGGTGCGGTCTGCACGTAGGCCGCCACGATCTCCGTGCCCGTCCACTGACCGACGACCGTCACCACCTCCGCCGGTGCGGCCGTCGAGTCCGCAGGGAGCCGGATCGGGACGCCGGCGCCGACGGGTTCGCCGGCCTTCGGGCCGTCGTCGTCACCCAACGGCAGGAGCAGCACGGTCCCGCCGTCGTCCTGCAGCGCGCCGTCGACGTCGACGAGGTCACCGGGGCGCAGCACGAACTTGTGCAGGCGGGCCAGGGGGAGACCGGTCACGGCGGTGTCGGACACCCGGCCCAGTGCAGCAGCGGCGAGCCGTCGTGTCGAGGGCGGAAGAAACCCGGGACGGCCGGGGCTTGCACCCCCATGGCAGACGTCACGACGGAGAACGCCCTCCTGGACCTCGTCGGCTCGACCCGCAACAGCGTCCTCGCGACGCTCAAGCGCGACGGCCGACCGCAGCTGTCCAACGTCACCCACCACTACGACCCCGTCCGCCGGCTCGTCCGGATCTCGGTGACCGCCGACCGCGCCAAGGCGCGCAACCTCGAACGCGACCCGCGGGCCAGCCTGCACGTCACCAGCGACGACTTCTGGAGCTGGGTCGTCGTCGAGGGGGACGCGAGCCTGTCCGCCGTCGCGCAGCGCGAGGACGACGAGGCCGTCGAGGAACTCGTCGACCTGTACCGGGCGCTCGCAGGCGAGCACCCGGACTGGGACGACTACCGCCGGGCGATGGTGCGGGACCGGCGCCGGGTGGTGCGCCTGCCCGTCGGCCGGGTCTACGGCCAACTCCCCGCGTGAGTCCCGCGAGTAGGTTCGGGCCATGGCCGTCATCCACCGCGCGACGCTGACCCCCACCAAGCGCGAGGCGGTCGTCGCCTGGCTGCCGTCGCAGCCCTGGGCGCCCGCGTCCGAGGGGGAGGCCGTCGTCGTGGGGCGGTTCCGGTTCGACGACCCGGCCGGTGAGGTGGGGGTCGAGACGCTCCTCGTCCGCACGGGCGACGGGACGGTCCTGACCGTCCCGCTGACCTACCGCGGTGCGCCCCTGGCCGGGGCCGAGGAGTTCCTCGTGACGGAGATGGACCACTCCGTGCTGGGGCGGCGGTGGGTGTACGACGCCGTCGGCGACCCCGTCTGGGCGGACACGACGCGCCGCGCCATCGCCACGGGCGGGCACGAGGCCGACCTCCGGACGGCCGTCGACGGGCGCTTCGAGCCCAGGACGAAGGAGGGGTTCGCCCAGGGCAGCGGGTCCGCGGCCGACTCCCCGTCCGTCACCGACGTCAGGGTCGGTACCGAGGGCACGGTGACGACGGTCGACACCGGCCACGGTCGCCTGCTCGTCCTGCGGGTGCTCGGAGGAGAGGTGCCCGCGGGGGAGACGCTGACGGCCAGCTGGGACGGCGCGGACCCGGCCGTCGTGGTCGTCCTCGCCCCCTGACCCCTCCGGCCCGCCTCGACGGTGAGTCACCCCGCCTCGCGCACCGTCACGTCCGGCGCGCAGGGGGTCGGGATCGTTGTGACGAAGGGCCGAACCTATGAGCCCGTCGTGACGACGAGCCCCACCCCGCACGGCCCGTCGTCCACAGGGGAGGGGCGGCTGTCCACAGGCGTGCACGGGTGAGCAGCCGGTTGCGCGGGGCGTGGCCGACCTCGGAGACTGCGTGATCACGCGCGGTCGTCGGGGACCGTCGGGGACGGGAGGAACGTTCGATGCCGCAGGTCGTCTCCTTCGGGGCGCACATCGCCGACGCGCTCGGCTGGCCGTTCACCCAGGTCCCGCCGGGGCAGCAGCTCGCGATCCTCGAGCAGATCCGCTTCACGGTGGCCGGGACCGCGGCGGCGCCGTCGGTGAACCTCGCCAAGCTCGGGGTGGACGTCGCGACGGTGGGACGGGTCGGCGCGGACACCATCGGTGAGTTCGTCCGCACCACGATGACCGGCTACGGCGTCGACGTCTCCCACCTCGTCACCGACCCCGAGCTGCAGACGTCGGCGAGCCTGCTGCCGATCCGCGCGGACGGGTCCCGCCCGGCGCTGCACGTCATCGGCGCGAACGCGGGGCTGCGCGAGGAGGACGTCCCGTGGGACGTGGTGGCCCGGGCGCAGGTGTTCCACCTCGGCGGGCTCTTCGTCCTGCCCGGCGTCGACGGCGAACCGGCCGGCCGCATCCTGCGCCGCGCGAAGGAGCTGGGGCTGACGACGACGGTCGACCTCCTGGCCAGCCCCCGCCCCGACGCGCAGGAACTGCTCGCCCCGGTGCTGCCGCACACCGACTACCTCCTGCCCAACGTGGAGGAGGCCGGCTGGATCACCGGCCAGGACGCCCACGACGACATCGCCGCGTGGTTCCACGACCGCGGGGTCGGCACGACGCTGCTGACGCTCGGCGGCGAGGGCGTCCACGTGGCCCGGCGCGGGGAACCGGGGACGGTCCTGCCCGCGTACGCCGTCGACGTGGTCGACAGCACCGGCTGCGGCGACGCACTCACGGCGGGTTTCGTGTCCGGGCTGCTCGACGGCCTCGACCTGCACGCGGCCGCCGAACGGGGCCTGGCCTGCGGCAGCCTCGTCGCGACGGGGCTGGGCTCGGACGCCGGGATCCTCGACCTCGCGCAGGTGCAGGAGTTCGCGCGCACCACACCCCGCGCCGTGTGAGCCGCGGTGGGAGGGTGGCCCCATGGGACTCATCGCCGTCACCGGCGCCACCGGCCAGGTCGGGGGCCGGGTGGCCCGCGGGCTGTCCGCCGCCGGCGCCCCGCAGCGCCTCGTGGTCCGGGACCCGCGCCGCGCCCCCGACCTCGACGGCGCCGACGTGCGGGTCGCGACGTACGACGACGGCGAGGCGCTGCGCCACGCGTTCGACGGCGCCGACGTCCTGCTGTTCGTCTCCGGCGCCGAGCACGCCGACCGCCTCGACCAGCACCGCACGGTCGTCGAGGCGGCCGCCGCGGCCGGGGTGCGGCGCGTCGTCTACACCTCGTTCCTCGGCGCGTCCCCCACGAGCACCTTCACCTTCGCCCGCGACCACGCGGCGACGGAGGACTTGCTGACCGCCGCGCGGTTCACCACGACGTTCCTGCGCGACAACTTCTACCTCGACGTCCTGCCGGAGTTCGTCGGCGACGGCGCCCTGCGCGGTCCGGCCGGCACCGGCCGGGTCTCGGCGGTAGCGCGCGCGGACGTCGCGGAGGTGGCCCTGGCCGCCGTGCTCGACGAGGCGCACGGTGGGCGCAGCTACGACCTCACCGGGCCGCAGGCCCTCTCGTTCGCAGAGGTGGCCGCGACCATCGCGCGGGTCCGCGGGATCCCGGTCGAGTTCGTCGACGAGACCGTCGAGGAGGCCTACGCCTCCCGTGCCGGGTCCGGTGCCCCGCGGTGGATGGTCGACGGCTGGGTCAGCACGTACACGGCGATCGCGGCCGGGGAACTCGCCTCCGTCAGCGACGCCGTCCGGACGGTCACGGGCCGGGAACCGCGCAGCCTCGAGGACGTCCTCAGCAGCGGCTGAGCGGGCGCGCGACGACGCGGTTGCGACCGGCCGCCTTGGCGGCGTAGAGCAGCTGGTCGGCCTGGCGCAGGAGTTCGGTGCCGCTGCCGGGGTCCGGGCGGACGGCGACGACCGCGCCGAGGGAGACGGTCACGTGCAGCCCGTCCGCGGTCTGACCCCAGTCGGCCTGCTCCACCTTGCGCCGCACCCGGTCCAGCCGCCGTCGCACCCCGTCGACGAGGCCGCCGGAGGACGCGGAGCCCCGCAGCACGCAGACGAGCGCGAACTCCTCCCCGCCGATGCGGGCGAGCAGGTCCTGCTGCCGGACGTCCTCGCGCAGCAGTGCGCCGAGCCGGCGCAGCACCTCGTCGCCGACGCCGTGGCCGAACGTGTCGTTGACGACCTTGAAGTGGTCGACGTCCAGGAGGCAGACGCACACGCGGTCGCCGTCGCCCGCCCCGGCCAGCAGAGCGGGCAGCGCCGCGTCGAAGGACCGGCGGTTGCGCAGTCCCGTCAGCGTGTCCTCGTGCGCCTGCCGGTCCAGCGTCTCGGCGTGCGAGCGCAACTGCTGCAGTTCCACGGTCTGCGTCAGCAACCGGGCGCGGACCTCGGCGGTCTCGGTGCGCTGCCGGGTCTCGAGCTCGTGGAACCGGCGGTAGGCCTCCAGCGCGCCGCGGAAGTCGCCGAGCTCCTCGTGGCAGCGGGCCAGGAGTTCCTGGGCGCGGACGAGGACGGTCGCGTCGTTGAGTTCGTCCGCGGTCCGCGCGACCTCGTCGAACAACGGTGCTGCGGCCGCGAAGTCCTTGCGGCGCAGCGCGTCCATCGCGTACGCCTCGAGGACGCCGAGTTCCAGGCTCCGGTAGCCGTGGGCGCGGGACAGTTCCCGGGAGGCCTCCAGGTCGCGGGTCGCGGGGACGGGGTCGTCGAGGTAGGTGGTGAGGCTGCCGCGGTTGAGCAACGTCAGGGCCTGCCGGTAGGGGTTCCCCACCTCCTCGGCCAGGACCAGCGATTCGCACGACCGCTCGACCCCGCGCCGCAGGTCCTCGGCCGGGACGAGGCCCCCCGAGTACGCACGGTTCAGGACGAGGTCGGCGGTGTTCGTCAGTAGGCAGAACCGCGTCTCGCTCGAGACGTCCTGACCGGACAGTTCCCGCGTGGCCCGCTCGAACAGTTCCCCGGCGTCGTCGAAGTCGCCCATCGCGGAGCGGATCGTCCCGGCCCGGTTGAACGTGGCCGAGCGCAGGTCGGGATCGACGAGCGTCACGACGCGGGCGGTGCTGCGCTCGATCGCGTCGAGCGCCTCGTCGAACAGCGCGAGCTGCAGGTAGGAGAACGCGAGCAGGTTCAGGGCCTCGACCTGGCCGGGCACGTCCCCGACGCGGTCGGCGACGACGAAGGCCTCCGCGCCCGCGCGCGCCGCGTCCTCGAGGTCCCCCAGGCGGACGGCCTGGTTGCAGACGAGGCGCAACGCCTCGGCGAGCGCGCAGTCGTCGCCCTCGGCCGTGGCCCGCACGACGACGTGCTCGGCGATGCGCCGCCCCTCGCGGTACTCCCCGCGGGTGCGCGCCTCCTCGGAACGGCGCAACAGGGTGGCGGTGTCCTCGCCCCCGTCGACCGTCACGTCCGTCATCGTCTGAGCATCGGTACCCGAGGCCAGGACTTGACGTGGGCCACCCGGACGGACGCTGCGTAGGGTGCCCCGGTGGCCGGACCTCGCGACACCCTCCAGGACACCCTGGAACGCCTCGACGGAGCGCCGTACGCCCGGTACCGGACGCTGACCGGCCGACCCTGGCCGCTGCGGGACGGCGCGACGGCGACCCTGCGGCACGGCCAGGCCGATCCCTTCGCCCCGCCCTCGCGGTGGGAGGTCCACTGCCCGCGGACGCCGTTCGCGGGCCTCGGCCTCGTCTCCCCGGTCCGCCGCCGGGCCCTCGCCTCGTTCCTCGCTCGCTCCGCCCGCGCGGCCCGGGGGCCGTTCCGCGTGGACGCCGGAGGGCAGGAGGTGGTGCAGCGCAGCAGCTGCGAGGTGGCCGCGGACGGGTCCGTCGTCCTGCGGTTCGCCTACCCGCTGCCCGGGCCGCGGCGCCGCATCGACGGGCGCAGCGCCGCCGCGGACCTCGCCGGGACGTTGCCCGACGTCGTCGCGCGTCACGTCCTCGGGGTGGACCTCGACACGGCCCGCGCGTTCTGCGACGCCGTCGAGGACGCCGACCACCTGCGGTCGCAGCTGCCGGGGCTGGGGCTCGTCGCGTTCGTGGCGGACGGCGCGGTCCTGCCGCGGGCCAGCGGCGTCGACGACCGTCCCCTGCCCGGGGCCGTCCCGTTCTCCTCCCCGCCGTCCCTGCGCGTGGAGGTCGACCTGCCCCACCGCGGCCGGACCGCGGGCACGGGCCTGCCGAGGGGCGTGACCGTCCTCGTCGGCGGGGGTTTCCACGGCAAGTCCACGCTGCTGCGCGCGCTGGAGGCCGGGGTCCACGACCACGTGCCCGGCGACGGCCGTGAACTCGTCGTCACCGACCCCGGGGCCGTCGCGGTCCGCGCGGAGGACGGCCGGGCCGTGACCCGCGTCGACGTCGGCGCGTTCGTCAGCGGGCTGCCCGGTGGCGTCGACCCGCGGGACTTCTCCACGGCCGACGCGTCCGGGTCGACGTCCCAGGCCGCCGCGACGCTGGAGGCGCTGGAGACCGGCTCGCGCGTGCTGCTGCTCGACGAGGACACGGCCGCGACGAACCTCATGGTCCGCGACGCCCGCATGCAGGAGCTCGTGGCGAAGGCGTCCGAACCGCTGAACCCCTTCGTCGACCTCGTCCGGTCCCTCGCCGACGACCACGGGGTGTCGACCGTGCTCGTCGTGGGCTCCAGCGGCGACTACCTCGACGTCGCCGACCGCGTCCTGCTGCTGGAGTCCTACCGCTGCAGCGACGTCACCGGACGGGCCCGCGAGGTCGCCGCCCGCCCCACGGGCCGGGTCGCCGAGGCGGGCACGTTCCCGCCCGTGCGGGGCCGCGTCCCGGACCCGCGCAGCGTCGACACCACCGCCCGCGGACGCCGGCGCGTGTCCGCCGTCGGCACCGACACCCTGCGCCTGGGGGAGCAGGACGTCGACGTGCGGGCCGTCCGGCAGTTCACCGACCCGGGGCAGGTGACGGGTGCCGGTCTCGCGCTCGACCACGCCGTCGCGGCCGGCCACCTCGACGGTCAGCGGTCGCTGGCGGAGGTGCTCGACCGGCTCGACGTGGACCTGGCCGGCCCCACGGCGCAGTGGACGGACGGTGCGCCCGCGGACGTCGCGGTCCCGCGTCGGCACGAGGTGGCGGCGGCGCTGAACCGGCTGCGGACCCTGCGCGTGCTCCACCTGCGCTGAACCCCCGCGGGGCGGGAGAGCGCATCCCCGACCCGAACGGCGCAGCCAGTCGGGGCCTGCGGCGGCCGATGCCTCGTGGGTGAACCCCCGTCACACCTCGGTCGCCGCGCGCGTCGTCGCGGCCGCCGCCGTGCTGACGGTGCTCGCCGCGGTCCTGTCGGGGACGGGGACGGTCCGCCACGTGCTGCTGTGCGTCGCGCAGGCCGCGGCCATCGCCGTGCTGCTGCTCACCGGCCGCCGGGAGGCGTCGGTCTGGCGCTGGTGGGCCGCCGCGGTGGCGGTGCTGTCCGTGGCCCCCGTCGTCGGGGCGGTCACCGACTCCTGGCCGGGCCCCCTGCAGGGCGTGACGGTCGTCGCCGCCTCACCGCTCGTCTACGGTGGGCTCGTGCGGTGGAACCGCTTCCGCACGTACGTCTCCGACCCCGGCGACTGGCTCAACGGCCTCAGCGCCGTCCTGGCCCTGACGGCGGCGGGCCTCGTCGCGCAGCAGTGGTTCGGGATCCTGCCCCCGACCTGGCCGACGCTCGGCGTGCAGGTGTGGATGCTCACGGTGGCCTGCCTGGTCATCCTGCTCGGCACGTGCGCGGCGGTGGCCGTCATCGGCGGCCTGGTCCGGGACCCGCGGATGTGGCTGGTGCTGCTCACCCTCGCCGGCCTCATCGTCCTCAGTGCAGGGCTGCGCGGGCACGGCCTGCACGAGGTGGAGGGGGCCCGGGCCCTCACCGGCTGGACCGCGGCCTGCGTCGCGGTCGCCGTCGCGTCCACGCTGCCCCGCCGCACCACGCCCGTCGCGGCCACCAGCCAGGCCCCCGCGATCGGCGCGCTGGTCGTGCTCGCCGTCGCCGTCGCCGCGCTCGGGCTGAACGACCACGAGGGCGGGTGGGAGGTCTCCTGGTACGCGATCGCGGCGATCCTCGGGATCAGCGTGCGGATGGTGCACCTCGTGCGCGAGCTCGCCCACCTCGCCGAGTCCCGGCAGCAGGCCCTCACCGACGAGCTGACCGGCACGGGCAACCGCCGGGCCCTGCTGCGCGAGCTCGACGTCCTCGTCGACGACGGTCGGTCTGCCGCGCTGCTCCTGCTGGACGTCGACCACTTCAAGGAGGTCAACGACCGGCACGGCCACCACGCCGGCGACGACCTGCTGCGCCGCGTCGTCGCGGCCGCCCGGAAGGCGCTGCCCGCCGACGCCGTGCTGACGCGCATCGGGGGCGACGAGTTCGCCGTCCTGCTGCCGGGCCGCGACGAGTGCCAGGCCGCCCGCATCGGCCGCGCCGTCCACGACGCCGTCGTCACGGACGCCGAGATCGGCATCTCGGTCGGGGTCCGCTCCGGCCTGGCCGGGGCCGTCGACCCGGACCGCCTGCTGCGCCAGGCGGACACCGCCATGTACTCGGCCAAGACGGCCGGCGGTGGCGTCAGCGTCTACGACTCCGAGGTGGACGCGCGGCTGCGCGAACGCGCCGGGCTCGCGGACGAGGTGCGCCGGCTCGTCCGTTCCGGCCACGGCCGGATGGGCCGCGAGGTCGTCCTGCACTACCAGCCGCAGATCGACCTCACGAGCGGTCGCGTCGTCGGCGTGGAGGCCCTCGTCCGCTGGCAGCACCCGACCCGCGGGCTGCTGCCGCCGCTGGTGTTCCTGCCCCTCGTCGAGGAGCTCGGCCTCATGCAGCTGCTCACGGGCCACGTCCTGCGCCGGGCCGCCACCGAGGCCGCGGGCTGGAGCCACGACGGGGTGCCGCTGCGGATCTCGGTCAACGTCTCCGCGAGCTGCCTCGCGCACCCGGAGCTGCTGCCGCTCGTCGACGAGGTGCTGGCGCACAGCGGTCTGACGCCGGGACGCCTCGTGCTGGAGGTCACCGAGACGACGCTCATGGCCGACCCCGACCTCGCGCTGGAGGTCACGCACGCGCTCACGCGGCGGGGTGTGCAGCTGAGCATCGACGACTACGGGACGGGGTACTCCTCGCTCGCGTACCTCACCGACCTGCCCGCCACGGAGCTCAAGCTGGACCGCGCGTTCACGATCCGCGTCCTCAGCGAACCGCGGACCGCGGAGATCGTGGAGGCGACCGTGGCGCTCGCGCACCGCCTCGGCCTGCGCGTCGTCGCGGAGGGCGTCGAGGACGAGGCGACCCGCGCGGTGCTGCACCGCCTCGACGTCGACGAGTCGCAGGGGTACCTGCACGCCCGCCCGCTGCCACCCGCCGACGTCGTGCGCTGGTTGACGACGGTCGCCCAGGGGCGGGTCGTCGCCGCACCGGTTCCGGGACGGGACGCCCTCGACCGCTGAAACCGGTCGAGGGCCGTCCCGGAGCGCCTCGTGACTACTTGGTGTCGAGCGTCGGGGTGGTGCCACCGGTCTGCCGGGCAAGGAGGTCGCGGATCTCGGTGAGCAGGAGGATGTCCTCGGTGGGAGCCTTCGGTTCGGCGACCTGCCCCTTCTTCCGGAGGGCGAGCAGGCGGTTCACGGGGATCACGATGATGAAGTAGACCGCGGCGGCGATGATGAGGAAGTTGAGGACAGCGCCCACGATGGTGCCCACCTGGATGCCGATCGTCTCGCCGTCGATCGTGCGCAGCGGGATCACCCAGGCGCCGTCGAGGTTCGGTGATCCGCCGATGGCCGCGATGATGGGGTTGATGAGCCCCTCGACCACCTTGTTGATGATCCCCGAGAACGCGGCCCCGATGACCACGGCGACCGCGAGGTCGATGACGTTGCCCCGCAGGATGAAGTCCTTGAACCCGTTGACGATCTTCATGGCCCGTCCCTCCGGTGTGTGTGGAAGCCGTGCCGAACACTAGGCCCGTGGATCACGGGGAGGCCAGACTCACCGTGGTCGGGCTCGGCGCGGCCGGGGCCAGCCTCGCCTGGCGCATGGTCGACGCGGGGGTCCCGTTCGAGGTGGTCGAAGCACCCGCCGCGGCCGACGTCCGCAGCCCCGACCGCACGTGGAGCACGTGGGGGCCGGCGGGTCCCGGGCCGTTCGGGGCCCTCGTGGCGGCGTCCTGGCCGCGCATCCGGCTCGTCGCGCCCGACGGGGCCGTCGTGACGGCCGACCTCGGGTCCTGGCGCTACCGCAGCCTGCACTCCGCCGACCTCGACCGCGCGGTCCGGGCGAAGCTCGCCGCGGCGGGGGTCGCTGTGCACGAGCGGGTGCTGGAGGGACGGCCGCCGTCGCCCGCCGTGGACACCCGGCCGGTGCCCGTCCCGACGGACGGCCGGACGCTGCTGTGGCAGCACTTCCTGGGGTACCGCGTGCGCGCGGAACGTCCTGTGTTCGACCCCGCGACGGCCACGCTCATGGACTTCCGGACGCCGCAGCCGGCCGGCGGGGTGGCGTTCGGGTACGTGCTGCCGACGTCGCCGACCGAGGCGCTCGTGGAGTACACGGAGTTCTCCGCGCACCTGCTGACGGACGCGCAGTACCGCGAGCGGCTCGGGGAGTTCCTGCAGCGCAGCGGGACCGGACCGCACGAGGTGCTGTCGGAGGAACGCGGCGTCATCCCCATGACGGACGCGGGGTTCCCCGCCTCCCCCGAACCCGGGGTGCTGCGGTGGGGGGCGAACGCCGGGTCGATCCGGCCGTCCACGGGGTACTCGTTCACGACGCTGCAACGGCAGGCCGACGCGCTGGTGGCGCAGGTCGCGCGGCACGGTCCGCGGGGGCTCACGTTGCCGCCGCCGCACCGGGGGCGGCACCTGCTGATGGACTCCCTCGTCCTGGAGGCGCTGACGTCGGGTCGGATCGACGGTGCGTCGTTCTTCGTGGACCTGTTCCGCCGCAACCCCGTCCACCGGGTGCTGGGTTTCCTCGACGGGACGACGACGCCCGCGGAGGACCTGGCGCTGATGGCCACGTCCCCGCGGGCGGCGATGCTGTCGACCGTGCTGAGCCGGGTGGTCCCCCGGCGCTGACGGCCGTCGCGGTCAGGCGTTGAGGACGGCCTCGACGTCGAGTTCCAGGTCGACCTTGTCGGCGACGACGAGACCGCCGTTGTCGAGGCGGGCGTCGAACTCGACACCGAAGTCGCGGCGGTTGATCTGGCCCTTGGCCGAGAACCCGGCGCGCGTGCCGCCGTAGGCGTCGGGACCGAAACCGGAGACCTCGACGGTCAGGGTGACGGGACGCGTGACGCCCTTGAGGGTCAGGTCGCCGGTCAGGACGAAGTCGTCGCCGTCGTGGCCGAGGGACGTCGAGCGGAAGGTGGCGGTCGGGTGGGTCTCGACGGCGAAGAAGTCGCCCGTCTTGAGGTGGCCGTCGCGCTGCTCGTTGAACGTCGTGATGGTGGTGACGTCGACCTCGGCGGTCACCGCGGACCGGCCCGGCTCGTCGGTCGTGACGATCTCGCCGGAGACCGAACCGAGGCGGCCGCGGACCTTGCTGACCGCCATGTGGCGGACCGTGAAGGAGATCTCGGAGTGGCTGGCGTCGATCGTCCACGTGCCGGCCTGGTAGCCGGGAACCGCGGGCAGTCCGGTCTGCGCCGGCGCCTCGATCGTGGTGGTGCCGCTGTTCTTGTCCTTGCCGCCGAACCAGCCCATGGTGTCCTCCAGAAGTGTTTGCATCTTCAACTGCCTGGAGACGACGGTACGCCGGTTTCCTTCAAGGTGCAAGCACCTTTGTCGGCGTCCCGACCCGGTCTGCTGCCGCGGCGTCCCCGACGACGAAACCCGCTGGGCACCGCGACGTCCCGTCCGTACCGTCGCCCGGGTGAGCCTGCGCGTCGACGTGTGCACCGAGGACGACCTCGCCGTGCTGCTGGCGGGGGAGACCTCCCGGCACCTGGCCCACCACCACCGCGAGCGGTTCGCCGTGCAAGCTCAGGGGAGCGGCCACTACCTCCTGGCCTGGCGGGACGGCGTGAACGTGGGGCGGGCCTCGCTCACGGCGCAGTCGAAGTACGCACCCGTGCGCGAGCGCTGGCCGGGCTGCGCCGAGGTCAACGCGCTGGCCGCGTTCCCGCAGGGGCAGGGCACCGGGACGGCGCTCCTCCGCCTCGCCGACTCCCTCGCCCGCGCCGACGGGCACCAGCGCATCGGGCTCGCCGTCGATCCCGACGACCCCGGACCCCGGCGCCTGTACGAGCGGCTCGGCTACCGCCTCTGGGACGGCGGCCCGGTCGTCGACGAGTGGGTCGAGCTCCTCGACGACGGCGGGTCGCGGCCGCACGCCGACCCCAGCGACTACCTGTCGAAACCGCTGCGGGAGAACACCGCCGCGTGAGGCGTCAGACGACCGTCCCCCGCTCGAAGAACCACGTCACGGCGAGCGCCCCCGGATCGACGGTGCCGTCGACGACGGTGTGCCGGGTGCCGTCGGCGGCCGCGCGGTAGGCGGCGTTGAGGGCGGCGACGGCCGGGACGTCGGCGACGTCCGCCCCCGCGAGGGCGTCGACGGCGGGGGCCATCGCGTCGACGAGGGAACCCGCGCCCGGGGCCGGACCGCCGGCGCGCTGCACGGCCGCCAGTCCCGCCCGGGCCCCGTCCGCGAGGTCCCGGGTGCCGACGACGCGGCCGCACGACCGGGCGAACTCGGCGAACCAGGGGGCCAGGAGCGCCGGCAGGCCGGGCGTCGCACCGAACCCCACGGCGATGGCGGCGAAGACGTCGCCGGCGAGTTCCGGGGTCCGTTCGCGCAGCACCGCGTCGGCCGCGGCCGCACCGTCCTCGAGTTCCGGGCCGACGCCGTGCAGCTCCTCGGCGCGGGTGCGGATCTGGTGCTCGAAACCCCTCCACCACAACAGGACCCGGCGGACGTCCAGGTCGGCCGCGCGTGTTCCGGCGACGGGTTCGACCCGGTGGCCGTCGTGGCGCAGTTCCAGTTCGTCCAGGGGCGACACCGCGCCCGTCGTCATCGTGGCCACGCGTCGCTTCACGGCCCACCGCCTCGTCGTCGAGGATCCGATCGTCTGTCGCGGTGAGCCTGTCACGCAGGGCGGCCCACCGCCAGACGTAGGCTGCCGGGCGTGACCGTGCAGGTGCGCAGGCCCGTGGAGCCCGAGTGGGAGCGCTGGCGCGACCTGCGGCTGCGGATGCTGGCCGACACCCCCGAGGCGTACGCCGAGACGCTCGAGACGGCCCGCACGCTCGACGAGGCGGAGTGGCGGTTCCGGGTGCGACGCACCTGGCTGCCGGGCAGCTTCACGGTGGTCGGCGTCGAGGAGGCGGGCGGTTCGGCGGACCGGTGGGTCGGCACGATGGGCGCCTACACCGACCCGGTCGAGGGCGTCTTCCTCGTCTCCGTCTTCGTCGACCCCGCCCACCGCGGCGGAGGGCTGGCGGACCGGCTGCTCACCGAGGTCCTCGCCTGGGCGCGGACCGCCCCGGGCGCGTCGGGCATGAAGCTGCACGTGCACGAGCGCAACGTGCGGGCCCAGGCGTTCTACCGTCGCCGGGGGTTCGTCGAGAACGGGCTGCGGGTCCCGTACGTGCTGGACCCGACGGAGGAGGAGCTCGAGATGGAGCTGGTCTTCGCCTGACCCTCTGCGAACGTTCCCGGTGTCGGCCCGACCCGGGCGCCCGGGAGTCGCTCAAATGCTCTAGAAGATTACGGAGAGTAGCTTCTAGACTACCCATCTGCGCCTCAAGCGTGCTGGAATGCGGACCGATGCCTGGAGTGTCGGTGACGCACCGTCTCGACGCACGAACGAGAGGGAGCACCACCGTGACCAAGCACCGCACGTTCGCCGCCGTCCTCGTCTCGGGCGCGCTGCTCCTGGGTGGGGCGGCCTCCGCCTCGGCCGCCTCGGCCGCCGTGAAGGCCCCCGTCAAGACCTCCGCCAAGCCCGCCGTCGCCGTCACCGTGAAGACCCCGGCCGTCAAGGTCACGATCACCGCCGGTCACCTGCGCTCCGTCTCCACCGGCCACCTGCGCTCGGTCACCGAGGGCCACTTGCGCTGACACGCGGGCGATCTGGTCACGCAGACCCTCCGCACGGGGGAAGATGGCGACGTGGCCAAGATCGAGGACTACGCGCTCATCGGTGACCTCCACACCGCGGCGCTCGTCGACCGCACGGGGTCCATCGACTGGCTGTGCTTCCCCCGCTTCGACTCACCCGCGTGCTTCGCGGCCCTGCTCGACACCCCGGACGCCGGACGCTGGCGGCTCGGCCCGAGCGGGGGCGCCCGCAGCACCCGCCGTCGCTACCGGGGCTCCTCGCTGGTCCTGGAGACCGAGTGGGACACCCCCGACGGCACCGTCCGCGTCACCGACTTCATGCCGCCGCGCGGCAACCACCCCGACGTGATCCGCGTCGTCGAGGGCCTCGAGGGCGAGGTCCGCATGACCTCCGAGCTGACCCTGCGCTTCGACTACGGCTCGATCGTGCCGTGGGTGCGCCGCCGCGGTGATGAGCTGGAGGCCGTCGCCGGCCCGGACTCGGTGTGGTTCTGGACCACCGCCCCGGTCGAGGGCCGCGACCTCAGCTCCGTGTCCGACTTCGTCGTCCGCGAGGGCGAGCGCGTCCCCTTCGTCCTGACGTGGGGCCGCAGCCACGAGAAGGCCCCGCACCGGCCCGACCCCTTCCACGCCCTCGAGGACACCCTGGAGTTCTGGCGCGACTGGAACCGCGCCGAGACGGTCGAAGGGCACTGGGAGGAGGCCGTCACCCGGTCCCTCGTCGTCCTCAAGGCCATGACGTACGCGCCCACGGGCGGGATAGTGGCCGCCGTCACGACGTCCCTGCCGGAGGAGCTCGGCGGCACCCGGAACTGGGACTACCGGTACTGCTGGCTGCGCGACGCCACCTACACGCTCCAGGCCATGCTGCTCTCGGGCCACCTCGAGGAGGCCGGCGCCTGGCGGGAGTGGCTGCTGCGCACGGTCGCGGGCGACCCGGGTGACCTGCAGATCATGTACGCCCTCGACGGCACCCGACGGCTGCCGGAGATGGAGCTGTCGTGGCTGAAGGGGTACGAGGGGTCCTCGCCGGTGCGCATCGGCAACGAGGCCGCCGGGCAGCTGCAGCTCGACGTCTGGGGCGAGGTCCTCGACAGCCTCTTCCTCGCCCGCCAGGCCGGGCTGGAGAAGGAGGACGACTCCTGGAACCTGCAGAAGGCGCTCATGCACCACCTCGAGGCGCGCTGGCAGGAACCGGACAACGGCCTGTGGGAGATGCGCGGGGACCGCCGCCACTTCACCCACTCCAAGGTCATGGCCTGGGTCGCGGCCGACCGCATGGTGCGCAGCGTCGAGGAGTTCGGGCTGCCCGGCCCGGTCCAGCGCTGGCGCCGGGTGCGCGAGGAGATCCGCGCCGACGTCCTGGCCAACGGCGTCTCGCCGACGACGGGGACCTTCACGCAGAGCTACGGCTCGGACAACCTCGACGCGAGCCTGCTGCTCATCCCGCGCGTCGGGTTCCTGCCCTTCGACGACCCCCGGGTCGTCGCGACCGTCGAGGCGATCCAACGGGACCTCACGCAGGACGGGTTCGTCCTGCGCTACCGCACGGAGGAGTCCTCCGACGGGCTGCCGGGGTCCGAGGGCGTCTTCCTCGCGTGCTCGTTCTGGATGGTCGACGCCCTGCACGGCATCGGACGCAGCGACGAGGCGCGCGCGCTGTTCGAGCGGCTGCTGTCGCTGCGCAACGACGTGGGCCTGCTCGCCGAGGAGTACGACCCCGTCTCGCGTCGTCAGCTCGGGAACTTCCCGCAGGCGTTCAGCCACTTCCCGCTCGTCGTCGCCGCTCACCACCTCACCAGCGGCGGGGGCGAGCGCAGCGACGACGCCGACGGTCACGAGGTCCAGGAGGGGTGAGCGGGAGGCTCCCCCGGCTGGACCCGGCGAGCGCCGGGTTCGTGGAGGACTTCCGCTCCGGTGCAGCGCATCCGGACCGGTGGGTCGACCACTACCTGCCGCAGTGGACGACCGCGGAGCGCTCGCGCGCCCGCTGGGACGTCGGCCCGTCCGGGCTGCGGCTGCGGATCGACGCCGACCAGCCGGACTGGCGGCCCGAGGACGCGCCCCTGCGGGTGTCGAACCTGCAGACGGCGACGTTCGGCGGCCCCGTCGGCTCCACCCGCGGGACCCACCGGCACCGCCCGGACGGCCTCGTGGTCCGGACCCCGGTGCCGCAGCGGATCCTGTGGGCGCCCCGGTCGGGGCAGGTGGACGTCACCGTCACCGCGAGCCTCGACCCCGGCTGCATGCTCGCGGTCTGGCTCGTCGGCACCGAGCACCTCGACGAGCGCGACTGCGGTGAGATCTGCCTCGCCGAGGTCGACGCGGACGCCGTCACCACCGACGCCACGACCGCCCGGGTCGGGATCAAGGCCCACCACGACCCGCGGCTGCGCACCGAGATGACCGAGGTGACCGTCCCCGTCGGGGCGGGGCGGCCGCACACGTGGTCGGCACGCTGGGACGCCCGCGGGGTCGTCGTGGCGTGCGACGAGGAGGTGGTCTTCACCTCGGCGCAGGTGCTGGACCAGCCCCTGCAGCTCATGGTCGACCTCTTCGAGACCGCGCCGCCGAGCGCCGCCGGCGACTACCCGAAGACCGCGCTCGTGCACGCCGTCACGGGAACTGGTGTCCCGCCGCAGGACAGCGGCGCCCACTCCGGGTCCGGACATCGCTGACCCCCGGGGGAACCGTCGCCGGCTCACTCCGTAGTGGGGCCGGCTGCAGGGCCATGGAGGTCGCGGCCAGGCCGGTCCCAGTGCGTTCGCGCCAGGCATGCTCATCGACGATCCGCTATGTTGAGGCGTGCCCATCGTCGAGTCCGCCCAGGTGCTGCTGAAGGAAGCGCGCGCTCGTGCGGGGCTGACCCAGACGCAGCTGGGTCAGCGCGCTGGAGTGACCCAGAGCGTCATCAGCGCCTACGAGTCCGGGCAGCGCCAACCCTCCGTGCCCGTCCTGCTGCACCTGCTGCGCGCCAGCGGTCACCTGCTCGAGGCCTCACTGGTCGCCGCCGACTCCCCGTTGAACGCCCCGCTGTCCGGGCCCCTGGGTCGGCGTCTGCGACGGAACCGACGCAAGGTCACGGCGATTGCCGCCGCTCACGGCGTGCACCACGTGCGGGTCTTCGGCAGCACCGCCCGAGGTACCGAACGTCCCGATTCCGACGTCGACCTGCTCGTGGACGTCCCGGCCGGGACGGGGCTGTTCGCGCTGGGCCGCCTGCGCCGTGAACTCGAACACCTCCTCGGCGTCCCCGTCGACCTGGTCCCCGACGACGGGCTCAAACCCGGCGTGAGGGCGAACGTGGAAGCGGACCTGGTGCTCCTGTGAGCCGGCCCGCCCGCCAGCGCCTGCTGGACGTCCTGGCGGCTCTGGACGCCATCGAGGCCCACACCCGCCGCGGCGACCTGTCCGACGGCCTCGTCTTCGACGCGGTCCGAGTGCGGCTGATCGAGATCGGGGAGGCGGTCAAGGCCGTCCCCGAGGAGGTGCTGGCCCAGGAGCCGGACCTGCCCTGGTCGGAGATCGCCCGCATGCGCGACCTCCTCGCCCACCGCTACTTCGACACCACCCACTCCATCGTGACCGCCACCGTCACCCAGGACCTGCCCGAGCTCCGGCGCGCCGCCGAACGTCTCCTGGAGGACGCCGGCGAATGACGTCGGAACGCACGCTCGTCGCGCCCGACCGGGGCCATCGCTCGAGGCGCCCTGCGGGGCGACGTACCGGTCACCCGCGAGATCACGCCTTCGGTCGAGGACTGATCCCGATGTCGTCGATGACGTTCGCGGACGAGACCCACGACCGACGCGCCGGTCGGGCTTGCACGATCACCCGCTGCACCCCGTCCTCCGGTACGTCGAAGGACAGCCGCGCCGTCACCGCGCACCCGCCCCGTGTCCCCGTCTGACGCACCTCCACCAGGTGCTCACCGACAGCGGTGGGCAGGCGGATCGGGCGGTGGACGATCACGTTGTGCAACCCCACGTGCTGACCGTCGAGGAAGTCGTCCAAGCCGCCCCCGCGCATCGAGGTGGTCCCCGTGCGCCAACGCGTCAGGCCGGTCTTGACCATCAGCATGGGCACCTGATCAGGATGCGCCTCGCCCGGTGGGAGACAGGCGACGTCCACGGTCGCGCGGTGTGTGACGTCCTGACACCCGTAGGGACGCGATGGGTGTCGGAACGCAACGCAACAGCTCGTGCTGTGCGTTCTCGACGTCACCTGCGGCGACCACTGGGTCACCTCGACGACGAACGCTTCTCCGCGCGGCCCCGCCGCCCGCCCGGTCCTCAGGGCGGACCATGGCGCCGGGTGACCCCAGCGCTCGCCGGTGTCCTGAGGCGTCACACGTCACCGGAACCCCGCCGGGCACACCTCACCCGACGGTGACGGACACCCGGTCGGGGTAGAAGGCGACGTGGCCGGCGATCCGCCCGACCGCGGGCGAGGCGTCCGGGTACCCCCACACGCTGTCGGCCAGGTCCGTGCCGTTCGCGGTCAGCGACCAGTACGACGCCTCGCCCTTGTAGGGGCACCAGGTGCGGGTGTCGCTGGGCTGCAGCGCGTCCGGGTCGACGTCGGCGAGGGGGACGTACTGCACCGACGGGTAGTCGGCCTCCTGCAGCGTCAGGGCCGACGTCGTGCGGGCCACGACGGTGTCGCCGACGCGGACGACGACCTCCCCGTCGGTCGGCGTGACGGTGATCGGGTGGTCCGGGCCGGGTTCCAGGTGCTCGCGGGTGCTCATGCCGGGGACAACCGCTGCGGCGGGTCGGACCTTCCGGCCAGCAGCGCCGCCGCGGCGTCCCGGCCGGCGGCGATCGCGTCCGGGTCGCCGCCCGCGGTGCGCAGCACCAGAGCCCCCTCGTAGACGAGGTGCACGCGACCGCCCAGCTCCGCCTCGCCCGTCAGGTCGTCGAACAGGGCCCGCATCCACGCCTTCTCGGACCGGACCACCGCGACGGCCGGGTGGTCCTGCGCGCCCGGCCCACCACCGAGTTCGGCGTAGGCGTTGACGAAGGCGCAGCCCCGGTGCTGCGTGCCCATCCACGTCTCCAGGGCCGTGAACACCGTCAGCACCGGGTGCCGCCCGCCCTCGGTCAGCCGGGCGGCGAGGTGCTCGCGCCAGCGGTGCGCCCGGCGCAGCAGGTACAGCGCGACGAGGGCGTCCTTGGAGCCGAACCGGTCGTAGAGCGTCTTCTTCGTCGTCCCGGCGGTGTCGGCGATCAGGTCGACGCCGACGGCCCGGACGCCGCGGTCGTAGAAGAGCTGGGAGGCCGCCGTGAGCAGCCGGTCGCCCGCCTCGGTCAGTGCGGGCAGGGGCGCGAGCACCGGGCGCAGGGCCGACGGCGTCACGTCGTCGAGAACGGTGGGGACGGGCACGGGACCTCCTCGTGGGTGCACTGCGAGTATACCGACCGGTGTGGTTACCTGCCCGCCGTGTCCACCTCCTCGCACTCCGGGGTCCTCCGCGGAGCCGCCCTGGTCGTCGTCTGGAGCTCGGGGTTCCTCAGCGCCGAGCTCGGCGCCGCGCACGCGGCCCCCGGCACGCTCCTGGCCTGGCGCTGCCTGGTGACCGCCGTCGTCCTCGCCCCGTGGCTGCCCGTGGCCTGCCGGCTGCTGGACCGCCGCGACTGGGTGCGGCAGGCCGTCGTGGGGGTGCTGTGCCAGGCGCTGTACCTCACCGGCGTCGTGCACGCGGCCGCCGCGGGCGTCCCCGCCGGCACGTCCGCACTCGTGGCCTCCCTGCAGCCGGCGCTCGTCCTCGTCGCCGCGGCGCTCGCGGCCGGACGGCGGCTGACGAGGACCCAGGCCGGCGGTCTCTTGCTGGGCACGGCGGGCGTCGCGCTGACGGCCGTGGCCGACCTCGGGTCCGGCACCGCGCTCGTCGCGATGGCCCTTCCGTTCGGCGCGATGCTCGCCCTGACCGCCGGGACGCTGCTGCAGGAGCGGTGGTCCCGGCCCCCGGGCAGCAGCGTCCCCCTCATGCCCGGCCTGGCCGTGCAGGCGCTCGTCACCGCGGGCTTCGCGGTGGGGTCCGCGGCTCCCGCCGGCCACCTGGTGCCGCCGGTGGCGCCCGGGTTCTGGGTCGCCGTCGGGTGGGGTGTGGTCGCCGGGATCAGCAGCTACGCCCTCTACTACGTCGTCACCGCGCGCGACGGCGCGGACCGGGCCAGCACGCTCCTCTACCTGACGCCGGCGGTGACGACCCTGTGGGCCGTCCCGACCCTGGGCCGGACGCCGCCGGCCCTCACGCTGCTCGGGCTCGTCGTCAGCGGTGCCGCGGTCGCGTTGTTGCAGCACTCCCACCGTTGCTCCGAGCGGGTTCGTGTGGCGTCCAGCGGTTGAGCCCGCGCCGGAGGTGCCGATGAGGAGGTGTGGAGGGAACCCGACGGGCCGACGGCGAGAGCCGCGTGGCCCGTCGACGTCGCCTGCTCGACTCCTTCAGCGCCCGCAACCCGCGGTCCGCCCGCACCTGGGCCGTCGTGGCCCTCATGGTGACGATCCTGACCAACGTCGCCACGGGTGCGGTGAACGCCCGCGGGGTCCCGGTGCCGGAGCTGTGCGGCGCCGGCGTCCTGGCCGCGCTGTCCGTCGTGCTGCTGCGCAGACCGCCCGACCGCGTGGGCCCGCTGATCGTCCTGGCGCCCCTGGTGGGGGTCCTCACCGTGGTCTGGTTGGACCTCGTCACTCGGGACGCGACCCTCACCGGCCAGGTGTTCTTCATCGTGCCGGTGGTGTGGGCCGCCGCCCAGTTGCGCGTCGGCGGCGTCGCGCTGGTGACGGCCGCGACGACGGCGGGGGAGGCCGTCGTCGTGTGGACGCTGCTGGAACCGCAGCAGGCCGTCACCGACTTCGCCTACATGACGGTCCTGTTCCTGCTCATCAGCGGCGTGCTCACCCGGGCCCAGGCCGTGCAGGAGCGCCTCGTGGAACGGTTGCGGCAGCAGGCGAGCATCGACCCGCTGACGGGTCTGTGGACCCGGCGGGTGCTGGACACGGCGACCGCGCGGGCCGTGGAGCACCGGGTCGCCGAGGCCTCCCTCGTGCTCATCGACCTCGACCGGTTCAAGACCATCAACGACACCTACGGGCACCTCGGCGGTGACGCCGCCCTGACCCACGTCGCCTCCCTGCTGACCGGGCGTTGCCGCGAGGCGGACCTCGTGGCGCGCATGGGCGGGGACGAGCTGGCCGTCCTCATGCTCGACTGCCCGCGCGACACCGCGGCCCGCCGCGCCCAGCAGTTCGTCGACGCGGTGCGGACCACCCCGCTGCAGCTGCCGGACGGTGCCCTCGTCCCGCTGTCCATCAGCGCCGGTCTCGCGACGTTGTCGCCGACCGCCACGCGCGCCGAAGACCTCTACGCCAGCGCGGACGCCGCCCTCTACGTCGCGAAGCGGGCCGGCCGCGGCCGGTTGTCGGCGGCCTGATCCGACGTGCCCGAGCGTTCGCCTGCACAGCTGCACGCGTTGCCCCGATGATGGTCGAGGGTCCGCCGTCGGGGTGGACGGACGGGGAGGGTCCGGTGGCTGCACCGCGGGCCGCGGGGTGGGTGGCCGACCTGGCCTGGCCTCCGGGCGTCGCCCTCGTCATCGCCGCGCTGGGCCTGTTCGCCCGGTGGGCCGGCCTCGACGTCCACCTCGTCCCCGCCGTGGTCGGCGGTTTCCTGCTCGGCGTCCAGGGCGCGCCGCGGATGCGCGTCCACACCGACAACCGGGGTGCGACCTCGTGGGGGCCGTGGCCGCTGGTCGTCTCCTGCGTCCTCATCGGGACGGTCCTCACCTCCCTCGGCCTCGGCGTCGTCGTCCCCGGGGCTTGCGCCACGGCCGGCGTCTACGGGGTCCTCACGGTGCCGACGACCCGGCGGTTGCTGGAGACCATTGCGTGCATCGTGGGCTGCTCCGGCCTCGCCTTCGGGGTGCAGGCGCTCGGCTGGGTCGGCGGCATCGTGGGAGTACTGCCGGGTCTGCTCATCGGGACCGCCCTGCTCTGCTTCTTCTTCCCCGTCCTCAACAACGTCGTGGAGTTCTCCCGGCGCGCGCAGGCGACCGCGGACGCGCTCGAAGCAGAACGACGTGAGCACGTCGAGGTGCTGGAGCGCGCGGCCGCCCACGACACGCTCACGGGACTGCTCGGCCGCCGCGGCCTGGAAGAACCCCTCGCCCGGGCGGCGGCCGCCGCCACCCCGGCCGCGATGACGGCCGTCCTCTACCTCGACCTCGACGGTTTCAAGGCGGTCAACGACACCCACGGCCACGGCGCGGGCGACGAACTCCTGACGGTCGTCGCGTCGCGGTTGTCCCGCGGACGGCGGGCGGGCGACGTCGTCGCCCGCACCGGCGGCGACGAGTTCGTCATCGTCCTCACCGGGCTGACCGACGCTTCGCAGGCGACCGCGGTGGCCGCCGGGTTGCGACGAGACCTCGAGCAGGACGTCGTCCTCGGCGACGGCACGGTCGTGTCCGTCGGGGCCAGCACCGGTGTCGCGGTCGCCTCGCACCCCTGCGACCCCGACGAGCTGCTGTCCGAGGCGGATGAGGCGATGTACGCGGAGAAGCGGCGCACGACCCGCAGCGCCTGACGTCACCCCTGGCGCAGGCCGACCGCGTCGAGGTCCCAGAACACCCGGTCGTAGACGAGGGTCCCCGTCATCCAGCCCTCCCAGTCGTCCAGCAGGACGACCTGGAAGGCCGCGGGCGGGATGCGCAGCGAGGGACGGCGGAACCCCAGCTCGCCGGCTGCGCGGAAACCCCTGCCCGCGTAGTAGGCGGGGTCTCCCTCGAGGAACAACGCCGGCCAGCCGCGCCTGGCGGCTGCCTCCCGCGCCGCGGCGACGAGGGCCGTCCCGACGCCCCGGCGCTGGAACTCCGGCAGGACACCCAGCGGCGACAGCACTCCCACGTCGACGAGCCGCGGCGGGGCGTCGAGCAGGTTCCGGCCGGTCATCACGTGCCCGACGACGGCCCCGTCGACCTCCGCGACGAGCGACTCCGGCCGCCCCGGCCGCAACCCCTCGACGACGGCCGCGACCGTCCCGCCCTCCGGCCCGAACGCGGCGCGGTGCACGGCGGCCACGGCGGCGTGGTCACGGGGTTCCTCGGGTCGGACGATCACGGGGACATCCCAGTGCCGGACGCCGCCGCGGCGCAAGCGAGTTCTCCCCGCGCCCCCACCCGGGCCCCGTGTGACCATGCCCCGGTGGGTCCTTCGCGCGCTGATCTCCTCGACGTCTACGAGCGGTACCTCGCGTGCTGCAACGACCGCCGCCACGGCGAGCTCGGCGAGTTCGTCGCCGCCGACGTGACGGGCTCCGGCCCCGTCGACGGTCTCGCCGCCTACGTCGAGGGCGTCGCGGCCATCACCACCGGGTTCCCCGACTACCGCTGGGAACCGCAGCAGGTCCTCGTCGACGGGGACGCCGTCGCGGTCCGGTTGCGGGGCCGCGGGACGCACCGCGGGACGTTCGCCGGGATCCCCGCCACGGGACGGGCGGTCGACGTGCAGGAACTCGTCGTCTACCGGTTCCGGGACGGGCGGATCGTCGAGTGCTGGGGCGACCTGTTCCCCGTGCTGCGGGACGCCCTCGCGGACTGATCCGCGAACTCCGACACACCGTTGTCGGGGACGGCGCGAAGACTGCTGGCATGACCTTGAACAACGGGAACACCGGGAACACCGGGAACACCACGACCGACCTCACGGCCCGGCAGGCCCTCGACCAGTGGCTCACGATGTGGAACGGCGACCGCGACCTCGCGCTCAGCCTCTGCGCCGACGACTTCCGCATCCACTTCGCCGTGACCGAACCCGACGGGTCCACCCCCGCCGACGACATCCGTTCCGCCGAGGACTTCGCCCGCTACCTGCAGTGGTGGCACGGACAGCACCCCGGCGTCGTCTTCACGTCCGTCGCCGACGCGATCGACGGCGACCACGGCCGGCTGCTGTGGGACATGCAGGCCGGTGACCTGCTCGTGGGTGGAGTGGACGTGTTCGACTTCGCCGCGGACGGGCGCGTCCGCCGGGTCTGGTCCGTCGGCGGGCAGCGCAGCATGCGGAGCTGAGGTGCGACGGGGGGCCCTGGCAGGCTGGGCGGGTGAAACGCGCCGAACGGCAGTACGCGCTCGTGGACCTGCTGCGGGGAGCGCGGCGTCCGGTGTCCGTGGCGCGGCTCGCCCGGGAGTTCGGGGTCTCGACGCGGACCGTCGAACGTGACGTCGCCTCCCTCCAGGTGGCCTGGGTCCCCCTCTACGCCGACCACGGGGCCGCGGGCGGGTACTCGATCCTGCGGGAGTACTCGCTGCCGCCCCTGAACCTCACCGCGGCCGAGTCCCTGGCGGTGCTCGCCGGTCTGGGCCTGCTCGACTCCTCGCCGTACCAGAGCGCCGCCCGCCGGGCCCGCGCCAAGATCGAGGCCGTCCTGCCGGACGAGCACCGCGCGTCCGTCCAGCAGGTCCTCGGCTCGGTACGGGTCATCGACACCTCCGCCGCGGCGGACCCCGACGTCCCGCTGGCGCTGCTGTCCGATGTCATCGCCGCCCGCCGCGTCGTCCGGATCGCCTACGCCGGAGGCGAGGAGGGCGGCAGCGCCTCTCCCGTGGAGACGGTGCGCGACGTCGAGTGCACGGGTCTCCTGCGCGGCGGCGACGCCTGGTTGCTCGTCGGCTGGTGCCGCCTGCGCCAGGGGATCCGGGGTTTCCGCATCGAGGCGATCCGGCGGCTGGACGTCCTCGACGAGGTCGCGCCGCCGCGCGATCCCGCGTTGCTGGAGGCGGACCAGGCGAGGTGGGCGACGCGGTCGCTCGGCTGAGGTCTGGAACTACCTGCGCGTCAGTCGCAGGGTGATGGTCACGGTGCCGTCGGCCACGGACTCGCCGGCCCAGCTGACCGGGGTGGAGAACGTGAGTTCCTCCTCCGCCGCGCGTTCGACGTAGACCGACCAGCCGTCCCACGGGACGAACATCCCCCACCCGTCGCGCAACGGCGGGCGTCCGCCGGGGTCGACCAGATCGCCCTCCGTGCGGTCGACGAGCAGCGAGGCGGCCCGGCCGGTCACGCGACGAGACGGGGACAGCACTCGGCACTCGACGCGGTGCCCGCCGTCGGGGAACGCGCCGGCCGCGATCGCGCTCAGGTCGATGGCGAAGACGCCCTCGCGGATCCGCTCCAGGTGGTCGGTGGTGCGGGGGCGAGCGGTGCGCCCACTGCCGAGGTGCCCGACGACGCGGGCCGGTTCGCGACCGTCGTGCACCTGTGTCGCGACGGTGAGGTCGACGGTGAACGCATCTGCCGCATGGGGTTCCGGAGGCGCCGGCTCCCACCGGTTGAGCCGGTCTCGTCGGCGGTGGGCGAGGTAGGCGTCGAGGTCGTCGAACCAGCCCGGTCGACCCCGGTCCCTGCGGTTCCCCTCCGCGGCCAGGACCGCTCGGAGTTCCTGACGGCGACGCTGGTCCGCGGGTGCGACCAGGAGTTCCGGACGGGTCCGCCGCAACGTCAGGACCTCTGCGGCGGTGAGGGCGGCGGTGATGACGGTCCCGCCGTCGTCGAACTCCGCGAGCGGCCGCTCGTCGTCGTCGAGAACCCGGGTGCCGAGGCTGGCCGTCGCGTAGGTGCGAGCCGCCGCCCAGAGCTCGTCGTCGCGGGCGTCCACCCACACCGCCCCGGGCCACCGGCCCGTCCGTGTGGGGGCCGGTAGTTCGCGCAGGTCCTGCTCGGCCCACCGCTGCTGGTCGTGCAGGTCGATGGGCAGCAGCGTGCCGTCCCGTTCGCTCCAGCGGTCGGAGGCCATGTCCAACACCAGACTGCCGGTGACCGGCCGCAGGACGTCCAAGGTCGTGACGACCGCTCGCGCTCGATCGACGGGATCCGGCCACCGCGGGTCCACGCGTCGCAGGGCCACGACGTGGACGGTGCGTCCGGGCAGGTCCGTGGAGGACAGCATGCTGCGATCCTGCCCGACCAGTCGAGGTGACGTCAGTGCTCCGGGGTCAGGGGCGGCGTCGTCGCGGAGGCGGGCCGAGTGGTCACCGGGCCCTCGGGTGGGGCGGGTTCCACCGCGCGGACGAGGTCGCCACGGAGGAGGCGCCCCAGGACCGTCACGGCCGCCTCCTCCGGCGAGCCCGCTGGGTCGATGAGGTGGCGGTCGTCGAGACGCGATCGCACGAACTGTCCGTGCATGAACCGGGTTCCGGGTTCGTCGCGGTCGTGGGCCCTCCTGCGCGGCCACGTTCCGCACGCAACGGTCCGCACTGGGCAGGAGCACCGCGTAGTGCACCGCCTCCAGCCCGGTCGCCTCGAGGAAGGTCGGGAGGAACCATGGCCCCAGGACTCCGTCGAAGACCGCCTCGTACCCACCCTCGACGAACCGCCCGGCCGCCGCCCAGGAGGCCCGGACCACCGTGCGGTTCTGATCCTGCGCCTCGGGACGCCACGGCTCCCGGGCGCCTTGGTCCAAGAAGCGGAAGAAGGCGTCGCCGCGCAGCAGGACGCTCGGTGACAGACGTGCGGACACCAGGGTGCTGACGGTCGTCTTGGCGGCTCCGGGTGGTCCAGCGATGACGAGCAGACGGGACATGCCGTCCTCTCTACCTACCCAGCGCACAGTTGATCAACGGAGTTCCGGCGACGTCGCTGCCGACGGCAACCGGCATGCTGGGAGGGTGCCCCACGCAGACGTCCCCTCGTCGTCGAGCCCGGTGTCGGCCTCGCCGCCCAGCGCGAAGCCGCCGGTGTCTGGGCGCGCGCTGTCGCTGTGCGGGACCACCTGCCCGCGGTCCCGGCGCTCGCGGAGAAGCTCGTCGGCGTTCAGCAGTCGCTGGGCGAGGCGGGTGCGTCGTTGCTCGTGGCCCGGCGCGGACCGACGGTCGAGGGTTTCTGCGTGCTGGTCCCGCAGGGGCCTGTTCTCGAGGTCCGCTACCTGGCCACCGATCCCACGGCGTGGGGGGCCGGGGTGGGGCGGGCGTTGTTGGAGAGCGTACTAACCCGCGCGCGGACGGAGGCATTCGAGCGGTGTGAGCTGTGGGTCATCGCCGACAACGCGCGGGCGGTCGCCCTCTACGAGCGGTTGGGTTGGACGGCGACCGAGCGGGTCGAGGAGCGCGGCTCGGCCGGGCGACCGGAACGCCTGTTCATGCACCGGTTCGCGTGACCGTCCTCACGGCTGCAGTCGAGCCTGGAGCGTGGTCACGTCCTCCTCCGCCAGGCCCAACCACCGCAGGTACCCGCGCGTCGACCCGTGCTCCGTGGTGACGTGCTCGAGCATCTGCCGGATGTGGACTCCGTCCGGAACCCGGTGTTCCGACCTGGCCGGCACCTGCACGTAGTCCTCGACGATGAGGTCCCGGGACACTCCGGCCAGGTCGAGCAGGAGCGCGACCACCATGCCGGTCCGGTCCCGTCCCGCACGGCACGAGACCAGGACCGTGCCTGCCGGAGTCGAGGCCAGGGCGCGGAAGATCGCTGAGATGTTCTTCGCGTTGCGTTGCGCTGCAGGCTGCTGGCGTAGACCGCGCCCAGACCCGCGAACCTCGTGACGTCCACGCGGGACTCGGCGACGGGGTCGATCAGCGGGAGTGACTGGTACCCGGCCGCGGCCGCCAGCGGGTGCGGGTGGGTCAGGACTTCGTGCTCGGACCGCAGGTCGACGACGGCGGTGAGGCCGAACGACGTGACGGCCGCGCGGTCAGCGGGGAGGAGGCGAGCCGGCGTGTCGGCGCGGAGGAGGCTGCGGTACCGCGTCCGAAGGCCGCCGGGGAGGGGGAGGCCGCCCAGGTCCGCCGAGTTGGGGAACCCCGGCAGCAGGCCTCGGGCGCGGACGGTTGCGACGGGGTCCACGCCGCTGAACCTACCGTCGTCAGATCTCCCCGTCCGTGCGGCTCGGGGCGCCGAGGAACCGGCGTGCGTCGTCGCTCAGGCCGCTGAGGGTCACTCCCTGCGGCGCGACCCAGTCGCGGCGGTGCAGCACCAGGTCGGCCTGTTCGTGTCGCTGTCCACGCCAAACCCGCACGGTGGTGCCGTTGGGCCGGTAACCGAGGGCGCGAGAAACCCCCAACGACGGTCCGTTGTGGCTCCAGGCCGCAGACTCGGCGCGGTCCGCGCCGAGGTCGAACGCGAGGGTGAGCACCGCCTCCCGCATCGCCCGGCCGTAGCCGCGACCCTGGTGCTCCCGGGCGAGCCATGAACCGGTGGACACGGTGCGGGTCACCGCGAAGTCTTTCGCCCCGACCTCCTGCACGCCGACGCAACGGTCGTCCACCACGGCGGCGAGCACCAGGTTCCACCGCGTGGGTGACCAGTCGGCCGACGCGGCCCAGACGTAGCGCAGGAAGGACCGCTGCGCTTCGAGCGGTTCTCCTCCCTCCCACCCCGCCACCGGGGACCGCGGCAGGTACTGGTTCTGCGGGTCGTAGACGCCGTCGGCAGCCAGAGCTGCGAGTTCGGACAGCCGTTGCTCGTCGGGCACCACGAGCTGCACGACCGGCCCGGTCACCTTGAGGCCGCGCACCGGCCACACGTCGTCGAGGAGCACCCGACCATCGTGCCGGAGACCCGTCCGCTCGGTGCCCATCCGGAGTCCGCGCTGCCAGGATGGTCGACCGTGACGTGGACGAAGGGTCCGTGGTCGTGGGTGCTGGCGGGGATCTGGCTGGTGTTCTCGGTCGTCGCGCTCGCGATCCTGGTCGACGACCACACCCCTGGTGGGGTGATCATCGGTGGGGTCGTCCTGGCGGGGAGCCTGTACGGGGCGGCCCGGGCGCTGGCCAGCCACGTCCGCCTCGGGCAGACGGAACTGGTCTACGTCGGCTACGCCCGCACCCACCGGGTGCCCTGGACGGACGTGGCGGCCGTCGAGCTGGCGGCGCTGGACTCGGCCAGCTCCCTCGACACCGTGAGCCTGGCGCTCCGTCGGATGGACGGCACCGAGATCGTGATGTCGGCGGTCGCCGGGTTCGCGTTCTCGGGGGACAACCGGAGGGTGGAACGGCTGTGCCGCGAGTGCGAGCAGCGGGTACGGGAGGCAGGGGGGTCATCGTGAACCGTCGTCCAGGGACCGAACCGCCGGAACGCCTCGTGCTGTTCGACGTCGACGGGGTCCTCGTCGACTCCCACCGCGCGTACCGGCGGGTGTGGGACCGGTGGGCTCGGCTGCACGGCCTGGACGCCGACGTGGTGTGGGCGGCCACGCACGCTCGTCGTCCCGTGGAGACCGTCGCCGAGGTCGCCCCGGAGCTCGACCCCGGGGATGAGTACCTGCGGCTCAAGAGCCTCGTCCGCGAACTCGGTGGCGTGTTCCCCGTGTTCCCCGACGCGGCTCCGGTGCTGGCCGCGCTGCCGCCGGGTTCGTGGGGGATCGTCACGTCCGGTGAGGCGTCGACGGTCCGGGCCCGTCTGCGCGCAGGTGGCCTGCCGGTTCCCGAGATCCTCGTCGACGGCCACGCCGTCCGCCGGGGGAAACCCGACCCGGAGGGGTACCTGGCAGCCGCGAGTGCCGCGGGAGTTCCTGCTCACCGGTGCCTGGTCGTCGAGGACGCCCCCGCGGGGGTGCAGGCCGCTCGCCGTGCGGGCATGCACGTCGTCGCGGTGACCACCTCGCACACGCCGGAGCAGCTCGCCGCTGCGGACGTGGTCGTGCCCGGTCTGTCGGACGTCGAGCCCCACCTGCGGGCCTGGCGGGAACACGGTCGGCCACCCCGCCCGGTCGAGTGACTCGTCACAGGCGCAGGGCGAACCGCGTCTGCATCGGCTCGAACCCGAACCGCCGGAAGAAAGCGTGCGCTTCGGCGTTGAAGGTCCAGCTGTCCAGCAGCAGGCCGTCGAGGCCCGCGTCCCGGGCGTGCCCCACCACGGCCCGCAGGAGGGACGATCCCACCCCGCACCGGCGGGCGGTGGGGGCGACGGCGAGGTGGTGGACGTGGAGGGTGTGCTGCTCGGTGGTGAAGGGGTTGGCGTCCCGGTGCGCCTCGACCGCGTAGAGGTAGCCGATCGGTTCCTCGGCGATTTCGGCGATCCAGGCGAGGTCCGGACCACCCGCCAGGGCGGTGTCGAAGAACGCCTGCACCGCAGAGTGGCTCACGGGGGAGAACTGGTCGGGGTGCGCGTCCGCGTGCAGTCGCTGCACGTGGGCGTTGAGGTCAGCCAACGCCGGGGCGTCGTCCGGGGTGGCGCGGCGCAGAGCGATCGTCGCAGGAAGGAGCACTCTCGAGATCCTGACGGTCAGGGAGTTCCGTCCGCCATTCGATTCCGGGTGTCGCCCGACGTCACTCGTCGGTGGGCGCCACCAGGGCGAGGTGATGGTGCAACACCTCGCGAGCGTCGGCGGAGGAGGCACCGTACAGCGCCACCTGACCCCCGAGGCCGGTGGCGAGCGCGAACAGGCCTCGGGCGGCGAGCTCGGGGTCGACGGACGCCGCGACGCGTCCGGCGGCGACTCCCTCCGCGATCACCGACGTGGCCAGGGCCACGATGTCCGCGTCGCCGTCGGTGAGCACTGCCGCGACGCGTGCATCTTGTCGCGCACGGACGGCGAAGGCCGTTCCGATGCGGATGGCGTTCTGCGTGTCCCGGTCCGGGGCGAGCAGTTGGTCGAGCACGGCGACGAGGACGTCCCGCTCGCTCACGTCGTCCTCTGCACTGCCCTCCTCGCTGGGTGTCTGCTGGCCGGCGGAGAGTTGCTCGTGCACGTGCCGCTCCATGGCCGCGTAGGAGCGTCGCAAGGTGTCGAGCAGCATGTCGTCCTTGGTGGCGAAGTAGTGCTGGACCTGCCCCATGGAAACTCCTGCCTCGGTGGCGGCCGCGCGCAAGGAGACGCTCTCGAGGCCTCCTCGGGCGATCAGACGTCCGACGGCGTCGGTGATGGTCGCCTTCTGCGTCCCCGGCTCGGTGTGACGCGGCATGGACAGCACAGTAGCAATGCGATCGCATTGACAACTCGTCCGCTGGGGGTTCCACTGCTCGTGTGCCGATGCGAGGGAGGACGTCGTGGGAACCAGGAGCGGGAGCAAGCAGCACGACGCGTGGCAAGGGCTCGCGGCTCTCGTGGGCGTGACGCTGGGGGTGGTGCCCCTGGTCCTCCTCGGAGTGGGGCGTGGCCCGGGGCTGTGGCAGCGGTTGTCCCTCACCGCGACGGGGAGCGGTGCCGTGGTGGCGCCTCTGATCGCGTTCGTCGTGGCCGCCGCGGTCATCGCCGGCCTCGAGGTCGCCAAGCGCCGGAACTAGTGCCGTCGGGCTGGTCGCGTCCCGATGCGTTCCCGCAGCACCGGGACCCAGTGCGGTCCGTAGGCCGCCTGCAGGTGCGGCAGTCGCCAGTCGGACCCCGTCACCCGACCGCGGCAGGACTCCGACCCGCACGAGCAATCCATCGCGAACTCCGGGTCGTCGGTGATCGTGGCGTAGTCGAGGGTCAGTTCCTCCCCGGCGTCGAGGTCGCGGCGGGCCGCGACGAGGCAGGGGTCGACCCACCAGGTGTTCGGGTCGCACCCGTGGTTCCCGGCGTGCTGGGGCGCGCCGGCCGGTAGGACGAGGTTCTCGTCGGTGAGCAGGGACAGGGTGTCGACGTAGGTCCCCGTGGCCGCGGCCTCGGTGAGGAGGTCGCGCAGTTCCGCGTCCGTGACGAGCCGACCCCCGAAACGGCTGATGACCTCACCGCGGGCGATCGGAGCCTCGGCGAAGAGGCCCTCGCCGTCGATACCGGACCGGCCCACGCGCACGAGGGGGTTCAGCCAGCAGTCGGGGCCGGGCAGGTCCGTCGTCACGGGCGGACCCACCGCAGTTCCCGGACTCCGTCCTCGGTCCTCGCGTGCCCGTCGGGGGCGAACCCGTGCTTGCGGTAGAACACCTGGGCCCGGGGGTTCGGGTCGGCGACCCAGAGCGCTGCGGGAGCGGTCGGGTCGACGACGGCGTCCAGCAGTTCCGCCGCAGCGCCCGAACCGTGGTGGTCTGGGTCGACGTACAGGACGTGCAGCTGCACCTGCCACCACGCCTCCGGGTCCGGAGGAGGACCCGCCATGGCGATGCCCACGACGGTGCCGCCGACCTCGGCGACGGCGACCGCATTGCGGGCCCACCGCTCGTCGGTGAGGGCCCCGTGCCAGAAGCGTTCCCGGGACGCGAGGAGTCCGGGATCGTCCAGCACCCCGTCCGGCACCGTCCCCCGGTAGGTCTGCCGCCAACCGTCGACGTGCACCCGCGCCATCTGCGAGGCGTCGGTGGGCCGGGCGTGGCGAACGCTGGTCCCGGCCTGCACCCGTCGAGCGTAGGAGTGCACGGTCGCGGGCTTCAACGGAGTTCCTGGCAGTCCTCAGAGGGCTGTGCGGGGACGCCCCGTCGCGGGAGGCTGGTGGGGTGCAGCCGTCCAACGTCGACGTCCTCGGTCACCGCATGGCCTACCGCCGGGTGGGAAGCGGCCGCGACGTCCTGTTCCTCCACGGCAACCCCACGTCGTCGCTGCTGTGGGCCGACGTCGTGGCCGACCTGTCCGACGCGTACCGCTGCACAGCCGTCGACCTCATCGGGATGGGAGATTCGGACCGGCTGCCCGGGACCGGGGACGCGCGGTACGGGTTTGCTGAGCACGCCCGGTACCTCGACGCCGCCGTGCAGGCGCTCGGCCTGGACCGGGACGTCGTGCTCGTCGGCCACGACTGGGGCGGTGTGCTGGCCGCGGACTGGGCCCGCCGGCACCCCGGCGCCGCCCGCGCCCTGGCGCACCTGGAGGCGGGCGTCGTCCCCGTGTCGTGGCGGGAGGGGACCGGGCCGGACCCGGAGTTGTTCGGGGCGCTGCGGGGCCCGGACGGGGAGCGGATGGTGCTGCAGGAGAACGTCTTCGTGGAGGTCGTCCTGCAGGCGGGGACGCAGCGGATGCTGACGCCGGCGGAGCTCGAGGCCCACCGCCGTCCCTTCGCCGAGCCGGGGGAGGGACGGCGGGCGATGCTCACGTGGGCCCGGCAGATCCCGATCGACGGTGACCCGCCCGAGGTCCACGACCGCGTGGCGGCGGGGGCCGGGTTCCTGGCGGGGAGCTCCCTGCCGAAGCTGCTGGTCCGGGGCGATCCCGGGGCCGTCGTCATCGGCGCCGTGCTGGAGGCGTGTCGCCGGTGGCCGCGGCAGCGGGAGGTCGTCGTGCCGGGCAGGCACTTCCTCCCGCACGACTCCTCCCCGGCGATCGCCGCCGCCCTCCGGGCCTGGCTGGAGGAGGAGGTCAGCGTGTGACGTCCTCAGGCGGGGGAACCGACCGGCTCCGCCGCAGCGGGTTCCTCGGTGCTGCGGGAGTTCGTCAAGGACGAGGCGCCCAGGCCGGCGACGACCCCGACGACCACGGCCAGGACGGTGAAGGCGATGCGCTCGCCGTGGAAGAACGACTGGACGAGCTCGGCGCTCCAGGTTCCCGCCGGAAGGGTGGCCGTGACGAGGGCCGCGATGAGGGTTCCGACGACCGCGGTGCCCACGCTGGTGCCGACCTCCTGGGCGGTGTCGTTCAGCGACGCGGCGAGCGAGGTGCGGTTCTCCGGGGCGGCGCTGACGAGGGCGACGGCGCAGATCGTCATGACCGTCCGCAGGCCGACGGTCAGCACGACCATGCAGGCGGCGATGACGGGGTAGCCGTGGTCCACCCCGACGGCGAGCCCGGCCAGGGCCGCGGCCAGCAGGCCGGCCCCGATGAGGCACGCGTTCCGGTGCCCGAACCGGTGGGCGAGCTTCTCGGAGACCGGTGTCGCGACGATCATCGTGAGGATCAGCGGGAGGTTGGCCAGTCCGGCGCGCACCGGGCTCCAGCCGTAGGCGTACTGGAAGTGCAGGATCAGGCTGAACATCACCGCGGCCATGGCGATCGAGGTGCCGACCTGGGCGACAGCCGCGCCGCGGACGGTCCCGTTGCGGAACAGGGCGAGGTCCAGCATCGGCTGGGCGGCGGTCCGCTCGCGCCGGACGAACGCGAGGAGCGCGACGACCGCGCCCAGCGCCGAACCGATCGTGACCAGGGACGTCCAGCCGTGTTCGATGCCGCTGGTGAGGGCGTAGCAGGCGAAGCCGATGGTGGCGATGGACAGCGCTGCACCGGGCAGGTCCAGGGCGTCGCCGGTCAGGTCCTCGCGGCGGTCTGCGGGGACGCCGAACCGCACGCCGATGACGGCCACGAGGGCGATCGGGGCGTTGACGAGGAGCAGCCACTGCCAGCCGACGTGGGCCAGGGCGGTGCCGCCGAGCAGCGGGCCGAGCACGAAACCGCTCATGCCGACGACGATCATCACCGTCATCGCGCGCATGCGGAGCGCCTCCTCCTCGAAGAGGCGGAACACCAGGGAGTTGGTGATCGGCGCCATGGCCGCGGCGGCGACGCCGAGGGCGGCGCGCAGGGCGATGAGCTCGCCGGCCGTGGTGACCGCCGCGGCGAGCAGGCTCACCGCGCCGAACACCGTCAGCCCGAGGATCAGGACGCGCCTCCGGCCGAAGCGGTCGGCGGCCGAGCCGGCGGTCAGCAGCAGGCCGCCGAAGGTCAGGGAGTAGGCGCCGGTGACCCACTGCAGCGCGGTGGTCCCGCTGCCGAGGTCCCGGCCGATGGTCGGCAGCGCGATGGTCAGCAGGGTGTTGTCGACCATCTCGACGAAGAAGGCCAGGCACAGCGCGAGCAGTGGGATCCAGGCGGCGCGCAGGGAGGTGTAGGTGGACGCCGTGGTCGGCGTCGAGGGTCCAGGGGTGGTGTTCACGGCGTCTCTCCTCTCGGTGGTGTGCCGTCCGTTATCGAACGACGTTCGGTACTATAGAACGACGTTCGGTCTGGTGTCGAGGGTGTGGTGGGATGAGCGGCATGGCAGACGCGCGGACACCTCCCCGACGGCGACCCGGCGACGTGGGCCGCGGCCGCTCGGGCGGTCCCGGCGGCAGGCCCACCGGAGCGCGGGCGGAGGGCGCGGTCCGGCGGCGCGCCTCGCACTCGCTGGAGTCCGTCGTCAGCGAGGCCGTCGCCCTGCTCGACGAGGCGGGTGAGTCCGCGCTGACCTTCCGCGCGCTGGCGGCCCGCCTCGGCGGCGGGGTCGGCAGCATCTACTGGTACGTCTCGGGCAAGGACGAGCTCGTCGACCTCGCCGGCGACCACGTCATCGCCTCGGTGCTCGCGGCCACCGAGGGCCGGACCCACGCCGAGGACCCCCTCGACGACGTGCGGGCCCTCGCGGTGGCCTTCTTCGACGCCGTCGTCGTCCGCCCCTGGCTGGGGGCGCGGTTCCTGGGCAACACCGAGCAGCAGCCGAACGGCATGCTCCTGTACGAACGCCTCGGCCAGCAGGTGATGCGCCTGGGGCTACCGCCGCGGCAGAGCTTCGAGGCCGTCTCTGCCGTGCTCGGCTTCGTCGTCGGGACGGCCGCCGACCTCGGCCGCCAGCCCACCCCCGACGGTCCCGAACGGGACAGCGGGCTCGAGGAGCACGTCGAGCACTGGCGGGCCCTGGACGAGGAGCAGTTCCCCTTCGTCCACTTCGTCCTCGACGAGTTCGCCACCCACGACGACGGCGAGCAGTTCCGCGCCGGGCTGGACCTCCTCCTGTCCGGGTTGCGGCTGCAGGCCCGCGGCTGAGGAACGACCTCGGGCGCGAACCTCAGCCGGCTGCCCCCACGAGGTCGACCTCGTCGCTCGGGACGGCCTGCGCGATCCGGCCCGGGGCGCGCTGGAAGCTCCAGTAGAGGTTGGTGTGGGCGACGACCTGCTCGGGCGGGGGAGCGCCCCACTCGGACAGGTCCTCCGTCGTGTGGGCGTCGGCCACGAGCGTCACGTCGTACCCGCGGGTGAACCCGCCGTGCAGCGTCGAGCGGATGCACGCGTCCGTCTGCGCTCCGGTCACGACGAGGCGGCCGACGCCGCGGGCGGCGAGCACCTCCTCGAGCTCGGTGTCCTCGAACGAGTCCCCGTACGTCTTGCGCACCACTGGTTCCCCGTCGGCGGCCACGAGCTCGGGGACGTACTGCCAGACCTCGCTGTCCACCGGCAGCTCGTCGCTGGAGTGCTGCACCCACACGACGGGGACGTCCGCCGCGCGGGCCTTCTCCACCAGGCGCGCGATGGTCGCCACCACGCGGTCGCTGTCGACGCTGGCGGCCATCACGCCGCGCTGCACGTCGATCACCAGGAGGGCGGAGCCCGGACGGTCGGTGAGCGTCGTCATGTCCTGGACCCTAGGCGTCCGGTCCGACACGGGGAAGGTGTGCAACCTTCGGCCGCGTGAGGCGTCCAGGGGGTGTGAGAACAGCAGGAGCGGCTGCGGGGCTGGCCGCCGCGACGGGGGACCACCACGGGGAGGACGCCTACCAGGCGCTCTTCGTCCGCCACTTCCGACCGACCGTCCACCTGGCGCAGCTCCTCGGCGCCGACGACGCCGAGGACGTCGCGCAGGAGGCGTTCGTGCGCCTGCACCAGCACGGGAACCGGTTGCGCGACCCCGCCGCGGCGCTCGCCTACGTGCGCCGGACGACGGTGAACCTCGTGAACTCCCGGCTGCGGCACCTGCGCGTCGTCCGCCGCACCCCCGGTGACGTCCCGCGGACCCACGCGTCCGCCGAGGACGCCGTCGTCGCCGCGGCCCGCGTCGACGAACTGCTCGTCGCCGTCCGGTCCCTCCCCGCCCGCCAGCGGGAGGCGCTCGTCCTGCGCTACTGGATCGACCTGCCCGTCGCGGAGGTGGCCGACGCCCTCGACGTCCCCGTCGGCACCGCCAAGTCGTTGATCTCCCGGGCCCAGCGGGCCCTCGCCGCCGTCCTGGAGGAGCGCTCGTGAACCCCGCCGACCTGCAGCGACGTCTCGACGCCGCAGCGCTTCCCGCGGAGGAGGCGACGCCCGCCGACTGGGCGCGGAACGTCGCCCTGGTGCGCAGCCGGACCCGGCAACGCCGGGTGCGCGGTGTCGTCCTCGCCGGACTCGCCGCTGCGGCGGCTGTCGTCGTCGCGTTGTCGTGGCACCCCGCGGGGGACGTCGTCCGGATCCAGCCGGCAGCTCCCGACCCGACCGTGCCCCGCCTCGTCGCGCCCGGAACCCTCGTGAGCGTCGCCCAGGAGTGCGCTCGCACGGTCGATGAGGACGACGACGTCACTCCCGTGTTCGCGGGGAGGACCGATGCCGTGGAGGCGGTTCTCTACCGCTTGCGGGACGGCCGGCTGCACTTCTGCTCGCGGCTGGGGGGAGCCCTCGTGGACGGCCCGGTCGCCCCGGACGGGACGGACACCGGGCCCGTGCGGAACTCCACGTTGGGCGGGACCACGGTCGCGGAGAACGGCGACACGATGGTCTCCGCCTTCGGGTTCCTCCCGCCGACGGCGACCCGGGTCGTCGTGAGCGCCCCCGGCCGGTCCGCCGTCGCGTTGACCTCCGGCGGCTACTGGTGGACCACCCTGCTCGTCGGGCCCGACCAGTTCGCCGACGTCACCTGGACGGCGACCGACGCCTTCGGGTCCGTGGTCGCCGAGGGCGGCCGGTCCTGAGGGCAGGATGACCCGGTGACCCAGCGCCCCTCCCGCACCGTCCACGCCGTCCTAGCGCTGGTCGTCCTCGCCGCCTTCTGCGCCCAGGTGGTCCTCCTGCTCGGTGGGGGCGCCGACGCGAACTCCGGCCAGGCCGATCCGGTGCCGGGGGTGACCCGGTTCGTCCGCCTCCTCAGCTACTTCACCGTGCAGAGCAACCTGCTGGTCCTCGTCGCGGCGGTCTCGCTGGTCATCGACCCCGCGCGGGACGGCCGGTTCTGGCGCGTGGTGCGCCTCGACGCGCTCCTGGGCATCACGGTGACGGGTCTCGTCTTCGGGGCGGTGCTCGCCCCGTACGTCCACCCGACGGGCGTGGCCTGGTGGATCAACGCCGGGTTCCACTACGTCTCGCCGGTGCTGGCCGTCGTGAGCTGGCTGCTCTTCGGGCCGCGGCCGCGCGTCGACGGTCGGACGTTCGGGTGGGCGTTCGTCTGGCCCGTGGGGTGGACGGTCTACACGCTCGTCCGAGGGGCCGTCGCCGACTGGTACCCGTACCCGTTCCTGGACGTCAGCCAGCTCGGGTACGCCGTCGCGCTGCGGAACGTCGGGTTCGTCGTCCTGCTCTCCGTGGCGCTGCTCAGCCTGTTCCGCCTCCTGGACCGCCGGCTGACTCCGCGGCCGCGTCCCTGACCCCTTGACCCCTCCTCTGCCACCGTCCTACTGTGCAGCCAACTGATATACCAGTCACTCAGTCGTAGTCCTGGAGGTTGGCGTGACCCTGCAGCTCGACCACCCCGCGGCCCCGGCCGGCGACCCGGTCCTCTCCGGTCGCCTCGCCGACGTCGACCCGGAGGTCGCGGCCGCCGTCGACGCCGAGCTGCACCGCCAGCAGTCGACCCTGGAGATGATCGCCAGCGAGAACTTCGCGCCGCTGGCCGTCATGGAGGCCCAGGGGTCGGTCCTCACCAACAAGTACGCCGAGGGGTACCCGGGACGCCGGTACTACGGCGGCTGCGAGAACGTCGACGTCGTCGAGCAGCTCGCGATCGACCGGCTCAAGGCCCTGTTCGGCGCCGAGTACGCCAACGTCCAGCCGCACTCCGGCGCCCAGGCGAACGCCGCCGTCATGGCCGCGCTGCTGTCGCCGGGCGACACGATCCTCGGGCTCGACCTGGCCCACGGCGGGCACCTCACGCACGGCATGAAGCTGAACTTCTCCGGGAAGCTCTACGACGTCGCGGCCTACCACGTGCGCGAGGACGACCACCGCGTCGACATGGACGAGGTCGAACGCCTCGCCCGCGACCGCCGGCCGAAGCTGATCGTCGCCGGCTGGTCCGCGTACCCCCGCCACCTCGACTTCGCGCGGTTCCGCGCGATCGCCGACGAGGTCGGCGCGTACCTCATGGTCGACATGGCCCACTTCGCCGGGCTGGTCGCCGCGGGCCTGCACCCCTCGCCGGTGCCGCACGCGCACGTCGTCACCTCCACCACCCACAAGACCCTCGGCGGCCCGCGCGGCGGGGTGATCCTCGCCCAGGGCGACCTGGCGAAGAAGTTCAATTCGTCGGTCTTCCCCGGCCAGCAGGGCGGCCCGCTGGAACACGTCATCGCCGCCAAGGCCGTCGCGTTCAAGCTCGCCGCCGAACCCGCGTTCGCCGACCGGCAACGTCGCACGCTCACCGGGGCGCGGATCCTCTCGGACCGGCTGACCGCCTCCGACTCCGCCGCGGCGGGGATCGCCGTCGTCAGCGGCGGCACCGACGTCCACCTCGTCCTCGTCGACCTGCGGAACTCCACGCTCGACGGGAAGCAGGCCGAGGACCGGCTGCACGAGATCGGGATCACCGTCAACCGCAACGCCGTCCCCTTCGACCCGCGCCCGCCGATGGTGAGTTCCGGCGTCCGCATCGGGACCCCGGCCCTCGCGGCGCGCGGTTTCGACGAGGCCGACTTCACCGAGGTCGCCGACGTCATCGCGACCGCCCTGCGACCCGAGACCGACACCCTCGGCCTCATCGCCCTGCGCAACCGGGTCACGGCGCTCGCGGCCCGCCACCCGCTCTACCCGACCCTGTCCGGCCCCGCTCCCCGCCCCGTTCCCGTCCTGGTGCAGGAGGTCTCCCGGTGACCACCGTCGACGCGTTCTCCACCGACCCGGACGACGCCGTCCCGCACACCCCGGCGCCCGGGACGAAGTCCCCGCGCACCCCGGGTGCCGACCTGCCCGAGCACCCCGACTTCCTCTGGCGCTCGCCGGAACCGAAGAAGTCCTACGACGTCGTCATCGTCGGTGGCGGAGGGCACGGCCTGGCCACCGCGCACTACCTGGCGCAGAACCACGGCATCACGAACGTCGCGGTGCTGGAGAAGGGCTGGCTGGCCGGCGGGAACATGGCCCGCAACACCACGCTCATCCGCTCGAACTACCTGTGGGACGAGTCGGCCGGGATCTACGAGCACTCCCTCAAGCTGTGGGAGGGCCTCGAGGAGGACCTCGGGTACCCGATCCTGTTCAGCCAGCGCGGCGTCCTGAACCTGGCCCACACGCTGCAGGACGTGCGCGACTCGGTCCGTCGCGTCGAGGCGAACCGGCTCAACGGGATCGACGCCGAGTGGGTCGAGCCGGACGAGGTCCGCAAGATCTGCCCCATCGTCAACACGTCCTCCGACATCCGCTACCCCGTCCTCGGCGCGACGTACCAACCACGGGCCGGCATCGCCAAGCACGACTACGTGGCCTGGGGCTTCGCCCGCCGCGCCTCCGAGGCCGGTGTCGACCTGATCCAGGACTGCGAGGTCACCGACTTCCTCCGCGAGGGGAACCGCGTCGTCGGGGTCCGCACCACCAAGGGCGACATCGCCTGCGGACAGGTCGCGCTGGCCTCGGCGGGATCCACGTCGGTGCTCACCGACAAGCTCGGCCTGCGGGTGCCGATCCAGTCCCACCCCCTGCAGGCGCTGGTCTCCGAGCTGCTCGAACCGGTCCACCCGACGATCGTCATGTCGAACGCCGTGCACGTGTACGTCTCGCAGGCGCACAAGGGCGAGCTCGTCATGGGCGCCGGGGTCGACTCCTACAACGGGTACGGCCAGCGCGGCGCGTTCCACATCATCGAACGGCAGATGGCCGCGGCCGTCGAACTCTTCCCCGTCTTCGCCCGCGCGCACCTGCTGCGCACCTGGGGCGGGATCGTGGACGTCACGCCGGACGCGTCGCCCATCGTCGGCAAGACGCCCTACGACAACGTCTACCTGAACTGCGGCTGGGGGACGGGCGGGTTCAAGGCGACCCCGGGCGTCGGGTGGACCTTCGCCCACACCATCGCCCACGACGCACCGCACGAGTACAACGCGCCGTTCACGCTCGACCGGTTCGTGACGGGCCGGCTGGTCGACGAGCACGGCGCCGCCGCCGTGGCGCACTGAGAGGAGTCCAGACGTGCAGTTGATCGAGTGCCCCTGGTGCGGGCCGCGGGAAGAGGTCGAGTTCCACTACGGCGGCCAGGCGCACGTCGCCTACCCCGCCGAGCCCGCCGCGCTGGACGACCGCGAGTGGGCCGAGTACCTGTTCTTCCGGGACAACCCCAAGGGCCTGTTCCGCGAGCGCTGGTCGCACGCGGCCGGCTGCCGGCGGTGGTTCAACGCCGAACGCGACACCGTCACCTACCAGTTCACGCGGGTCTACACCGCGCAGGAGAAGGGACCGGTGGTCCGGTGAGCACCGACACCTCGCCCACGGCGCACGCACCCTTCCGCACCGCCGACGGCGGCCGCATCGACCGCAGCCGCGTGCTGGAGTTCCGGTTCGGCGGCGAGACCCTGACGGCGCACCCGGGCGACACCGTCGCCTCGGCCCTGCTCGCCCACGGCCGCCACCAGGTCGGGACGAGCATCAAGCTGGGCCGTCCCCGCGGGATCGGTGCCGCCTGGGCCGAGGACCCGGGCGGTCTGCTCCAGGTCGAGGAACCGTTCCCCGAGCCCATGCTGCTCGCCACCACCGTCGAGGTGTTCGACGGCCTCGCGGTCGAGGGGATCCCGGGCCAGGGGCGACTGGCGGAGATCGCGGACACCGCCCGCTACGACAGCCGCCACCTGCACGTCGACGTGCTCGTCATCGGCGCCGGGCCGGCCGGTCTGCAGGCCGCGCTGACCGCCGCCCGGGCCGGCGCGCGGGTCGCGCTCGTCGACGAGCAGTCCGAGGCCGGCGGGTCCCTGCTCGGCACGACCGACGTCCTCGACGGCGCCCCCGCCACCGACTGGGTGGCACGCGCGACCGCCGAGCTCGCCGGGTACGCCGACGTCACCCACCTGCAGCGCACGACCGCGTTCGGCGTCTACGACGACGGGTTCGTCCTCGCCGTCGAACGACGCACCGACCACCTCGGCGCGCAGGCGCCGGAGAACCTCTCGCGCCAACGGGTGCACCGCATCCGCGCCGAGCACGTCCTCGTCGCCACCGGCAGCCACGAGCGGCCCGTCGTCTTCACCGACAACGACCGCCCCGGCACCATGCTCGCCGGCGCGGCGCGCACGTTCCTGCACCGCTACGGGGTCCTGCCGGGGTCCCGCGCGGTCGTCTTCACCACGAACGACTCCGCGTACGCCGCGGCCGTCGACCTCGCCGACGCGGGTGTCGAGGTCGCCGCCGTCGTGGACGTCCGCCAGGAGGCTCCCACCGGCTGGGCCGCGGAACTCCAGCGGCGCTCGATCCCGCTGCGGACCGGCGCGGTCGTGACGGGGACCCGTGGAACCGACCGGGTCGGCGGAGCCGTCGTCGCCGGACGCGACGGTTCGGACCCCACCGACCTCGACTGCGACCTGCTGCTCGTCAGCGGGGGCTGGAACCCCGCCGTCCACCTGTTCAGCCAGGCGAGGGGCCGTCTCCGGTTCGACGCCGGGCTCGGGGCGTTCCTGCCCGCCGAGAGGTTGTCCGGTCTGACGGTCGTGGGGGCCGCGAGCGGCGAGTTCAGCCTCGCCGGGGCGCTGACCCAGGGCCGGGAGGAGACCCGTTCCGTCCTGGAGGCGTTGGACCTGGACCCGGCCGACCAGGACGACCTGCCCGTCGCCGCGGCCCAGGCACCGACGCAGCCGCCGGCGCTGCTGTGGTTCGTGCCGGACCCCGACGGCGACTCCAGCCGCCAGTTCGTGGACGTCCAGCGCGACGCGACGGTCGCCGACATCGAGCGGGCCGTGGGTGCCGGGCTCCGCTCGCCCGAGCACGTCAAGCGGTACACGACGATCGGCACGGCGCACGACCAGGGCAAGACGTCCGGGATCGTCGCCACGGGGATCCTCGGGCAACTCCTCGGCCGCGGTCCGGAGGCCGTGGGCACCACGACGTTCCGCCCGCCCTACACGCCCGTGTCGTTCGCGACCCTCGCCGGCCGCGACCGCGGGGAGTTGTTCGACCCCGTCCGCACGACCGTCCTGCACGACTGGCACGTGCTGCACGGCGCCGTCTTCGAGGACGTCGGCCAGTGGAAGCGCCCGCGGTACTACCCGCAGCCCGGTGAGGACATGGAGGCCGCCGTCCTGCGCGAGTGCGCCGCCGCCCGCACGGGCGTGGGCATCCTCGACGGCTCGACCCTCGGCAAGATCGACGTGCAGGGACCGGACGCGGGGGAGTTCCTCGACCGGCTCTACACGAACCTCATGAGTTCCCTCAAGGTCGGCAAGGTCCGCTACGGCGTCATGTGCGGGGCCGACGGCATGGTGCTCGACGACGGCACGGTGCTGCGCGTCGCCGACGACCGGTTCCTCGTCATGACGACGACGGGCGGCGCCGCGAAGGTCCTGGACTGGATGGAGGAGTGGCTGCAGACGGAGTGGCCCGACCTGCGCGTCCACCTCGCCTCGGTCACCGAGCAGTGGGCGGCGTTCCCCGTCGTGGGTCCGCGATCGCGCGACGTCATCGGCGAGGTGTTCGGCGTCGACGCCTCCGCCGAGGCGTTCGAGTTCATGACCTGGCGCGGCGTCGAGTTCGAGGGCGTCCCCGTCCGACTCGCGCGCATCAGCTTCTCCGGCGAGCTCGCCTGGGAGGTCCACGTCAACGGCTGGTACGCGCCGGCCGTGTGGGAGCGTCTCGTCGCCGCGGGGGAGCGGTTCGGCATCACGCCCTACGGCACCGAGACGATGCACGTCCTGCGCGCCGAGAAGGGCTACCCGATCATCGGCCAGGACACCGACGGCACCGTGACGCCGCAGGACCTGGGCATGTCGTGGGTGGTGTCGAAGAAGAAGCCCGACTTCGTCGGCAAGCGGTCCTTCGCCCGCGCCGAGAACCAGCGCACCGACCGCAAGCAGCTCGTCGGGGTGCTGCCGGTGGACCGCGACACCGTCCTGCCGGAGGGGTCGCAGCTCATCGCGTTCCAGGAGGACGGGGAACTGCCCCCGCCGCCGGTGCCGATGCTCGGGCACGTGACCTCCAGCTACCGCAGCGCGTTCCTGGACCGTCCCTTCGCGCTGGCCCTCCTGAAGGGCGGTGCCTCCCGGCACGGGGAGACCCTCCACGTGCCCGTGGGGAACCGCCTGGTGGCCGTCGAGGTCACCGGTCCCGTCCTCGTCGACCCCGAAGGAGCCCGTCGCGATGGCTGACCCGACCCCCACCCTCGCCCGCACCCACCCGCTCGCCGACCCGGCGCAGCTGACGACCCTCACCGCCGGCCACGTCGAGGCGCGGCCGTTCACGGCCATGGCCGTCGTGCGGGCCGAGCGCGGTGGTGCGGCGGCGCGGGCCGCCGCTGACGTCCTGGGTGCCGAACTCCCGACGCGGGCGAACACCTGGGTGCGGACGAGTGCGGGCAAGGTCGTCTGGCTCGGCCCCGACGAGTGGCTCGTGCTGGACGAGACCGCGCCCCCCTGGGGCCTCGAGGACGCGCTGCGCTCCCGCCTCGCCCCGGTCGGCGGCGCCGCGACCGACGTCTCCGCGCAGCGGGTGGTGCTGCGGTTGCACGGCCCGCACGCGCAGGAACTGCTGCGGGCGGGGACGGCCGTCGACGTCGACCCCCGCCGGTTCCCCGCGGGGTCGTGCGCGCAGACGAACCTCGCCCAGGCCGGGGTCGTCCTGCTCGCCCTCGGGGACGGCGGGGACGAGTTCGAGGTGCTCGTCCGCACGTCCTTCGCCGGGTACCTCGCCGCCTGGCTGGCCGACGCCGCGCTGGAGTTCCGTCCAGGGCCGGTCGACCAGGACTGATCCGCGCGCTCCACCCCGCACGACACGAGCAGCCGGGACCCGCCGGCGGAGGAGGAACCCCCATGAGCACGACCCCTCGCGTGGTCATCATCGGTGCCGGCATCGTCGGCGCGAACCTCGCGGACGAGCTGACCGAGCGCGGCTGGACGCGGGTGACCGTCCTGGACCAGGGACCGCTGCCGCTGCCGGGTGGCTCGACCTCCCACGCGCCGGGTCTGGTGTTCCAGACGAACTCCTCCCGGACCATGACCCACCTCGCGCAGTACACCGTCGAGAAGCTCAAGGGCCTCGACGTGGACGGGGCGTGGTGCTTCAACCAGGTCGGCGGGCTGGAGGTCGCGACGACCCCCGAGCGGTGGACCGACCTGCAGCGCAAGCTCGGCTGGACGCAGTCGTGGGGCGTGGCCGGAGCGGAGTTGATCAGCCCGGCCGAGTGCGTCGCCCTGCACCCGCTGCTCGACCCGGAGAAGGTCCTCGGTGGCCTGCACGTGCGGACCGACGGCCTGGCCAAGGCCCACCGCGCGGTCACGGCGCTCGTGCGCCGCGCCACCGCCCGCGGCGCCGAGTTCCGCGGCCTGCAGCGCGTCGTGGCCGTCGAGCACGCCCACGGCAGGGTCACGGGCGTCCGGACCGCTGAGGGCACCGTGCCGGCCGACGTCGTCGTCAGCTGCGCCGGGTTCTGGGGGCCGGAGGTCGGGGAGCTCGTCGGCATGCGGGTGCCGCTGCTCCCGCTGGCGCACCAGTACGTGAAGACAGGGCAGGTGCCCGACCTCGTCGGCCGCAACACCGACCTGAGCGAGGCCTCGCTGCCCATCCTGCGCCACCAGGACAAGGACCTGTACTACCGCGAGCACGTCGACCGCATCGGGATCGGTTCCTACGCCCACCGGCCCATGCCCGTCCGGCTCGACGAACTGCCCGAGGGCGAGGTCACCGCGGCGGCCATGCCGTCGATGCTGCCCTTCACCGAGGAGGACTTCGCGCCGAGCTGGGAGGACAGCCAGGACCTCCTCCCCGCGCTGCGCGGCACCAAGGTCGAGGAGGGGTTCAACGGGATCTTCTCCTTCACCCCCGACGGCGGGTCCCTCGTCGGGGAGTCCCGCGACGTCGCGGGTTTCCACATCGCCGAGGCCGTGTGGGTCACCCATTCCGCCGGCGTGGCGAAGGCCCTCGCGCAGACCCTCGTCGACGGGTTCTCCGAGTACGACCTGCACGGCCTCGACGTGCACCGCTTCGAGGAGGTGCAGCTGACCGAGAGCTACGTCAGCGAGACGTCCCAGCAGAACTTCGTCGAGATCTACGACGTACTGCACCCGCTGCAGCCCCGCACGTCCCCGCGCGACGTCCGGGTCAGCCCGTTCCACTCCCGCCAGCGCGACCTGGGCGCCTTCTTCCTGGAGTCGGCCGGCTGGGAGCGGCCGCACTGGTACGAGGAGAACGCCGCGCTGCTCGACGAGCTGCCCGCGGAGTGGCAGCCGCCGGCTCGGGAGCCCTGGGCCGCGCAGTTCCACTCCCCGGTCGCGGCCGTCGAGGCGTGGAAGACGCGCACGGCCGTCGCGATGTACGACATGACACCCCTCAAGCGACTGGAGGTGTCCGGCCCCGGTGCCGTCGCCCTGCTCGAACGGCTGACGACCTCGAAGATGGACAAGTCCGTCGGCTCGGTCACCTACACGCTGTTCCTGGAGGAGGACGGCGGCATCCGCAGCGACGTCACCGTCGCCCGTCTGGCCGCGGACGTGTTCCAGGTCGGCGCGAACGGGCACCAGGACGACGTGTTCCTCGAGCAGCAGGCTGCGCGGCACGCCGAGGAGTTCGGCCCCGTCCACGTCCGCGACGTGACCGGCGGGACGGCGTGCATCGGGCTCTGGGGACCGGACGCGCGGCGCGTCGTGGAGAAGGTGTCGACCGACGACTTCAGCAACGAGGGCCTGAAGTACTTCCGCGGGAAGCACGCCACCATCGGCGGGGTCCCGGTCACGGCGCTGCGCCTGTCCTACGTCGGGGAACTCGGCTGGGAGATCTACGTCAGCGCCGAGCTCGCCGGCCGGTTGTGGGACGTGCTGTTCGAGGCGGGCCGGGAGTTCGGCGTCGTCCCCGCCGGTCGCGCCGCCTTCAACAGCCTGCGGCTGGAGAAGGGCTACCGCTCGTGGGGCACGGACATGACGGCACAGCACAACCCCTGGGAGGCCGGTGTCGGGTTCGCCGTCCGCTCGCCGCTGGAATCGTTCCGCGGCGGACCAGCGCTCGAGGGCGTCGGCGACGACACCGTGCAGCGCAAGCTGACCTGCCTCACCGTCGACGACGGCCGCAGCGTCGTCCTGGGGTCCGAACCGGTGTCGGTCGGCGGGGAGGTCCAGGGGTACGTGACGAGCGCGGCCTTCGGCCACACCGTCGGCCGGCCCATCGCCTACGCCTGGCTGCCGGCCGCGTCCGCGGTGGTCGGGACGGCCGTCGAGATCGAGTGGTTCGGGCGGAAGGTCGCCGCGACCGTCGCCGCCGAACCCCTCGTCGACCCCGAGATGCAGCGCATCCGCGGCTGATCGCCTCTCGCCCCGTCGCAGCCCGTACCGACCGTCCAGGAGCAGCCATGACCAGCACCGCCGTCCTGACCCTCAGCTGCCCCCAGCGGCCGGGCATCGTCAACGCCGTCACGTCGTTCGTCTACCAGCACGGCTGCGACATCACCGAGCACCAGCAGTTCGACGACGTCCACACCGGCCGGTTCTTCTCCCGCACCGCGTTCAGCAGCGTCTCGGGGGACATCGACGTCGAGCGCCTCACCCAGGAGTTCGCGGCGACGGCGTCGTCGTTCGACATGGAGTTCCAGTTCGGCGGGGACCGGCAGCCGCGCATCCTCGTCATGGTCTCGAAGATGGGGCACTGCCTGAACGACCTGCTGTTCCGCTGGCGGTCCGGCAGTCTCGGCGGCGAGATCGTGGCGGTGGTCTCCAACCACGAGGACCTGCGCCCCATGGCCGAGGCGGCCGGGTTGCCGTTCGTCCACGTGCCGGTCACGGCCGCGACGAAACCCGAGGCGGAGGCGAGGCTGCTGGACCTGGTGGCCGAGTACGACGCGGACCTCGTCGTGCTCGCTCGCTACATGCAGGTGCTCTCCGACGACGCGTGCCGCGCCCTGCGAGCACGCGCCATCAACATCCACCACTCCTTCCTGCCGGGGTTCAAGGGCGCCAAGCCCTACCACCAGGCGTTCGACCGCGGCGTGAAGCTCGTCGGCGCGACCGCCCACTACGTGACGCCGGACCTCGACGAGGGCCCGATCATCGAGCAGGAGGTCATCCGCATCGACCACACCCACGACCCGGCCGCCCTCGCGACGGTCGGCCGGGACGCGGAGGCGCTGGCGCTGTCCCGCGCGGTGAAGTGGCACTGCCAGCAGCGGGTGCTGCTCAACGGGCACAGCACCGTCGTCTTCCGCTGAGGTCGCCGGTCACCACCCCAGCGGCGTGGCGATCCTCTCCAGCGGGACGAAGCGGAACCCCGTGCTCACGCGGTCCTCGTCGCCGGGACGGGTCGACTCCCCGTCCTGCGTGACGAACAGGCCGTGCGGGAAGCGCGGTCCGAGGGCCGCGGTCGTGACGGCGGCGCCGTCGCTGTGCTGGGCGCCGTCCGCCGTCGGGGAGTCGACGACGGCGAAACCCCCGGTGTACGCGGCCGAGCGACCGCGCAGCGAGTAGACGGCGAAGGTGCTGTCGCCCTGGCTGGAGGCGAACAGGTGCGTCCCGCGGCGGTCGTGGGCGATCGTCAGGCCCTCCGCGTCGGCCGACAGCCGCGTCCCGCCCAGACCGGGGTCGGCTCCGGTGATGCGGCAGGACTCCGAGGCCTCGTCCCACGTCGCGGGAACCCCGAAGTCGCGGACGCGGTCGACGAGCCACCGGCTCCAGGTGTCGCCCGAGATGCGCCAGATCCCGACGTCCTCCTGCGCCACGAACCAGTCGCCCGACGTCGGGTCGAACACCGACCCCTCCATCTGCGGACCTTCGCCGGGTTCCTCGCACGGCGACCACGAGCCGCCGGGGACGGCGAAGGAACCGGGCAGGGAACTGCGCAGCCGCTGGCGGTAGCCGACGGTGCCGGCCGGGCCGGGGACGAGGTCGAGGACGGCGAAGTCCGTGCTGTGGCGGCGCGTCGCCAGGACGCGCACCGACCCGTCGGACAGGCGTCCGGCCGCGACGCCGTAGGCCGTCTCCTGGTCCGCCACGTCCGCCTCGGTCGCGCTGAAGACCCGGGATGCGTCGGGGGCCGTGACGTCGCGGACCACTCGAGCCCCGGCGGCCGCTCCGCGCGGATCGATCGCGAAGACGCGCAACCGGTCGCGGCCGCGGTCGCTCACCACCGCCAGGTCGAGGACCCGGTCGCCGATGCGTGCGCCCTGGACGACGTCGACGTTGTTCCAGCGGCCGTCCTCGCCCGCGTCGACGTGCTGCAGCAGTGAACCGTCGAGCGTGTACACGTCGAGGCCACCGTTCTTGAGGGTGCCCAGGACGACGGAGTCCGCCGGAGCCGTGGGCGAGACCCAGATCGCCGGGTCGTCGGCGTCGGCCTTCCCGCCCGCGGTGTCGTCGTGGACCGACGGGGTCGCGGCGGTCGGCCCGACGGTGGCCCACCGCGGTGCGGGTGCGGCGGACGCGGACGAGATCGGCAGCAGGGCGAGCGCGAGGGCGGCGGCGGAACCGCGCAGGGCCGTGGCGGTGACGGACACGGGAACTCCCGAGGGGTCGGAGGACGGGTGCCGCACAAGATCGCGCATCCCGTCGGCCGCGGCGTGAACTGCGCGTGTGGAGCCGGTGGCCCCGAGGTGACCCGGCGTCAGACGGCCACGGCCGCGATCGCCCCGTGCGGTCGCCGTTCCCCGTCCTGGCCGCGGAACAGCCGTTCCCGTTCGGCGAGACCGTGCGCCGCCAGCCGCGCCGACATCTCCTCCACCGGCCAGCGGTGGGCCGTCGTGACGCGGTGCGCGAACGGTTCCCGCACCGGTCCCTCGAAGAAACCGATGACGAGTGCACCGCCGGGTGCCAGCACACGCCGGACCTCGGCGAGGGACCCGTCGAGTTCCTCCGGCTCCTGATGGATCAGGGAGTACCAGCTGAGGACGCCGGCCACCGATCCGTCCGGTCGGTCCAGGGCCGTGAGGGAATCCTGCAGGAACGGGACGTCCGGGTACGTCGCGCGGGCGTGCGCCAGGAACTCCGGGACCAGGTCGAGGCCCGTCACGTCGCAACCCGCGGCGTGCAGGTGCGCCGAGAGGTGACCCGGACCGCAGCCGAGGTCGAGCACGGGCCCGCCCAGGTCCGTCAGGAACCGCTCGATGAGCCGTCGGTCGTCGGGGTGGACGACGTCCATCGTCGCGAGCCGCTCGAGGTAGACGCCGGCCATCGCCGAGTAGGCCTGCCGGACGCGGTCGGAACTCACCGCGGCACGGTAGCGAGTTCCCGGCGTGGACCGGCGCGGCCCACGCGGCGTGCGGTCCACGCGATGAGCGGGGAGCCCACGAGTGTCGGCAGCACCCACGCGAGGGGGCTGGACCAGTTCACGACGAGCGCCGCCGTGACGAAGGAGACGTAGGACCCGGCCACCAGCGAGACGTGCACCGGGAGCCAGCCCGGTCGCCGCCGGCGGGCCACGACCCACCCGGCCAGGGCGGCCGTCTCGGTGGCGACGGCGATGACGAGCAGACCCCACAGCGTCCGCGGAGCGGTGACGGCGAGGACCACGGCCGAGGAGGTCATGACGGCCACGACCACCTGGTAGGCGCGACCGCAGCGCACGTGCCAGCCGCGGCGCTTGGGGACCGCGAGCGCCGCAGCGCCCACGACCAGACCGGTGCACCCGGCGGCGATGTGCGTGCCGAGCAGCAGTGCGTGCGCATCCATGTCGTACCTTCCCTTGTGGACGGTCGTACCAACGTCGTCTGTCCACAGTGGACTGTCAAGGGGGAGTGCGGTGTCCGGCGTCAACGCGACCGTGGGGTCGCTCCTGGGGTTCCTGCACGAAGGACCGCAGTCGGGGTGGGACCTGATGGAGACCGCGCGGGTCCGCATCGGGGGTTTCTGGTCCCTGACCCGCAGCCAGGTGTACCGGGAACTCGCGGCGATGGCGGACTCCGGTCTCATCGAGACCGATTCGACCGGGGCTCGAGACCGTCGGGTCTACCGGCTCACCGACGAGGGGCGGGAGGTGTTCCGCGCGTGGATCGCGGAAACCCCCGGCGAGGAGAACATCCGCTACCCGCTCCTGCTGACGCTGGCCTTCGCCCGCCACCTCCCGCCGGAGCGGCTCGCCGAGTTCCTCGCCACCCACCGCGCGATCCACCAGGCGCGGTGGGAGGCCTACCGGCTCCAGGACGAGCAGTCGCGCGCGGCCGGAGCCGGCCGTCTCGACCTCGTGACCCTGGACTTCGGGCTGCGCTACGAAAGGGCCGTGCTCGACTGGTTCGACGGGGTGGGGGACCTGAATGTGAACTCCTGACGGTCCCCCGGGCACGGTCAGTGGGCCGCGTCGAGGAGGAGGTCGACGAGGACCCCGTCCTCTTGTCCCGGCGCAACGTCACCGACCGCGGCGTCCCCGCGGGGGACGTGCGGGGAGAACTCCCAGTCGGGGGTGGTGACCTCCCGGTAGCGCAGGCTCCCCGCCACCGGGTACCAGCAGATCTGCGGTTCCCCGTTCGGCCAGGTGTCACCGCGACCTTCCAGGCGCCGGTCCAGCGATGTCACCCGGACCCGCAGGACGGTGCCCCGGACCGGTGGTGGTGGCGCCTGCTCGGTGACGTGGAACTCCCCGAGCAGGAACCCGCGCACGACCCCGTGGGCGCCGTCAGGCCGTCGCACCTCGGGCGGTAGGGCGTCGAGGTCCAGTTCCTCGGCGAGGTCGTCCCAGCCGTCCCCCGGCGAGGCGGGCACGACGAGCGGCCGGTAACCCTCAAGCCGCTGTCCCACCAAGGGTTTCGGTGAGCAGCAGCCGATCTCCCAGGAGGACACGTGGAAGCGCATGGTCCGGTGGTGCGTCATCTCGAAAGCCCCGCGATCTCGGCGAACCGGGGCACGAAGGCTCCGGGCGCGGGGTACCCGACGACTCGAGGGTAACCCCGTCAGGGTCCCCGGCGCCACGGTTCCGGTGTCCCGTCGGGCGTTCCGGGAGGTTCTCAGGTGCGGTAGGGCGACGGCGCGCCCGGCACCCGCGAGCCCGGGACCCGCACGGTGACCCGGAACTCGTTGCGCGTGCGCAGGACGACCTCCCCGGTCCACGGATCCTCGAGGTGGCCGTCGTCCTCGCTGAACCCGCACAGCGCCGACCCATCGGGAACCCGCAGGATCGAGCGCGGGGTCCCGTCCTCCAGGACCACCTCGACGTCGACCACTCGACCGCGCACGTGCTCGACCGGCCAGGTGACGCCGAGCTCGTGCCGGGTCTCGACCAGGGACGTGGTGCCGTCGCGCGTCGTGACCACCATGCAGGTCAGGTCGACCACCTGACCGCGCTCGTAGGCGGGGCCGCAGCACTCGTGCTCCCAGTCGCCGACCTCCACGACGATGTCCACCACCGCCTACCCCTCCGCGCGGAACAGCGAGTACGGCGACGTCCGGGGCGGCACCCGCAGGCTCCACGGTCCGTCCTCGTCACCCGGGACGCCGAGCCCCTGCTCCAGCAGGTCGGCGAGCTGGTCGAGGTAGGAGAGCAGGGACGGAGCCAGCACCTGGTGCTGGTCGTCGTCGCGGCCGAAGGTGATGACCTGCCCGACGGTCCCGCGCACGTCGGGGTCGAGGTCGACGCCGACGTGGTTGCCACCGCCGTCGTGGGTCAGCGGGATCCAGCCGCGCACCGAGTACTTCGCGTGGACGAAGCCCTCCGGGGCCGAGGACGCGAACTCGTCGAAGCCGGTCTCGCCCTCGAACCCCGCCCACTGGTCCCACTGCAGCAGCACCTCGGCGAGCGGCAGCAGGGGTTCGCCGGCGACCAGGCCCGCGGCCCACCGCGGGTCGTCGTGCCGGTACTGGACCTGACCGTCGGTGAGTCGGTAGAGGGCGCGGACGTCGGCCGGCAGCGACCGGCCGAGGTGGGCCTGCGCCGCGTCGAGCTGGGCGTCGGTGGCCGGTGGGTTCAGCAGCGGGTCTCCCGGCACCAGGCGCAGCACCCGCTCGAACGCCGCCCGCGTCCGCTCGACCACGCCTGCGCTGTCGCTCTCGTCGGTCATGGCCCGAAGCTACCGAGACCGCTGAACCGGCAGTTCTGCATGCACAGAACCCTTGACGAACGCTTCGACTGGAGTGATGGTGTCCGTATGCATGCACAACGACGTGGCGGGGCGACCGAGCGGGCGTACGCCCAGCTCCGCGCCGACGTCCTCGACGGCGAGCTCCCACCCGGTGCCGTGCTGGCCGAGCTGGAGCAGAGCGCACGGCTCGGCGTCTCCCGCACCCCCGTCCGCGAGGCCTTCGCCAAGCTCGTCCACGACGGTCTGGCCCGACCGGTCGGCGGGCGCGGGCTCGTCGTCGCCCCGCTGGACCTCGGCGACCTCGACCAGCTCTACGACGTGCGCGAGGCCTTGGAGGTCAAGGCCGCCCGCCTCGCCGCCCGGGCTCCGGGCCGCGCGGTCTTCGCGCAGTTCGCCGACCGCTTCGGGCACGCCGCGGCCCTCGTCGGGGCCGGGGAGCTCGACCGCTACTACGCCGTCACGGCGGAGTTCGACGCAGCGGTCGACGAGGCCGTCGCGAACCCCTGGCTGGTCCGCGCGCTGAGCGACGTCCGCACCCACCTGGTCCGCATCCGACGCCTGGCCCGGCACGACCCCGCCCGGCTCCTCGCCGCCGCGTCCGAGCACCAGCTCATCGCCGAGGCGCTGGCCGCCGGTGACGCCGACCTGGCCGCGCACGCCGTCCACGTCCACCTGCACCGCAGCCGGTCGCACTTCCGGGAACACCTGAACACCCCGTCCCACCACCAGCACGACGAGGAGAGCGCGTGAAGCAGCACGAGGTCCGCGTCCACCGCAGCGACGAGGAGTTCGCTCGCGAGGCCGAACTCGCCTGGCAGCTCGCCCGGCTCGCGACGGACGAGATCGCCGTCCGCGGCCCGGTCGACGACGACGTCGCGGAGATGGTCGTCAACCGGATCGTGGACAACGCCGCAGTGAGTGCGGCGTCCCTGTTGCGACCCCCGGTGGTCGCGGCGCGGTCGCAGGCGCTGGACCACCCGCCGTCGCGCGGAGGTTACGGGGCGCGCGTCGTCGGCACGACGGAGACCACGTCGCCGGAGTGGGCGGCGTGGGCGAACGGCGTCGCGGTCCGTGAACTCGACTTCCACGACACGTTCCTCGCCGCCGAGTACTCCCACCCCGGGGACAACGTCCCTGCCCTGCTGGCGGTCGCCCAGCACGTCGGCTGCGACGGCGAGCAGCTGCTGCGCGGCATCGTGACGGCCTACGAGGTGCAGGTCGACCTCGTGCGCGCCATCTCCCTGCACCGCCACAAGATCGACCACGTCGCCCACCTCGGGCCGTCCGTCGCGGCCGGGCTCGGGACGATGCTCGGGTTGCGCACGGAGGTCGTCCACCAGGCGATCGGCCAGGCCCTGCACACCACCACGGCCACCCGGCAGTCGCGCAAGGGCGCCATCTCCACCTGGAAGGCGCACGCGCCGGCGTTCGCGGGCAAGGTCGCGGTCGAGGCCGTGGACCGGGCGATGCGCGGGCAGACGAGCCCGGCGCCGATCTACGAGGGCGAGGACGGCGTCATCGCCTGGCTGCTCGACGGCCCCGACGCGCACTACACCGTGGAACTGCCAGAACCTGGGGAGTCCCGCCGGGCGATCCTCGACACGTACACCAAGGAGCACTCCGCGGAGTACCAGGCGCAGGCCGTCATCGACCTCGCGCGGCGCCTGCACCACGAGCACCCGGAACTGCGCGACCCGCAGAACGTCGAGAGCATCGTCCTGCACACCTCCCACCACACCCACGTGGTCATCGGGTCCGGCGCGAACGACCCGCAGAAGTACGACCCGACGGCCAGCCGGGAAACCCTGGACCACTCGGTGCCGTACATCTTCGCCGTGGCGCTGCAGGACGGGGGCTGGCACCACGTGGACTCCTACGCCTCCACCCGCGCCGGCCGGCGCGACACCGTCGCCCTGTGGCGCAAGGTCTCCACCGTCGAGGACCCGGAGTGGACCGAGCGCTACCACGCGACCGACCCGGCCCGGAAGGCGTTCGGCGCCCGGGTCGAGGCCCGCCTCACGGACGGCCGGACGGTCGTCGACGAGATCGCCGTCGCCGACGCGCACCCGCTGGGTGCCCACCCGTTCACGCGGTCCCAGTACGAGGCCAAGCTCGCGACCCTCGCGACCGGTGTGCTGCCCGACGAGGAGGTCGCCCGGTTCACCGCCCTCGCCCGCCGGTTGCCGGAACTGACCGCCGAGGAGGTGCGCGACCTGCAGGTCGTGGCGCCCCCGGAACTGCTCGAGACCGTCCCCCTGCCCGTCGGCCTGTTCTGAGGAGAACCCCGTGCTGTACTCGTCGACGACGCCGAGCGCCAAGCGCGCCGCGTTCCGCCAGGCCCTGGCCGGGACGGAACTGCTGCGGTTCCCCGGTGCCTTCAACCCCCTGTCCGGCCGGCTCGTGCAGCGGCACGGGTTCGAGGGCGTCTACGTCTCCGGGGCCGTCCTGTCGGCCGACCTCGGCCTGCCCGACGTCGGGCTGACGACGCTGACCGAGGTCGCGGGCCGGTCCGCGCAGGTCGCGCGGGTCACCGACCTGCCCGTCCTCGTGGACGCCGACACGGGGTTCGGTGAACCCCTCAACGTCGCCCGCACCGTGCAGGTCATGGAGGACGCCGGTGTGGCGGGACTCCACGTCGAGGACCAGGTCAACCCCAAGCGCTGCGGGCACCTGGAGGGCAAGCAGGTCGTCGACGAGGCGACCGCCGTCCGTCGCGTCCGGGCCGCCGTCGACGCCCGGCGCGACCCCGACTTCCTCGTCGTCGCGCGCACCGACGTCCGCGGGGTGGAGGGTTTCGACGCGACCGTGCGGCGCGCCCAGGCCCTCGTCGACGCGGGCGCCGACGTGGTCTTCGCCGAGGCCATGGCCGACCTGTCGGAGTTCGAGGCGATCTGCACCGCCCTCGACGTCCCCGTCCTGGCCAACATGACCGAGTTCGGGCGCAGCGACCTGTTCACCCACGCCCAGCTGCGCGACGCCGGCGTCCGCATCGTCATCCACCCCGTCTCGTTGCTGCGGCTCGCGATGGGTGCGGCCGACCGCGCGCTGGCGGGGTTGACCGCCTCCGGAACCCTCGAACCGGTGGTCGGCGACATGCAGACCCGCGCCGAGCTGTACGACCTCGTCGACTACGCCGGCTACGGCGACTTCGACTCCTCCGTGTACGACTTCAGCCTGGAAGGGAACCGGGGATGACCCACCCGAACGTCCAGCCGACGATCAGCAAGGGTCTGGCGGGGGTCGTCGCGGACACCACCGCGATCTCGAAGGTCGACCCTGACACGAACTCCCTGCTCTACCGGGGGTACCCGGTGCAGGAGCTGGCGACGCGGTGCTCGTTCGACGAGGTCGCCCGGTTGCTGTGGGACGGTGACCTGCCGGACGCCGGGACCCTCGACGCCTTTCGCGACCGCGAACGGGCCGGGCGCGCGCTCGACGACCGGGTCCGTCGCGTCGTCGACGACCTGCCGACGACGGCGCACCCCATGGACGTCGTCCGCACCGCCGTCAGCGTCCTGGGCGCGCTGGACCCGCAGGCCGAGGACAGTTCCCCGGCCGCGGAACTCGCCAAGGCCGAACGCCTCTTCGCCGCGCTGCCGGCCGTCGTCGCGTACGCCCAGCGCCGGCGCCGCGGCCAGGAGCTGCCCGCCCCGCGCGAGGACCTGGGGTACGCGGCGAACTTCCTCTGGGCGGTCACGGGCGAGGAACCCGACGAGGTCGCCGTCCGCACGTTCGAGACCTCGCTCGTCCTGTACGCCGAGCACTCCTTCAACGCCTCGACGTTCGCCGCCCGCGTCGTCACGTCCACCCTGTCGGACCTGCACTCAGCGGTCACGGCTGCCGTCGGTGCGCTCAAGGGCCCGCTGCACGGTGGGGCGAACGAAGCCGTGTGGGCGGCGTTCGAGGAGATCGGCCCGGGGGAGGGGGCGCCGGACCGAGCGCGTGCCTGGCTCGCCGACGCCCTGGAGAACCACCGCAAGGTCATGGGGTTCGGGCACCGCGTCTACCGGCACGGCGACTCCCGCGTCCCCACCATGCAGGCCGCCCTGCGCGACCTCGCCTCGGCCCGGGGCCGGGAGGACCTGCTGGAACTCTCGGACGCGCTGGAGGCCGCGATGGTGCAGGCGAAGGACATCCAGCCGAACCTCGACTACCCCGCGGGCCCCGCCTACCACCTGCTGGGTCTGGACACCGACCTGTTCACGCCGGTCTTCGTCGCGGCCCGCGTCGTCGGCTGGACCGCGCACGTCGTGGAGCAGCGCGCCGCGAACTCCCTCATCCGCCCGCTGTCGGCGTACGACGGTCCGGGACTGCGGCACGTCCCGGCGCGCGGGGCCTGACCCCGGGTCAGCCGCGGGGGCGCAGGCGGACCCCGGGCAGGTCGGGAGCGGGCAGGGGCGCGGGCATCCCGTCGGGGAACGTGCCGAAGCGCGGGGGCGCACCGCGCTCGCCCGCCTCGGCGCCGATCTCGGCTTGCCAGGCGGCCCGGTGGGCCGCGATCTCGTCGTGGTCGCGGCCGACGAAGTTCCACCACATGACGATCTGCTCCCCGAGGGGCCGGCCGCCGAGCAGCAGCAGGCGGACCGGTTCCCGGCCGGCCTCCAGGACGAGCTGCGTGCGTCCGGTCGGGACGTGGGCCAGGTGGTCACGCGGGACCTGCGTTCCGCCGAGGCGCAGGTCGCCGCTGTCCAGGAGGACGCCGTGCTCGTTCCCGGGGTCGACGGCCAATTCCACGCGGGCTCCGGGGGAGAGGGTGATCTCTGCCCCCAGCAGGGGCGGGGTGTGCGTCGGCACGGGGGAGGTGGCGCCGGCGAGGGAACCGATGAACACCCGGATCTCGGCGCCGTCGACCACGACCGGGTCGGGGACGTGGTGCGAGAACGTCGGCGCCATGTGGCGGGTGCTGTCGGGCAGCGCGTACCAGAGCTGGGCCCCGTGCAGGACCTCGGTCCCGGGCGTGGAGAACTCCTGGTGCGAGATGCCCCGGCCGGCGACCATGAGGTTCACCTCGCCGGGGCGCACGACGGCGGCGAACCCGGCGGAGTCGCGGTGGTCGATCTCCCCGGAGAACAACCAGCTGACGGTGGCGAGCCCGGTGTGCGGGTGCCGGGGCACGCGCATGCCCCCGCTGCCGGCGACGTGGTCGGGACCGTAGTGGTCCACGAAGCACCAGGCGCCGATGAGGCTGCGCTGCTTCTGCGGCAGCGTCCGGCGCACCGTCATCGCGCGGGGCCCACCCAGGGGGACGTCGCGCGGGGCGAGGAGTTCGAGCCCCGGCGTCCCGCCGCCGTCGGAGCAGTGCACGAGGTCGGGGTCCTGCTCGAGGTTGCTCACGCGGGTGGTCCTCCGGGGCGGGGTGGCGACGGGCCCGGGTGGTCCGTCCGCTGACCTCTGTCCAGGGTGTCACCTCGCCCCGGCGCGGCGGGCGCTGCCGCGGGACGCGACACTGCCGGGATGCCGAAGCAGAGCGCCGGTGTCCTGCTGCACCGCGAGACCGGGACCGGGGTGGAACTCCTCCTCGCGCACATGGGTGGGCCGCTGTGGGAGCGCAAGGACGAGCACGCCTGGACGATCCCCAAGGGGGAGCCGGAGGAGGGCGAGGAACTGCTCGACGCCGCGCGCCGGGAGTTCTCCGAGGAACTGGGGCTGCCCGTCCCCGACGTCGACCTCGTCGACATCGGGCAGGCCCGCCAGTCCTCCGGCAAGGTCGTCACCGTGTGGGCGGGCCGCGCGGACCTCGACGTGTCGACGATCGTCCCCGGGACGTTCACGATGCAGTGGCCCCCGCGCTCGGGACGCACGGCGGAGTTCCCGGAGGTCGACCGCGCGCAGTGGTTCTCCCCGCAGGACGCGCGGGACAAGCTGGTGAAGGGTCAGGTCGTGTTCGTCGACCGGTTGCTGGAACTGCTCGACCGGACCTGACCCCTCACCGGGGAGTTCTCAGCCGTCGATCTCGACCGCGCCCACCGCGGTGACCCGGCCGGCGCCGTACGTGTCGAACCACGCCTCGACGACGTCGTAGGAGGAGTCGACGTCCCCGACGAGCAGCGTGGCCCGGCCCAGGGGACCGGCGGCGAGGGCGTCGACGAGGTGCCCGGTCACCCCGGGCGCGAAGAGCAGGTCGTCGGCGTCCACCCCGCGGTCCACCGATTCGGCGGCGAGCCCGGCCGCCGTCCCGTAGCGGTCGGTGCCGGCGGCCCGCTGCGGCGCGGGCAGCGGGGCCAGCGCCTCGGGCGCCACGCCCTCCGGGCCGCCGGCCACGGTCGTCGACGTCACCCCGAGAGCCGTCAGGGAGGCGGCCGCGGGCAGCGGGTCGGCGTCGGCGACCAGGAGCAGCGGTTCGGCCAGGCGCGCGGCCGGGCCGGACGCCGCGAGGGCGTCGACGAGGTGGGCGTCCTCACCCGAGGCCGCCCAGCCGTGCGTGGACTTCGGCATGAGGGCGACGAGGGCGCGCGAGGTGGCGTAGCGGTCGACGCCGGCCACGCGCGCCACGCTCGTGACCCCCAGCGCCTGCAGGCGGCCGGTGGTCGCCTCGCCGAGGGCGTCGGCGCCGCCGACGAGCAGCACGGCCTTCACCTGGTGCTTCTGCAGGTAGGAGGCGGTGGCGGCGGGCACGGAGTCGCGCGTCCCGAGCAGCACGGGCGCGGCGAGGCTGCGGGCCAGCGGGGCCGCGGACAGCGCGTCGACGAGGTGGCGGTCCTCACCGCTGACCAGGACGGCGACGTCGGCCTCGGGGAACCCGTGCTCGGCGATGGCCGCGGCCGTGGCGAACCGGTCGTCCCCGCTGAGCTGGACGATCTGGTTCGGCGTCCCGTCCGGCAGCGGGGCGCCGCGGTAGGACGTGCCCGCGACGCAGCCCGGGTGGGTGATCGGCAGCTGGGCGGAGCAGACCGGTGTGAGCGTCTCGAACCCGGCCGCGGGCGCGGCCGAGGCCGTCCCGGCCAGCCCCACGGTGGCGGCGGCGAGCGTCGCGGCGGCCAACGGTGCGAGGGCGGCGCGGCGCAGGGTGGAGCGGATCACAGGGGCCTCCTGGGGCTGGTGCTGGAGAGGCCAGTGTGGCAGCTGTGACAGCGCTCGGGCGGGGTTTCCCTCAGGCCGGGACGGGCGTCTTGACGCGGGCCTCGACGAGCACCGGGAGGTGGTCGGACCCGGCCTGCTGCAACGTCTTCACCCGCTCGATGTGCATGCCCTCGGAGATCGCGAAGTCGAAGTGCCCCCGGAACCGGCGGCGCACGTACGTGGGCAGGTCGCTGTGCGAGACCTCGAAGCCCTGCTCGGACAACCGGCGCGCCAGGGAACTCGCGAACCACGGGTAGTTGAAGTCCCCGACGACGAGGGCGGCCGTGCCGTGGGCCGCCGCCCGGATGGCCCCGAGGGCCTCGGTGATCTGGTGCCGGCGCATGGCGTTGGTCGCCGACAGGGGCGCGGTGTGGATGGAGGCCAGCGTCAGCAGCGCCCCGCCGTCCTGCAGGTCCTCGAAGCGGACGGCGAGCAGCCGCTCGTGCGCCGGGGACAGGAAGCGGTCGTGCATGGACCGCCGCAGCGGCCGCAGTTCGTGGCCGTGGGCGCGCAGCCGGTCGGGGTTGTAGTAGAGCGCCAGGCCCAGCCGGTTGCGCTGCGTGGCGCCCGCCAGCACGAGCGGTCCGACGGCCTCGGGCAGTCGCAGGGTGTCGCACTCCTGCAGGCACAGCGCGTCGACGTCGTGGATCTCGGCGAGCGCCGCCAGCTCCGCCGTCGCCCGTCCCTCGTGGAGGTTGTAGCTGATCGCTCGCAACGCTCGTCCCTGCGGCTGTTCCACCCCTCGAACGTACCGCCCGCTCACGGCGAACGCTCGGCCTCCACCGATCGGCGCACCCGGTCGCCGATCTCGGCGAGCAGCTGCGTCTGCTCCGGCGTGAGGGGGTCGAACACCAGGCGGCGCACGGCGGCCACGTGTCCGGGGGCCGCCCCGGACACGACGTCCCAGCCCGCGTCGGTGAGCGTCGCCAGGGTGGAGCGGCCGTCGTCCGGGTCCGGGCGCCGGGCCAGCAGGCCGCGCCGCTCCAAGCGCCCGGCCACGTGGGACAGGCGGGACAGCGACCCGTGGGCCGAGCCGGCCAGGCAGCCCATGCGCAGGGTCCGGTCGGGGGCCTCCGAGAGCGCGGACAGCACCCAGTACTCGAAGTGCGTGAGCCCGGAGTCGCGCTGCAGCTGGCCGTCGAGGGCGGTGGGCAGGGCCGTCATGAGCCCGACGATCCTCCGCCAGGCCGCCTGCTCCTGGGGGTCGAGCCACTGCTGGTCCACTGCCACCTCCATGATGCTTGACGCTTCAAGTCCGCGGGCCTACTGTCGATTGAAGCATCAAGTGACGACGAGGAGGGAGGACCGAGGTGTCGATCATGGATCCCGCCGTCCCCGGTGGGGCGTACGACGACTTCCTGGCCGCGGGCCGACCCGCCCTGCGGGACTGGACGCCGGCCGACGGGCCCCTGCCCGCGCTCTACCTCAGCCACGGCGCCCCGCCCGTCTTCGACGACCCGCTGTGGATCCGGCAGCTCTCGGACTGGGCGGTGTCCCTGCCCAGGCCGCGCGGCGTCCTCATCGTCAGCGCCCACTGGGAGTCCGAACGGGCCGTCCTCAGCTCGCCCGAGGCGGGCACGCCGCTGGTGTACGACTTCGGCGGCTTCCACCCGCGCTACTTCCGGATGCGGTACGAGACGCCCGACGCCTCCGTGCTCGCGGGGCTCGTGGCCTCGCTCCTGCCGGACGACGAACCCCTGCACACGGCCGCCCGGGGCCTGGACCACGGGGCGTGGGTGCCCCTGAAGGTCATGTACCCGGACGCCGACGTGCCCGTCCTGCAGCTCAGCATGCCCACCCACGACCCCGCCCGGCTGCTGCAGCTCGGCCGCCGCCTGCGGCCGCTGCGGGAACAGGGCGTGCTCGTCGTGGGTTCGGGGTTCATGACGCACGGCTTGCAGTACGCGACCCGGGAGATGTTCTTGTACAACGAGGTTCCGACCTGGTCGCACGAGTTCGACGCCTGGGTCGCCGACGGGCTGGACCGGGGCGACGTCGACGCGCTGGCCGACTTCCGGCGGGCTCCCGGGATGCCGTACGCCCATCCCACCGTCGAGCACTTCACACCGTTGTTCATCACACTGGGCGCGGCGACCGACCCGGCCGCCCGCCCGAAGACCGTCATCGACGACTTCCAGATGGGGTTCGCCAAGCGGTCCCTGCAGGTCTCCTGAGAGGAAAGATCGTGACCCAGACTCCCGTCGCGACCGTCCGCACCGCCGTCGACGTCCCCCTGCGCTTCGCGGACGGCTACCGCACGACGGCCCGCGTCCACACCTTCGACGGGCTCGTCGACGGCAAGGAGCACCTCGCCCTCTCGCTGGGGAACTGGGAGGGCCGGACCCCCCTCGTGCGTCCGCACAGCGAGTGCCTCACGGGTGACGTCTTCGGCTCCGAGCGCTGCGACTGCGGCCCGCAGTTCCGCGAGGCCGTCGAGCGCATCGCCACGGCCGGAGGCGTCCTGCTCTACCTGCGCCAGGAGGGCCGGGGCATCGGGCTGTACGCCAAGCTCGACGCGTACGCCCTGCAGGACAGCGGTCTGGACACCTACGAGGCCAACGTCGCGCTCGGTCGCGGCGAGGACGAACGCGACTACACCGTGGCCGCGCAGATGCTCGCCGCGCTCGACGTGGAGGGCATCGCCCTGCTGAGCAACAACCCGGACAAGGCCGACCAGCTCGCCGACCACGGCATCGTCGTGGAACGGCGGGTGCCGACGGGCGTGCACCTGTCCGCGGCCAACGCGCGCTACCTGCGCGCCAAGCGCGACCACACCGCCCACACCCTGGACCTGGCGGGCTGACCGTGGCGCCTCCCCTCCCGGTCGATCCCGCAGGTCCGGTCGACGAGCGGTTCCTGCGGCGCGCCGTGGGCCTGGCTCAGCACGGGTTCGGGACGACGTCGCCGAACCCCGTCGTCGGGTGCGTCGTCGTCGCGTCCGACGGGGTCGTGGTGGGGGAGGGGTGGCACGAACGGGCCGGCGGTCCGCACGCGGAGGTGAACGCCCTCGCGGGCGCGGGTGAGCGGGCCCGCGGCGGCACCGCCTACGTCACCCTGGAACCGTGCAACCACCGCGGGCGCACGGGCCCGTGCGTGGAGGCGTTGCTGGACGCGGGGATCCGTCGCGTCGTCTACGCCGTCGCCGATCCGGGGGCCGTCCAGGGCGGGGGAGCGGCACGGCTGCGGGCCGCGGGCGTCGAGGTGCTCGGCGGGGTGCTCGCCGGGGAGGCCGAACGGGTCAACGAGGCGTGGCTCACCTCGGCCCGGCAGGGGCGGCCCCACGTGCTGTGGAAGTTCGCCGCGACGCTCGACGGGCGCTCGGCCGCGGCCGACGGCACGAGCCGCTGGATCTCCTCGGAGGCCTCTCGCGCCCAGGTGCACGACCTGCGCCGCCGGGTCGACGCGGTCGTGGCCGGGTCGGGCACCGTGCTGGCCGACGACCCCCACCTGACCGCCCGCTCGGCCGAGGGTGTCCTCGACGAGCGCCAGCCGCTGCGCGTCGTCCTCGACCGCCGCGGCCGGGTGCCCGCCACGGCGCGCGTCCTCGACGACGTCGCCCCGACCCACGTCTCGAGCGCCGCCTCGCCCGCGGACCTCCTGCGGGAGCTGCACTCCCGCGGTGTCGTCTCCGTCCTGCTGGAGGGCGGGCCGACGCTGGCGGGCGCGTTCCTCGCGGCCGGGCTCGTCGACCGCGTCGTCGCCTACGTCGCCCCCGCCCTGCTGGGGGAGGGGCGTGCCGCCCTGGGGTCGGCCGGCGTCGGGACGATCGCGGACGCCGTGCGGCTCGACGTCGACGAGGTCGAGGTCGTCGGCGGGGACGTGCGGGTGTCGGGCCGGCCCGTCAGGCGCCCGGCCCCCGCCTGACCGCGGCGTCGATCAGCACCTCCGCCGCCCTGCGCGCGTCCTCCGCGACGTGGTCGGCCCCCGTGATGGCGGCCGTCGTCTGCGCCCCTTCGGCCAGCAGGACGAGCTGGGCCCCGAGCGCGCGCTCGGCTCCCAGGTCGGCCACGAGGTCGTCGACGTACTGCGCGAAGGACAGCTTGTGGGCCCGGACCGCCTGCGCCACAGCCGGTGAGACACCTCCCAGCTCGCCGTAGGCGTTGACGAAGGCGCAGCCGCGGAAGTCGTCGCTGCGGAACCAGCCGTCGAGGAAGTCGTAGACGGCCAGCAGGCGCTCGCGGGGGGTGCGGGCCCCGGCGGAGGCGCGCGCGACCCCCTCGTCCCAGGTGCGGCTGCGGTGCTCCAGGACGGCGACGACGAGGTCGTCCTTGGACCCGAAGGCCGCGTAGAGGCGCTTGAGCGGCACACCGGCCTCGGTCCGCACGGCGTCCATCCCCACGGACTGCACGCCGCGGGCGTAGAACAGCCGGTCCGCGGCCGCGACGACGCGCTCCCGGTCGGTCACTGCATCGGTCACGAGCTTCCCCCCTTGCGCTGAGAACCAGCGTTCTCTACTGTAGGCCACATCCACGGAGAACGCTCGTTCTCCGAACGTTCCGCCGCCGTTCACCAAGGAGACGACCATGGGTTCCATCACCGTCGGCCAGGAGGGTTCCACCCCCGTCGAGCTGTACTACGAGGACCACGGCACCGGGCAGCCGGTCGTCCTGATCCACGGGTACCCGCTCGACGGGTCGTCCTGGGAACGCCAGAGCCGCGAACTGCTCGCCGCCGGCCACCGCGTCGTGACGTACGACCGCCGGGGTTTCGGCCGCTCCTCCAAGGTCACCACCGGCTACGACTACGACACCTTCGCCGGCGACTTGAACACCGTGCTGGAGACCCTCGACCTGCGGGACGTCGTCCTCGTCGGGTTCTCCATGGGGACCGGGGAACTCGCCCGGTACGCACGGCTGCACGGCACCGACCGGATCGCGAAGTTCGCGTTCCTCGCCTCCCTCGAACCCGGCATGCTCGGGCAGGGAGTTCCGCAGTCGCTCTTCGACGGCATCGCCGAGCAGGCGCGCGCGGACCGGTTCGCGTGGTTCACGGCGTTCTTCTCCGACTTCTACAACCTCGACGAGAACCTGGGTTCGCGCATCTCCCAGCAGGCCGTCGACGCCTCCTGGAACGTGGCCGTGGGCAGTGCCCCCGTCGCCTCCTACGCCGTCGTCCCGACGTGGATCGAGGACTTCACCGCCGACGTGGCTGCGGTGCGGGAGAGCGGGAAGCCGACGCTCATCGCCCACGGCACCGGCGACCGGACGCTGCCGATCGACGCCACCGGGCGTCCCTTCCACGCGGCCTTCCCCGAGGCCGAGTACCACGAGATCGAGGGCGCTCCCCACGGCATGCTGTGGACCCACGCCGACGAGGTGAACGCCGTCCTGCTGCCGTTCGTGCAGCGCTGACCCGTCCCCTCCCCGGACACGACGACGCCGCGGTGGATCCCCTCCGGGATCCGCCGCGGCGTTCGTCGCCTGTTCGTCCGCGCCTCAGCGGACGCGGCTGCTGCGGTCGTGGCGGGCGATCGAGAGCACCACGCGACCGTGGACGTCCTCGCGACCCAGGACCCGGCGCGTCTGGGCGCTGATCCGGTTCGCAGCGGCGGCGACCTCGTGCAGGTCGGCCGTCGGCTCGCAGGTGGCGCGCAGTTCCAGGACGACCTCACCGCGGTCGGTGATGGTGCGGCCCTTGGCTCCACGCACACCAGGCTGGGTGGCCAGCAGGTCGGCGGCCGTGCGGGCCGGGGCGTCCGCGTCGAGGCGGAGCCGGCCGGCGGAGTCGCTGCCAGCGAGGGTCAGGTCCTCGGTGCCGCGGCGCGGCAGGTGGGCCAGGAGCCACCAGAGCGCGAGGACCGCCAGGACGACGGCGGCCGCGGCCGCGGCGGCGGCGAACCACCCGGCGCGGACGGCGTCCCCGGCGCCGGAGCCGAGCCGGTCGCCCACGCCCGGGAACACCTGCGCCAGCCAGCCGCCCCACCAGGCGATGGCGGCGGCCCCGCCGACGAGGAGGACGAGGCCCAGCAGGAAGGTCAGGAAGCGGTCCAGGCCCAGCACCTTGCGGCTCATCGGTTCCCGTCCTTCCCGCCCGCGCGGGGCGTGTGCACGTGCAGCTTGACGCGGGGCTGGGGGTCCAGGCCGCTGACGAGGGTGGCGAGGGACTGCTCGAGGCGACCGCGGACGTCGCCGGACGTGGCGTGCGCGTGGACCTCCAGCGAACGGCGGGTCGCCGAACTGCTGGCCTTGAGCACCCCGTCGGTGCCGGTGGCCGTCGTCGTGGCCAGCCGGGCCAGGTCGCGCGTGCTGGTGGTGACGCCGGAGCCCGCGCCGCTGAGGGTCAGGGCGCGGCGGGAGCGGCGGGCGAAGGCGCTGACGAGCAGCCAGAGCCCGACGACGACCGCCACGATGCCGCCGGCGAGCACGGCCGGCGTCGTGCGGCGCAGGCCGTCGACCCCGTCGGCCGCCGGGGCGAGCCAGCTGCTGCCGGACAGGGTTCCCCAGGCGACGAGCGCCTCGCGGCCCAGGACCACCGCGACGGCGAGGAGCAGGACGGCCAGGACGGGCCCGATGGCTCCGATGCGGCCGGCGCCGGTGGGGGCGGACGCGGGCGTCAGGGGCCGGGCCTCCCCCGCGGAGCCGTTCGCGGGGCCCTTCGAGAGGTCGGTGGGGGTGCTCACAGGACCCTCCTTCCGGTGTCGTGCTCGGGCAGGACGTAGCGGTCGACGGTGACGTCGCAGGCGTCGACCGTGTAACCGCCGAGGCGGTTCAGCTGGCCGCGGACGTGGTCGCGCACGGCGGTGGCGAGTTCGGCGGCCGGGGTCGGCCAGACGGCGGCCACGTGGACGTGGACGCGGACGCGGTCCCCGGCGCGGGTGCAGTCGACGTTCGGCAGGGACCGGCCCAGCACGCTGTCGACGGCCCCGCCGACGGCCTTGCGGGCCTGGTCGGCCGTGCTGGAACCACCTGCGGAACCGCTGCCGCTGCCGGTCCGGACCGAGCCCGGGACCTCCGCGGCGGCGTGGGTCGCGATGCGCTCGGCCACGCGGTCGGCGACGTCGGTCCGACCCCGCTGCTGCGTCGGGTCGGTCGGTGCGGCCGTCCCCTGGAGGGTCTGCGTGTCAGCCACGGCTGCGTCCCGGGATGAGGGAGCTCAGGTCGATCCGGCCTTCGAGGTGAGCCCCGATGCCGTAGCCGATGGCGGCGAACAGCAGGGCCAGCAGGAACCAGCCGGCGCCGGCGGTGCCGGCGATGAGGGCGAGCAGCAGGCCGGCCAGGAGACCGGTGGTGGACGACGACATGGGGACTCCTCGAGGAGAGTGGTGGGTGGGGACGGGCCACGGGGTTCCGGAGAACTCCCGTGGCCCGGAGCCGGCGCTGAGCCAGGGGCCCGGGCGGCTCGGTCAGCTGGCGGGGACCGTCAGGTCGGCGGCGATGTCCGCCACGTTGACGAGGACTGCGGGGTGCAGGCCCGCGGTCGCGAGGCGCTGTGCCACGGCGGCGTGCACCGCGTGCGCCGTCTCCCGGATCGGTGCTCCCGCCTGCAGGACCACGTGCACCTCGACCGGGTAGCGGTTCGGTTCCGCGGAACCCGCGGCCCCGGAGAGCGCCTCGTCGCGCAGGCGGATGCCGGCGACGCGACGACCGGGCAGGTAGGTCCCGATCTCGCCCAGGGCCCCGGGGTGCAGGTCGCTGACCCCGGGGACGGCCCGGACGACGTCGGCGAGGTCGTCGGCCAGCTGCTCGACCGTGACCTGCGCTCCGGGAGTTCCCGCTGCGGTGTCGGCGGGGTCGGGGCTCGTCACTGGACCCGGGCGGGGGTCTGCTCGGCGTCCTCGTCGTCGTCCTCGGGCAGGTGGACGTCGGAGACCTCGAGGTTGACCTCGGTGACCTCCAGGCCGGTCATGCGCTCGACGGAGGCGATGACGTTGCGGCGCACGGCGGAGGCGAGGTCGGCGATGGGGACGCCGTACTCGGCGATCAGCGTGATGTCGACGGCGGCCTGGCGCTCGCCGACCTCGACCGAAACCCCCTGGGAGTGGTTGGTGCGGCCGCCGGGGATGCGCTCGCGCAGGGCACCGACGGCGCGGGCGGCGCCACCGCCGAGGGCGTGGACGCCGGAGATGTCGCGGGCGGCGATGCCGGCGATCTTGGAGACGACGGTGTCGGCGATGGTGGTGGCGCCGTGGTCGCTGCCGAGACCGGCGCCCGCCGAGGAGTTCCGGGTGGCCGCACCGGGACGGTTCGTGCTGGTGGTCGCGTCGGACATGGGTTCCTCCTCCGTCTCGACCGGCCGCACGGTGCGGCCGGTCCGTTCGCGTTCAGTGGGTTGGAGTCGGAACCCGCATGAACCTCACGCGCTCAACAACGTGATGTGCGTCACAGTAGGGCCGAGGAGTTCCCGCCGCCTCCCGTGATCGATCCGGTGGTTCCCGCCGCCACCTCGCGCAGAGCCGCGCGGAACGCCCGGACCGCCGGCCGACCGCCCGCGCCCCGCCGGACGCCCGTGAAGAGGCGACGGCTCGGAGCCTCGGGCAGGTCCACGACCCGCACCCGCGGGCGGCCGGCCCGGACGAGGTCGGGCAGCAGCGCGACCGCGTGCCCCGTCTCGACGAGGTGCACGTGCAGCAGGGCGTCCGGGGTGCGGATGCGGACGTCGGGTTCGAACCCCGCCCGCCGGCACCGGCCGAGCGCCCAGTCACCGGGATCGCTGCCGTCCGGTTCCAGGACCCACGACGCCGTCGCGAGGTCCTCGATGCGGGAGGCCTGCGCCCAGGGGCCGTCCGCGGGGACGGCCAGCCGCAGCCGGTCGTGGACGAGGTCCTCCTCGTCGACGTCGGCCGAGCGCGGGTTCGGCCGGTCGGGGTACTCCTCGCCGAGGACGAGGTCCACGTCGTGAGCGGCCAGCGCCGAGAACGCGGGCACCGCCTCCTGGTGGTCGATGACGACGCGCAGCGCGGGGAACCTCTCGGCCAGGAGCGTCAGCGTCCGCGGCACGAGCGCGAAGAGGACCGTCTGGAAGCTGGCGACGCGCAGCACGCCCGTCGCCTCCCGGGCCATCGCGGCGAGGTCGGTCTCGGCCTGCTCGAGCTGGGCGAGCACGACGTCGGCGTGCTGGACCAGGATGCGGGCTGCGGGGGTGAGCACGACGCCGCGGCCGAACTTCTCCAGCAGCACCGTCCCCGCCTCGACCTCGAGCTGCGACAACTGCTGCGAGACCGCCGAGGGGCTGTACCCCAGGGCGGCGGCGACCGCGGCCAGCGTTCCGCGACGGTCGAGCTCCCGCAGCAGGCGGAGCCGGTGGACGTCGAGCACGGGACCCCCATCCGTCAGCAGAACTGAACGGTACAGCCGCAGAACGTTCGCTGGACAGGCCGTTCCCGGCAGGCAGACTGGACGCGTGGGTCCCGTCCTCCTCGTCATCGGCTCGTGCACGTCGCTCCAGGTCGGCGCCGCGCTCGCCGTCCACCTCTTCGCCCTCGGCGGGAGCACCGGGACGACGTTGCTGCGCCTGGGCCTCGCCGCGCTCGTGCTGCTGGTGGTCGTCCGCCCGCGCGTCCGCGCCTGGACGGGTCTGCAGTGGCGGGCCGCGGTCATGCTCGGTCTGAGCCTGGGGGCCATGAACGGCTGCTTCTACGCGGCCATCTCCCGCATCGACCTCGGCACCGCCGTCACCATCGAGTTCCTCGGGCCGTTGACGCTCTCGGCCGTCCTCAGCCGCCGGCTGCGGGACCTGCTGTGGGTGGGGCTCGCGCTCGCGGGGGTCCTCGTCCTCGGGCTCACCGGTGAGCACCACGGCGGATCCCTCGACCCCGTCGGCGTGGTCTTCGCCCTGCTGGCCGGCGCCTGCTGGGCGGCCTACATCATGGCCAGCGCGCGGGTCGGCCGGCTCGTGCCGGGTCACGGCGGCCTGGCGGTCGCCACCGCGGTCGGGGCGCTGGCGCTCGTCCCGCTGGGGGCCGGCGGCGCCGTGCACGCCCTCGGGACCCCGAACGGGCTGTGGTGGGCGCTGGGCACGGCGCTCCTGGCCAGCGTGGTGCCCTACTCCCTCGAACTCGCGGCGCTGCGCCGGCTGCCGCAGCGCACGTTCGGCATCCTCCTCAGCCTCGAACCCGTCATCGCCTCCCTCGCCGGCTGGGCGCTGCTGGGACAGCGGATGACGCTGCTCGGCGGCCTCGGGGTCGTGCTCGTCGTCCTCGCCTCCGCCGGGGCGACCGGGACCGCCGGGCGGGAGCGGCGCCAGGGCGCCGACGGGCGCGAGAGGGTCGACCTCACGACACCCGCCGGCTGAGGGCGCGTCAGATCGACTGTCCGCCGGACAGTTCGATGCGCGTCCCCGACGCCCAGCCCATCCCGTCGGACAGCAGCGCCGGCAGGGCCGCGCCGATGTCGTCGGGCTGGCCGACCCGGCCGAGGGCGGTCGCGGCGGCGACGGCGTCGTTGACGGCGGCGACGTCGCGCACCGCCCCGCCGCCGAAGTCGGTCGCGATCGCGCCGGGCGCCAGCGTGTTGACGCGGATCCCGCGGTCCCCGAGCTCGGCGGCCTGGTACCTCGTCAGCACCTCGACGGCGCCCTTGGCCGCCGCGTAGGCGGCGTAGCCGGGGCCGGTGAACCGGGTGAGGCCGGAGGACACGTTGAGGACGCGGCTGCCGTTCCTCAGGAGCGGCAGCAGCAGCTGCGTGAGCAGGAACGGCGCGGTGACGTGCACGCGCAGCATGTCCTCGAGCTGCGCGGCACTCGTCTCGGCGTACGGCGCGTGCACGCCGTACCCCGCGAAGTGGACGACCGCGTGGAGGTGCTCGGCACCCGAGGCGGTCAGCGCGTCACGGACGGCGCCGGCGAACGCCTCGAAGGTCGAGGCGTCGGCCACGTCGAGCTGGAGCGCGGTGCCCGGGACGCCGTGCGCGGTCACCTCCGCGACCATCGCCTGCGCCTCCGAGGCGTTCGACTGGTACGTCCCGACCACGCCGAACCCGGCCTGGGCGAGGTGGCGGGCCGCGCTGCGGCCGAGGCCGCGGCTGGCGCCGGTGACGAGGACGATCTTCTGGTCGGTCACGGTGTCTCCTCCTGGAACGGTGCGTGCCGGACCATCGTGGGCCGGTCCCCGCCGGTCCGCCGCGTACGGTCCAGCCCCGGACGCGCTGTCCGGGGCTGCGGACCGGCGTCCTGGCCAGACTGTGGTCATGACCCCCGGAGACCGGCAGGCCCTGGCCGCCTTCCTGCGCCACCGCCGCGAGCAGCTGTCCCCGTCCGACGTGGGTCTGGTCCCCGGCGGGCGGCGGCGCACCCCGGGTCTGCGCCGGGACGAGGTGGCGGTGCTGGCGGCCATCTCCACCGACCACTACGAACGCATCGAGCAGGCCCGCGGTGCGCGTCCGTCGCCCGAGGTCCTCGGTGCGATCTGCCGTGCCCTGCGCCTCACGCTGGACGAACGCGACCACGTCCACCACCTCGCGGGCCTCGAACCGCCTGCGCGGCACCGGTCCCAGGGGTACGCGGACGCCGGGCTCATGTGCGTGCTGGACGCGCTCGCCCCGAACGTGCCCGCGCTCGTCACCGACGACCTGAGCACCGTCGTCGCGCAGAACCCGCTGAACGTGGCCCTCCTGGGGCCGATCGCCGCGGAGCGGGGACTGCGCCGGGCGTTCGTGTACCGCTGGTTCACCGACCCCGACCTCCGCGGTCGGTACGACCCGGCCCAGCACGACCAGCTGGGCCGCGAGTACGTCGCGGACCTGCGCCGGGCCAGCGGAGCCCGGCCCGGCGACGCCGACGTGCGGGATCTCGTCGGCACGCTGGAGTCCACCAGCGAGGAGTTCCGCCGGATCTGGGCGCTGCAGGAGGTCGCGACGCGACGGACGACCCGCAAGGTGCTGAACCACCCGCAGGTCGGGCGCCTCGACCTCGAGTGCGACGTCGTCGTCAGCCCGCCGTCGGGCCAGAGCCTCGTCCTGTTCCGGCCGCGGCCGGGGACCGGGACCGCCGAACGCATCGCACTCCTCGGGGTGGTGGGGGTTCAGGACCTCGCGCCGTCGTCCTGAGGACGGTTCCGGCGCACCCGCGTTACAGCTCGTCGCCCGATCGGGCTACAGGAACCGCGCCGGACGGCCGAGGCAGTGGGGGAGCAACGACACCCCCCGCAGCCCAGATCGTCCGGAGGACATCGTGGACACCACCGCCCGCACGCCCCGCCGCACCACCCGTCGCCACCGCCTCCTCGGGGCAGCTGTCGCCGTGGCCGCCGCGATCGGCGTCGCCGGGGCGGGGGCCGCGCACGCGGACGGCCCGGGTCTCGTCGGTGACGGCGGCCAGGCGTGGCGCTCCTACGAGCTGGTCAACGCGGCCCGCACCCAGGCGGGGCTGCCGGCGCTGGGCCTGACCGACGAGGCCAACCGCATCGCGACCGACTGGGCGTTCCGGATGGCCGGCGACGCGCAGCTCAAGCACAACCCGGACCTGTCGCGTCAGCTGCAGGGCTGGTCGCTGGTCGCGGAGAACGTGGGCGTCGGCGCCGACTCCGACCAGCTGCAGGGCGCCTTCATGGCCTCCCCGGGCCACCGCGCCAACATCCTGCGCTCCGAGGTCAGCGTCATGGGCCTCGGTGCCGTCCGTTCGCAGGACGGTCGCCTGTGGGTGGTCCAGGTCTTCGAGCAGCCGAACGGTCCGGTCGCCGGCTTCCACCCCGCACCGCAGGCCGCTCCCGCCCAGACCGTCGCGCAGCCCGCCGCGCAGGCGGCTCCGCAGGAGGTCCAGGCCCCGTCCTTCGCCGCCGCGCCCGAGCTCGACCGCGAGCTGCGCGACCGCGCCTGAGGCCCGGACCGCCTCAGGGGCGTCGGCGCTTGCGCCGCCGGTGCTCGACGAAGGCCTCGAGGTTCTCCCGGTAGTGGTCGGCGACGGCCTGGGCCGCCGCCTCGTTGCGGTAGCCCTCGTCCACGCGGATGGTCACGTAGACCTCCCACGCCCCGTCGCTGCGGCGCCCCAGCCGCACCTCGGTCCACTCGTCGTCCAGGTGCGGCAGCAGCATCAGTTCCGGGAAGTTGCCCGGGTCGGCCAGCAGGTCGTCCGCCATGGGGTCAGCCTGGACCACGGACCCCTTCGCGCGGAGCAGGACACGTCACCTGACGACCAGTTCGGCGGGGACGACGACGTGCTGGACGGGCCCGCCGTGCGCCGCCAGGCGCCGCTCCAGCAGCTCGGCCGCGGCGCGGCCGACCGCCTCGACGTCCTGCCGGACGACCGTGGTCCGGGGTTCGAGCAGGTCCATCAGTTCCACGTCGTCGAAGCCGACGACCTCCGGCTGCGGGCCGGGCAGTTCCTCGCGCAGCGCGTGCAGGCACCCGACGGTGAGGACGTTGCGGGCCGCGAAGACCGCGGTCGGCGGATCGGGCAGCCGCAGCAGCTCCAGCAGCGCGTCGCGCGCAGCGCCCACCGTGCGCAGTCCGTCCCGGACGAGCGCGGGGTCCGCCTCCAGGCCCGCCGCTGTCAGTGCCTGCCGCCAGCCCTCGAGCCGTTCGCGGGCCGTCGGGATGGTCGGCAGGTCCCCGAGGAACGCGATGCGCCGGTGCCCGTGGCGCAGCAGGTGCTCCGTCCCCGCGCGCGTCCCCCCGGTGTTGTCGATGGTCACGCAGTCCACGGCGAGGCCGCGCGGGACCCGGTCGACGCACACGACGGGCAGCCCGGCGCGCACGTCGGCGGCCAGGTAGTCCTGCCGCTCCGAGGCGGCCATGAGCACCAGGCCGTCGACCCGGCGGGCGATCATCTCGGCCACCAGCTGCCGTTCCCGGTCGGCGTCCTCGTCGAGGCTGGCGGTGAGCAGCACGAAACCCCGCTCCCGCGTCGCGTCCTCCAGCGACCGCAGCAACCGGGCCGAGTAGTCGTTCGCGATGTCCTGCACGAGGACGCCGATGGCGCGGGTCCGCTGTCCGCCGCGGCGCAGGTCGCTGGCCCCCCGGTGGTGCCGGTAGCCGAGGTCCTCGACGACCGCCTCGACCTTGCGACGCACCGCCTCCCGCACCCCCGGTTCGCCGTTGACGACGCGCGAGACCGTCTTGAGGCTGACCCCTGCCGCGGTGGCGACCTCGCGCATGGTGGCGCGGGGCGGCGGTTGCTGGTGGATCGTCACAAGTGCTCCTCGTCGAGCGTGTGGTCGAGCGTGTGGTCGAGCGGTTCGTTGGGCGGGACGTCGATCGGGTCGTCGATCGCGGCTGTCACGGATGCATCACGGCCGACGGAACCTCGTTGACCTGTGCGGGGGCCGTGCACTACAAACGTGACTCGACAACGTTGTCATACCGCGCACCGCAGCGCCAGGAGGAAGATCGCATGTCGCGTTCCACGACCCCCACGTTCCGCAAGCTCCGTCACCGCGGCCCGGCGGCCGTCCTCGCCTGCGTGGCGGCCGTGGCCACCGTCGCGGCCTGCGGCGGCAGCGACGCCGGCGGTGGGGGCGGCGGCGACGAGGTCGCCGTCTCGCTCATCACGAAGGACTCCACGAACCCGTTCTTCGTCGCCATGCAGAAGGGTGCCAAGGCCGAGGCCGCGAAGGACGGTGTCGACCTGACGGTCGGTGCCGGCAAGGAGGACGGTGACGAGCAGGGCCAGGTCCAGCTCATCGAGAACGCCATCGCGGCCGGCCAGAAGGGCATCCTCATCACGCCCAACGGCCCGGGTGTGAACAGCGCGATCGAGAAGGCGCGCGACGCGGGCCTGTACGTCATCGCCCTGGACACCCCGCCGGACCCGGCCGACACCGTCGACATCACCTTCGCCACCGACAACTTCAAGGCCGGCGAACTCATCGGCCAGTGGACCAAGGGCCAGCTCGCCGGGAAACCCGCCACGATCGCCATGCTCGACCTGTTCAACGACAAGGTCGTCTCCGTCGACTACAACCGCGACCAGGGTTTCCTCACCGGCATGGGGATCGACACCAAGGACAAGCAGAAGAACGGCGACGAGGACAAGACGGGCAAGTACGACGGCGGGGACTACACGATCGTCTGCAACGAGCCGACGCAGGGCGCGGAGGACGGCGGCCGCACCGCGATGGAGAACTGCCTGACGAAGAACCCCGACATCAACGTCGTCTACACGATCAACGAGCCCGCCGCGACGGGTGCGGACAACGCGCTGAAGGCGGCCGGGAAGTCCGGCGTGCTCATCGTCTCGGTCGACGGTGGGTGCGACGGGGTGAAGGAGGTCACCGACGGCGTCATCGGCGCGACCGCGCAGCAGTACCCGCTGAAGATGGCCGAACTCGGGGTCAAGGCGATCGCGGACTACGCCAAGGACGGCACCAAGCCCTCGACGAGCCCGGGCCTGGACTTCTACGACACCGGCGTGGCGCTGGTGACCGACAAGCCCGTCGACGGCGTGGAGTCGATCACCTCCGCCGACGGCTCGAAGATCTGCTGGGGCTGACGTGGCGACCACGAACGCACCGGTGAGCGCTGCGGCGGAACTGGCCAAGCGCCAGCACAGTCCGGCGCAGCGGGTGCAGCACGTGCTGCACTCCTACCCGGCGGTGTCGCCGGCGATCATCCTGGTCATCGCGGTGGTGGTGTTCACCGGGTTGAACCCGAACTTCGCCCAGCCGAACGCGTTGTCGC
>NZ_JBFNQN010000015.1 GCF_040796495.1 Kineococcus endophyticus | reverse complement strand
GTCGCCGTCGGCGACGGCGCGGGCCAGGTCGGCGTGCAACCGCACGTCGTGGGCCCGCGGAGGGACGCCCGCACGGTCGTGGACGGCGAGCGCGACCACCGCGCCGAGCGAGACGACCATGGGGTTCCCGCACGCCCTCGACACCGTGTCGTGGAGTTCGGCGTCCAGGTGCGCGAACTCGCCGGGGCGGGCGGCGAAGGCGGCGGCGAGTTCCCGCAGGCGAGCACGCGTCGGTGCGTCGGCGCGGCGCGCCGCCGACTGCGCCGCAGCCGGTTCGAGGGCCTCGCGCAGTTCGCGCAGTTCCCGCAGCTGGGCCGCCCGGTCGGGTCCGGCCAACCGCCACCGCACCACGTGCGGGTCGAGCAGGTTCCAGTTCCCGGCCGGTTGCACGACGAGCCCGATCCGGGGACCGGCCGTGAGCAACCCGAGCGCGACGAGGACGCGGGTGGCCTCGCGCACGATGCTGCGCGAGGCGAGGGTCTCCTCGACCAGGGCCTCCACCGACGTCCGCGCCCCTACGGGCAGGTCGCCGCCGACGACGGCCGCGCCGTCGTGGTCGAGGACCCGCCGGAACGCGGGGCTGCTCACCGCTGCACGACGGGGGAGACGACCAGTTCGTCGATGCGGACGTGGGCGGGGGAGTCCAGGACGAACTGCACCGTCCGGGCGATGTCGTCGGGGGTCAGCATGAGTTCCCGGGCCGCCGCGTCGGGGACGTTCGGGCGCTGGTCGAGGAAGTCCGTCGCCACGTCCCCGGGGCACAGGTGGCACGCCCGCACGCCGTGACCGGCCTCGGTCGCGTTGAGGGTGCGGACGACCGATCCGAGCGCGGTCTTGCTGGCGGAGTAGGCGACTCCCGCGCTCGGGTGGAACGACCACCCCGCGTAGGAGGAGACGACGACGGCGACCCCGGAACTCGCCCGCAGGTCCGGCAGCGTCGCGTCCAGCACCGTCACGACGGCGCCGAGGTTCACGGCGACGACGTCGTGGAACGTCCCGATCTCCTGGTCGTCCCAGCCCCGGCGCGGCGTGTTCCGCCCGGCCGCGAGCACGAGGCCGTCGATGCGGCCGAACTCGGCGACGACCCGGTCGCGCGCGGCCCGCACCGCGTCCCCGTCGCGCACGTCGAGCGGCAGTTCCAGGCAGGTCCCGCCCGCCGCGGTGGCCGTCTCGTGCAGGGCGTCGGCGCGCCGGCCGCTGAGCGCCACCGTCCACCCCGCCGCCACGGCCGAGCGGGCGACCGCCCGCCCCATGCCGGACCCCGCGCCCGTGATCCACAGGACCCGTCCCACCGTCGTCTCCGCCGTTCGCTCGTCCATGCTAACAGTATGCTCATTGGACCGGCTCACCGACGAGAGGACCACCCGTGCACCTCGACCTGACCGACCGCGTCGTCGTGGTCACCGGCGCCGGCCGCGGCATCGGCCGCACCCTGGCGCAGCGGTTCACCGCTGAGGGGGCCCACGTCGCGGCCCTGGACCTCGCCTTCGAGGACGACCTCCCGCCGGAGATCGCGAGGATCCCCTGCGACGTCACCGACCCCGCGTCCGTGCAGGCCGCCGTCGACGCGGTCGTCGACCGCCACGGCACGGTCGACGTCCTCGTGAACAACGCGGGCATCAACGTCGACGGGCGCGTCGCCGACCTCACGTGGGACCGGTTCCGCCGCTGCCTCGACGTCAACGTCGGCGGGGTGTTCCTCGTCAGCCAGGCCGTCGCCGAGGTCATGAAACCCCGTCGCCGCGGACGCATCCTCAACGCCGCCTCCTTCGCCGCCATCGTGCCGAGCGTCGGCAGTGCCGCGTACGCCGCCTCCAAGGCCGCCGTCGTGCAGTTCACGCGCGTCCTGGCCTCCGAACTGGGCCCGTACGACGTCACCGTCAACGCCTACGCCCCCGGTATGGTCCCGACGGCCATGAACGGTTTCGCCGACCTCCCGCCGGCCGCCGCGGACGAACTCCTCGACACCCTCTCGCTGCGCCGCTGGGAGAGCGCCGACGACGTCGCGGACCTGCTGGTGTTCCTCGCCAGCGACGCCGCGTCCTACATCACCGGAACGCTGGTGGACGTCTCCGGCGGCAAGCTCGCCACCCAGATCCCGGCCCGCGCCCACCGCTGAGGTGCGCCCGCGGGTGGAGGCGCCTCCACCCGCGGGATCCACCCGCGACCCGTCCAGCGGTCGATGCCCGAGGGGGCCCGCCGACGGGATGGTTCAGGTGTTCGCAGGACAGACCACCGGAACCCGCCGCCCAGCCAGGAGCCCCCGATGTCCCTCACCACCTCCCTCGTCATCACCATCACGATGATCGTCACGACGCTGCTGGCCGATCGCGGCGTCCGCCCCGTCGGCCGGGGCCGCGTGCTCCGCCCGCTGCTCATCGGCGGCCCGATCGCCCTGTACTTCGCCTCCCACGTCGTGACGCACGGCGTCGGCCTGGCCGTCGAGGTGGCCGGCGCGGTGGCCGGTCTGCTGCTGGGCCTGGGGGCCGTGTCCCTGGCCCGCGTCGGACGCGACGAGGCCACCGGCGAGGTCGTCACCCGCGTCGGCGCTGGCTACCTGACCTTCTGGATCGGCGCCTGCCTCCTGCGCTTCGCCGTCAGCTACGGCGCGCAGCACTGGTTCGGGCAGCAGTGGGGCACCTGGCTGTACCTGCACGGGGTCGCGGTGCAGGACATCGCCGCGGTCATCGGCAACGCCATCGTCTTCTCCGTCCTGGGGATGCTCGTGGCCCGCTCGGCCGGGATCGCCCTGCGCAGCCGCAGCGTCCGCACCGCCGAGTTCGCCCTCGCCCGCTGAGGCGCCCCTCCGCCCACCCCACGCGCCGCGCCGCCCCCCGACCCACCGGGCCGGGGGGGGCGGCGCGTCTGCGAGGGTGCTGCGGTGCCCACCCCGTCCGGACCGGTCTTCGGCGGGTGGCGCTCCCTCGCCACGGTCTACGCCCCCGCGGCGCTGTTCAGCACCAGCCAGGGCGCGGTCCTGCCCGTCCTGCCCCTCACGGCGCGCGACCTCGGCGCGTCGGTCGCCGTCTCCGCCGTCGGCGTCGCCCTCCTCGGCGTCGGGCAGGTCGCGGGCGCCCTGCCCGCCGGAGCGCTCGTCACCCGCACCGGGGAGCGCTTCGCGATGTTGACCGCCGCCGTCGTCTCGGGCCTCGCGCTCGCGGGAGCGGCGTTCGCCCCGTCCGAGGCAGTCCTCGCGGTGTGCGTCCTCGCCCTCGGCCTCGCCTCCGCCGTGTGGGGCCTGGCCCGCCAGTCGTTCCTCACCGCCGCCGCCCCGCCCCACCTGCGGGCCCGCGCGCGGTCCACGCTCGGCGGGGTCGGGCGCATCGGCACCTTCGTCGGCCCGTTCCTCGGGGCCGCCGGCAGCGCGGTCGCCGGGGTGCGGGGTTCCTACGCGGTCGCCGTCCTCGCGGTGCTGGCCGCCGCGGTCGTCGTCCTCGCCCTGCCCGACCCCGAGCTCGACGAGGTCCACCACGGCCCCGCCCCCACCCTGCGCGAGGTGTTCCGCGCCCACGCCCGGCTGCTCGCCACGCTCGGCGTCGCGGCGCTCGCCGTCCAGGCCGTCCGTCAGTCGCGCCAGACCGTGCTGCCGCTGTGGTGCGACCACGTGGGGCTGGACGCCACCACCACGAGCCTCGTCGCCGGCGTCTCCGGAGCCGTCGACATGCTGCTGTTCTACCCGGCGGGTTCGGTCATGGACCGCGTCGGCCGGGCCGCCGTCGGGGTGCCGTCGATGCTCGTGCTCGCGGTCGGGCACGTCCTGCTCCCGTTCTCGCACAGCGCCTGGACGGTCGCCCTCGTCGGCGTCGTCATGGGGTTCGGGAACGGCATGGGAGCCGGGCTCGTCATGACGCTCGGCGCCGACCACGCCCCACCCGGCGGCCGGGCGACCTTCCTCGGGGCGTGGCGGCTGGTGACGGACACCGGCGCGGCGTCGGGTCCGCTGCTCGTCGGGGCGCTCGCGGGCGCCGGCGGGCTCGTCGTCGCGACCGGCGGGGTGGCGGTGCTCGCCGTCGCCGCCGCGGCCGGGCTGGCCCGGTTCGTGCCGCGCCGCTGACCGACCGCTCCGGCGGCGCGTGGGTGTACGGGATGTCTGCACCGCGAGCGCCGGAACAGCGTTCCCGGGCCTCAGACCGGTCGCGGTGCAGACATCCCGTACGTGGGCCGGGTCAGCGGACGCCGGCCGCCCGCAGGTCGCGGGCCAGCCGGTCCGCGGCGCGGCCGAGGACGCCGGCGACGCGCTCGACCTCGGCGTCGGTGGCCAGGTCGGCGGGCAGGCTGCAGCTCAACGCGTCCGTGGCCGGGATGCGGTACTCCACCCGCACGCCCACGCAGACCGTGCCCGGCAGGTTCTGCCCGCGTTCGACCGCCCAGCCGCGGCGCCGCACCTCGTCGAGTTCGGCGTCCAGCGCCGCCCGGTCCGGCACGGTGTCCGGGGTCAGCGGGGGCAGTTCGGCCCCCGGCAGGAGCGCGTCGAGTTCGGCGCGGGAACGTTCGGCGAGCAGGGCCTTGCCCAGGGCCGTCGCGTAGGCGGGCAGGAACCGTCCCACGCGGGAGTGGGTCCGGTGGGCGTCCGGTGCCTCGCGGGTGGCCAGGTACACGACGTTCCCCGGGCCGCCGGCCCCGGCCGGTTCCAGGCGGGCGACGTGCGTGGTGCAACGCGTCTCGTCCCGGACGGCCTCGACGGCGGCCAGCGCGAACGGCAGCGCGGGGTCCCGGTCGAGGTAGGCGGTGCCCGTCAGGAGGGCCTGGGACCCGATGCCGTAGCCACCGGTGGGGCCGGCCGGCGGTTCGATCCAGTGCAGGTCGACGAGCGTGCGCAGCAGCGCGTGCAGGCTGGACCGCGGGTAGCCCGTCCGCTCCTGCAGCTGCGCGACCGACAGGACGTACGGCGGCTGGGCCAGCGCCTGCAGGATGCGCACGGTGCGTTCGGCCGACTTGACCGGTCCGCGCCCGGGGTCGCCGTCCGACCCGTTCCCCTCGTGCTCGTCCACGCCCCACCTCCGGGGACGGAGTCTAGGAGTCAGCGCGCCCGGAGCTTGGCGACGAGTTCGCCCAGGACCCGCTCGGAGTCCTCGTGCGGGACCTGGCAGGTGCCGGCGGCGAGGTGCCCGCCGCCGCCGTACTCCAGGCACACGGCGCCGACGTCGACGGGGGAGGTGCGGTCCACGATCGACTTGCCGATGGCGAACACGGTGTTGAGCTTGGCCCGGCCCCACATGACGTGCATCGAGACGCGGGCCTGCGGGAAGAGCGCGTAGACGAAGAACCGGTTCCCCGCGTGGATCGTCTCCTCCTCGCGCAGGTCCAGGACCGCGACGTCCCCGTGCAGGGTGGTGACGCGTTCGAGCTGGGCCTTGAACAGCTCCGCCTGGGCCTGGAACAGCTCGACCCGCTCCGCCACGTCGGGCAGGGCGAGGATCTCCTCGACGTCCTGGTAGTCGATGCAGGCGTCGATGAGCTGCATCATCAGCTGGTAGTTCGAGATGCGGAAGTCGCGGAAGCGGCCGAGGCCGGTGCGCGAGTCCATGAGGAAGTTCAGCAGCGTCCAGCCGGTCGGCTCGAGGATCTCCGAGACGTCGTACTGGGCCGAGTCGGCCTGGTCGACGGCACGCATCAGCTCGTCGGAGATCTTTGGGAACCGGTCGGCCCCACCGAAGTGGTCGTACACGACGCGCGCCGCGGACGGGGCGTCGGCGTCGATGACGTGGTTGGTGGCCCCGGCGTTGCGCAGCGTCTCGGAGTGGTGGTGGTCGAAGACGAGGTGCGCCCGCGGGTCGTAGGGCAGGTTCGTGAGGATGTCCCGGCTCGTCACCTCCACGACGCCGTCCTGCACGTCCTTGGGGTGCACGAAGGTGATCTCGTCGACGAGGTCGAGCTGGCGCAGCAGGACGGCGCAGACGAGCCCGTCGAAGTCGCTGCGGGTCACGAGACGGTAGGTGTCGCTCACACCCGGCTCATCGGCGGCCACGGGCCCACTCTTGATCGGTCCGGCCGACTTGTCGCCCGGACGGGTGTCGCGGGCTCCTTGACGGCGCCCGGACGCGGCGTCCAGACTGCCGGACGCAGCTTTGAATCGTGTCAGAGCAGATCGACGAGGACCGGGGGACGTCGTGGTGGATCGGGCCTGCTTCCTGCTGCACCTGCGCCCGGAGCTCGTCGAGGAGTACCTGCAGGTCCACGAGGAGGTGTGGCCGGAGGTGCTGGACGCCCTGCGGCGCACGGGCTGGCGCAACTACTCGCTCTTCCTGCGGGCGCAGGACGGCCTCGTCGTCGGCTACTGCGAGACCGACGACTTCGAGGCGACCACCGCCGCGATGGACGCCGAGGAGGTCTCGGCGCGCTGGGAGGCGACCATGTCGCGCTACTTCCTGCCGCCCCCGACGGGAACACCCGCGCAGGACGGCGGGGAGCGGCCACGCGACCGGCTCGTGGAGTACTTCCACCTCGACTGACGTGCCGGATCCAGGCGCAGGAACGACGAGAGGGGCGGGCGATGGCGCTCGGGGCCAGGCGGACGACGGGCTGGAAGGCGACGGTCGCCGTCGCGATGTCGAACTACATCGAGGCGGGCTCGATCATCGCGATCGCGGTGAGCCTGACGAACTGGCAGGACCGGTTCGGCGTCTCCGACACCGCGGTGGGGCTGCTCGCAGCGTTGTCCGCGAACGCCTTCGGGGCGGCGGTCGGGGCGGCGCTCGGTGGTCCCCTCTGCGACCGCCTGGGCCGCAAGTTCATCTACACCTACGACCTCGTGCTCTACATGGTCGGTGTGCTCCTGGCGACGTTCGCCGTCGGCTACTCGATGCTGCTCGTGGCGTTCGTGCTGACGGGCATCGCCGTCGGGGCCGGTGTCCCGGCGTCCTGGACGTACATCGCCGAGGAGGCCCCGGCCGACCAGCGGGCGCGGCGCGTGGGCACGGCGCAGCTGGCGTGGTCGCTCGGTCCCGTCGTGGGGTTCGCGCTCGCGGTGGCCCTGGGCGGTCTGGGCCTGCTCGGCAACCGGTTGATCTTCGCGCACCTGTTCGTCGTCGCCGCCCTCACCTGGTGGGTGCGGCAGGGGTTGCCTGAGTCGGCGATCTGGAAGGACGACCGCGCCACGACCGCGTCGGGGGGTCGCCCCGGTGGCCTGCGGGGGTTGTTCTCCCGGCGCGCGAACCTCACGGCCCTGCTGTTCCTCTTCGGCGTGTACGCGTTCTGGAACACCGTCGCGGGGCAGGCCGGGATCTTCATGCCCCGCGTCTACGAGGCGGCCGGGGTGCAGAGCGCGACCGAGCAGAACCTGCTGCAGGTCCTGGTGTGGGCGTGCACGTGCCTCGCCACGGTCGTCGGCTTCATGCGCTACGGCGACCGCGTCAGCCGTCGACTGCTGTACGCACTGGGGGCCGTCCTGGGCATCGCCGCCTGGGCGCTGCTCGTCTTCGCCGACGGGACGCTGCCCACGCTGCTGGGCTACGCCCTCCTGTGGGGTCTGGGCGCCGGCATCGGGGCGCAGGCGTTCTACAGCGTGTGGACGTCGGAGTTGTTCGCGACGCCGTACCGCGCGAGCGCGCAGGGCGTCCTGTTCTTCGCGGCCCGGTGCGCCGTCGGGGTGCTCAGCTACTGGTTCCCCAGCCTGCTGCGCGAGCAGGGCGTCCCGTTCGTCGGCACCCTGATGATCGCGCTGCTCGTCGTGGCGGCCGTCGTCGGGACGGTGTTCGCGCCGCGCACCCAGGGCCGGTCCCTGCAGCAGATCGAGCGGGAGCGCTACGGCGAGGTCGTCGACCTGCCGGCCGACGCCGCGGGTGCGACCACCGACTCGGCCCGGCGCTGAGTCCCGCCCCGCGGTCTGGGACATTCAGGGCATGGCCACGGTCAAGGAGGTCGCGCAGCGCGCGGGGGTGTCCCTGGGGACGGTGAGCAACGTGCTCAACCGGCCCGAGGTGGTCTCCGAGGCGCTGCGGACCCGGGTCCAGGACGCCATCGCCGAGCTGGGCTTCGTCCGCAACGAGTCCGCGCGGCAGTTGCGGGCCGGCGTCAGCCGGACCATCGCGATGGTCGTCCTCGACGTCGCGAACCCCTTCTTCACCGACGTCATCGCCGGGGCGGAGGAACTCGCCGAACGCCACGACGCGCTCGTCGTCATGTGCAACAGCGCCAACTCCGCCGACCGGGAGGCCCGGCACCTGCGGCGCCTGGACCAGCAGCGCGTCCTCGGCGTCCTGCTGACCCCCGTCCACGACGCGCCGAGCTCCGCGCTGTCGGAGGTGCGCGACCACGGCACGCCCGTCGTCCTCGTCGACCGGGGCGCCGCGAGCGCCACCGGGCAGGCCTCGGTGGCCGTCGACGACGTCCTCGGCGGCCGGCTGGCGGGGGAGCACCTCGTGGGCGCCGGGCACCGGGACATCGCGTACGTCGGCGTCGCCGCCCCGCTGCGGCAGGTCCAGGAGCGGTTGCGCGGTGTGCGGGAGGCCGTCGGCGGCGCGGGCACCGTCCACGTCGTCGACGCGACGGGGCTGTCGGTGCGCGCGGGTTCGCAGGCCGCGGCGCAGATCCTCGCCGGACCGGAGCAGGACCGTCCCACCGCGGTGTTCTGCGCCAACGACCTCCTCGCGCTGGGGGTCCTCAACGAGTGCGTCCGCCGCGGGGTGCGGGTGCCGGACGAACTCGCCGTCGTCGGGTACGACGACATCGGGTTCGCCGCCACCGCGACGGTGCCCCTGACGTCGGTGCGCCAACCCCGGGAACTGCTGGGGCGCACCGCGGTGGAACTGCTGCTGGCCCAGGTCGAGGGCCGCGCCGCGCAGCAGATCGTCTTCGAACCCGAACTCGTCGTGCGGCGCTCGACGGGGCGACGGGCCCGCGCGTGACCTGCGCCCGGTGCGGCGCGGTGGCAGCATGCGCAGCGTGCCCCACGACGCGAACCCCCTGACCGCTCTGCTCGCCGAGGTCGGCGTGGAGGAGTTCACCGCCCGCGACTTCCGGCCCGGTGTGGTCCGCCACGTCGTGCTGTTCCGCTACCGCGACGACGTCACGCCGGCGCAGGAGGAGGAGGTGCTGCAGCGCTTCCGGGCGCTGGCGACGAGCCCGCGGCCTGACGGCCGGCCCTACGTCGTCTCGATCGAGGCCGGGGCCCAGACGAGCGGCGAGGGCGCCGGGGGAGGGTTCGAGCACGGGATCGTCGTGACCTTCGCCTCCGAGGGCGACCGGAACTACTACGTCGGGACCCCGGTCGTGGACGATCCCGCCTTCGCGGACCCGGCGCACGCCGCGTTCAAGGAGTTCGTCGGCCCGTTGCTGGCCGACGGTGGGGTGCTCGTGTTCGACGTCGCGGGGTGAGGAGGCCGACCGCCGGGTAGCGTCCGGGCCGTGGACGAGGAACTGCTCGGCGGAGGGTTCTCGACGGTCGTCGTGCGCCGCGGGGACACGGTCCGGCGCACGGCCGCGCCCTGCTCGGCGACGGTGCAGACCTACCTGGCGCACCTGCGACGGGTGGGGGTCGACCGGGTCCCCGCGCCCGGAGGTTTCGACGAGCAGGGCCGGGAGGTCCTCGCCTTCGTCGACGGGACCGTGCCGTGGTGGCCGTGGCCGCAGGTGCTGCGCTCGGACGACGGGCTGCGGCAGGTCGCCGGCCTGCTCCTCGAGCTGCGCGCCGCCGCGGCGACCTTCGAGGATCCCACGGACGCCGTCTGGCACGCCGGGCCGCGACGGGACCCGGCGCACGTGGTGGCCCACGGCGACCTCGGGCCGTGGAACACGGTGTGGCGCGACGACCGGCTCGTGGGCCTCATCGACTGGGACACCGCCGGTCCCGCCCCCGACGGGTGGGACGCGGCCCAGGCCGCCTGGTTCTTCGTCCCGCTGCGCCCGGCGACCGGCTACCGCGCCGAGGAACCCTGCTTCTCGCGCGACGACGTCGAGCGCCGGTTCTCCCTGTGGTGCGACGAGGTCGGGGCCGACCCCGAGGCGCTGCTCGACCTCGTCGAGCAGGTGCAGGCCGCCGACCGCCACCGCGTCCGCGACTGGGGCGGCGCGGGCCGCGAGCCCTACGCGACGTTCCTCGCCCGCGGCGACCTCGCCACCCTCGACGAGGACGCCGCCTGGCTCGACGAGTTCCGCGGCCGCCGGGGTCGGGATCGTTGACGCATCGGGCTCGCCCTAGGAGCCCGCAGCGTCGACGAGGGCTCCCCGGGCGCGGGCGTCGGGCACGCGTCAGGACACCAGCAGCACCAGGTCCCCGCCGTCGACGTTCTGCACCGCGTCGAGCGCCAGGCGCGTGACGGTGCCGGCGCGGGGGGCGGTGATGGCGGCCTCCATCTTCATGGCCTCGATGGTGGCGACCACCTGCCCGGCCTCGACCGCGTCCCCGGCGGCGACCTGCAGGGTGACGGTGCCGGCGTAGGGGGCGGCGACGTGGGTCGGGTTCGAGGGGTCGGCCTTCTCGGCGGCCTTGACGTCCACGGTCACCGACCGGTCGCGCACCTGGATCGGGCGCAGCTGCCCGTTCAGGGTGGCCAGGACGGTGCGCATCCCGTGCTCGTCGACGTCGGAGACCGCCTCCAGACCCGCGATGAGGTCGACACCGGGTTCGAGGTGGATGACGTGCTCCACCCCGTGCCGCAGGCCGTGGAGGGCGTCGACGGTGTCGAGCACGGAGGTGTCGCCGTAGGTGGCGCGGTGCGTCAGGAACTCCTTCGTGGGGCCGGGGAACAGGAGGCGGTTGAGCGTCCGCTGTCGTTCGCGGCCCGGTGTCCGCAGGAGCTCGGCGTCCTCGGGGGCCAGCGCCGCGGTCGCGGGTTTGACGTTCCGCCCGGCGAGGGCCTTGGAACGGAACGGTTCGGGCCAGCCGCCGGGGGGAGTTCCGAGGTCGCCGGCCAGGAACCCGACGACGGAGTCGGGGACGTCGTGGGCGGCGGGGTCGTCGGCGAACCGCGCGAACGCCTCGGGGGTGTCCACGCCCTGGGCGACGAGCTGGAGCGCGAGGTCCCCGACGACCTTCGAGCTCGGGGTGACCTTGACGAGCCGTCCGAGGATCCGGTCGGCGGCGGCGTAGGTCGCCTCGATCTGCTCGAAGCGTTCCCCGAGCCCGAGCGCGATGGCCTGCTGGCGCAGGTTCGACAACTGCCCGCCGGGGATCTCGTGGTCGTACACGCGCCCCGTCGGGCCGGGCAGCCCGGACTCGAACGGCGCGTAGACGCGGCGTACGGCCTCGAAGTACGGCTCCAGGTCTGTGGCCGCCCGCAGGTCCAGGGGGGTTTCGCGCTCGGTGTGGGCGGTCGCGGCGACGAGTGCCGACATCGACGGCTGGCTGGTCGTGCCCGACAGCGCGGCGTTGGCGACGTCGACGGCGTCGACCCCGGCGGCGATCGCGGCCGTCAGCGTCGCCAGCTGCCCGCCGGCGGTGTCGTGGGTGTGCAGGTGGACGGGCAGGTCGAACTCGGTGCGCAGGGCGCCCACCAGGCGGGTGGCCGCGGCCGGGCGCAGCAGGCCGGCCATGTCCTTGACCGCCAGGACGTGCGCGCCGGCGCGGACGAACTGCTCGGCCAGGCGCAGGTAGTAGTCCAGCGTGTAGAGGGTTTCTGCGGGGTCGGACAGGTCGCCGGTGTAGCAGAGCGCGACCTCGGCCACGGCGGGGGTGCCCCGCACGGCCCGGACGGCGGGTTCGACCTGGGCGACGTCGTTGAGGGCGTCGAAGATGCGGAACACGTCGACGCCGGTGGCGGCGGCCTCGGCCACGAACGCGTCGGTGACCTCGGTGGGGTAGGGCGTGTAGCCGACGGTGTTGCGGCCGCGCAGCAGCATCTGCAGCGCGATGTTCGGCACGGCCTCGCGCAGGGCGGCCAGGCGGTCCCAGGGGTCCTCGCCGAGGAAGCGCAGTGCGACGTCGTAGGTCGCCCCGCCCCAGCACTCCAGCGACAGCAGCTGCGGGAGCGTGCGCGCCACGGTGGGTGCGACGGCCAGCAGGTCGCGGGTGCGGACGCGGGTGGCCAGCAGCGACTGGTGGGCGTCGCGGAACGTGGTGTCGGTGACGTGGACGCGCTGCTCGGTGCGCAGCCACTGCGCGAACCCCTGCGCGCCCAAGCGGTCCAGGAGCTGCTTGGACCCCTGCGGCGGGGGAGTGCGGTCCGCGCCGTTCCGGGGCAGCTTGTCGAGCGGGGACAGCCCGCGCTGCACGGCGGCCGGGACCGGACCGTGAGGCTGGTTGACCGTGACGTCGGCGAGGTAGGTCAGCAGCCGGGTGCCGCGGTCGTTCGGGGTTCGCGCCACGGCCAGGTCGGGCCGGTCGGCGATGAACCCCGTGTCGACGCGCCCGGCGAGGAAGTCGGGGTCCTCCAGGACCGCCTGCAGGAAGGAGATGTTCGTCGTGACCCCGCGGATGCGGAACTCGGCCAGGGCGCGGCGGGCCCGCGCGGCGGCCGTGGCGAAGTCGCGGCCGCGGCAGGACAGCTTGACGAGCATCGAGTCGAAGTGGGCGCTGACCTCACCGCCGGCGACGGCGTTGCCCTCGTCCAGGCGCACCCCGGCGCCCCCGGCGGAGCGGTAGGCCGAGATGCGCCCGGTGTCGGGGCGGAACCCGTTGGCGGGGTCCTCGGTCGTGATGCGGCACTGCAGCGCGGCGCCCCGCACCTGCAGGGTGTCCTGCGCCAGGCCCAGGTCGGCGAGGGTCTCGCCCGCGGCGATGCGCAGCTGGGACTGGACGAGGTCGACGTCGGTGATCTCCTCGGTCACCGTGTGCTCGACCTGGATGCGCGGGTTCATCTCGATGAACGCGTGCTCCCCGGCCCGTTCGCCCGCGGTGGCCACGAGGAACTCCACCGTGCCGGCGTTGACGTAGCCGATGCGCCGGGTGAAGGCGACGGCGTCGGCGTGCAGCCGCTGCCGGACCGCCTCGTCCAGGTGTGGGGCCGGGGCGAGCTCGATGACCTTCTGGTGGCGCCGTTGCAGCGAGCAGTCGCGCTCGAAGAGGTGGACGACCTCACCCGTCGCGTCGGCCAGCACCTGCACCTCGACGTGCCGGGGCTTCAGGACCGCCCGCTCGAGGAAGACCGTCGGGTCGCCGAACGCGCCGTCGGCCTCGCGCATGGCGGCGGCGAGCGCGTCGGGCAGCGCCGCCGGCGTCTCGACGAGGCGCATGCCCCGGCCACCACCGCCGGCGACGGCCTTGACGAAGACCGGGAAGCCGACGGCGTCCGCCGCGGCGACGAGCTCCTCGGGGTCGGCGGACGGGGCCGAGGAGGGGTTGGTCGCGATGCCCGCGGCGCGGGCGGCGGCGACGGCGGTGACCTTGTTGCCGGCCATCTCCAGCACGGCCGGCGGCGGGCCGACGAAGGTGATGCCGTTCTGCGCGCACGCCCGGGCCAGGTGCGGGTTCTCGGACAGGAAGCCGTACCCGGGGTAGACCGCGTCGGCGCCCGAGGCCAGGGCCACCCGGACGATCTCGTCGACGTCGAGGTAGGCCCGCACGGGGTGCCCGCGCTCGCCGATGAGGTAGGACTCGTCGGCCTTGAGGCGGTGGACCGAGGCCCGGTCCTCGTGGGCGAAGACCGCGACGGTCCGTGCCCCCAGCTCGTAGGCCGCCCGGAACGCCCGGACGGCGATCTCCCCACGGTTGGCCACCAGGACCTTGCTGAACATGCCGGGTTCTCCCGTCGTCGCCGTCGTCGCCGCTGCTGGTCACCCTGACGGAGCCGGGAGGCGGGGGACAAGCCCTCCGGGCGTGAAGAAGGGCCGTTCTTCACGCTGGGCCGCCCTGCGTGGCCTCCTTCCGTCCGAGCGGGAGCGTGGTCGGCACGAAGTCATGCCCTGAGTGCACGTCACGTGCGGATCCGTCGTCCTTCCGCTCCCGAGCGCCACCCCCCGCGCACTCCGACATGTAGTGGCGGGATGACGCACCGACCCCCAGGTGTTGTGGAAGAGGGTGTGGATCGGAGGGGGACGACGTGGGGACAGCTGTGGAGGACACGCCGAGCCTGCACGACACGCCGACCACTCTGCGTGGTCGGTTGATGACTTCGAGTGTCACCCACAGGGGTGTCCCAAGAGTGTCGTCGCAGGTCAGGGGCTTGCGCTCCGTGCGCGTCGGGCCGTCGCCGTCCCGGCGCGAATCACATCCGTGTCACACACCATCTTGTGCCGGTTTTCCACATGGCCCCCTAGGGGTAGTGTTCAGAGCACCGCAGCAGGACGGGACGTCGGGACGGGGAACCGCTCAGGCCCTCGACGCGACACCGGCACCACAGGCAGACCCGAGGGAAGGGACGACCCGATGAGCATCACCGTCTACAGCACGCCGTCCTGCGTGCAGTGCAAGGCGACCTACCGCGCGCTCGACCGCAAGGGTCTGGCCTACGACGTCGTCGACGTGACCGTCGACGCCGACGCCCTCGCGCTGGTCCGCTCGCTCGGCTACGTCCAGGCCCCCGTCGTCGTCGCCGGCGAGGACCACTGGTCGGGCTTCCGCCCTGACCGCATCGACGCGCTGGCCAAGGCCGCCGTCTCCGTCTGACCCGTTCCACCAGGGGGTTCCCGTGAGTCCCGGCGTCGTCTACTTCTCGAGCGTCTCCGGCAACACCCACCGCTTCGTGGACAAGCTCCAGCTCGACCGCCCCGCCCTGCGCATTCCGCTCCACGCCCGGGACGAGCACCTCACCGTCACGGAGCCGTACGTCCTCATCGTCCCGACGTACGGCGGCGGCAACGGGGCGGGTGCGGTCCCCAAGCAGGTGATCCGCTTCCTCAACGACCCCGCCAACCGTGCGCTCGTGCGCGGTGTCGTCGGGGCCGGCAACACCAACTTCGGCGAGCACTACGCACTGGCCGGCGACATCATCGCCGCCAAGTGCCAGGTGCCCCACCTGTACCGCTTCGAACTCTTCGGGACGCCCGACGACGTGCGCCGCGTCCGCGATGGATTGGACTCGCTGTGACCCTCACCTCCGACGCCCCCGGGCTCGCCACCGTCCCGGCCCAGGGCTCGCCGAGCTACCACACGCTCAACGCGATGCTCAACCTCTGGGACGACGAGGGGAAGATCCAGTTCGGGGCGGACGTCGAGGCCGCGCGGCAGTACTTCCTGCAGCACGTCATCCCGCGCACGCGCCGCTTCGAGAGCTTCGAGGCCCGGCTGCTGCACATGGTCGAGGAGGGGTACTACGAGCAGCACGTCCTCGACCAGTACTCGCCGGAGTTCGTCCGGACGCTGACCGACCGTGCGCACGCGGCGAAGTTCCGCTTCGCCACGTTCCTGGGGGCCTTCAAGTTCTACACGAGCTACGCGCTCAAGAGCTTCGACGGCAAGGAGTACCTCGAGAACTTCGAGGACCGCGCCGTCATGACGGCCCTGACCCTGGCGGTGGGGGACGAGGCCCTCGCGACGGCCATCGTCGACGAGGTCATCGCGGGCCGGTTCCAGCCGGCCACGCCGACGTTCCTCAATGCTGGCAAGGGGTCGCGCGGCGAGCTCGTCTCGTGCTTCCTGCTGCGCATCGAGGACGACATGGAGTCCATCGGGCGCGGCATCAACTCCGCCCTGCAGCTGTCCAAGCGCGGCGGCGGCGTCGCCCTGCTGCTGAGCAACATCCGTGAGTACGGCGCGCCGATCAAGAAGATCCAGAACCAGTCCTCCGGGGTCATCCCCGTGATGAAGCTCCTCGAGGACTCCTTCTCCTACGCCAACCAGCTCGGGGCCCGTCAGGGCGCCGGTGCGGTGTACCTGTCGGCGCACCACCCGGACATCCTGCGCTTCCTGGACACCAAGCGGGAGAACGCGGACGAGAAGATCCGCATCAAGACGCTGAGCCTGGGCGTCGTCGTCCCGGACATCACCTTCGAGCTCGCCAAGAACAACGAGCCGATGCACCTGTTCTCCCCGTACGACGTCGAGCGCGTGTACGGCAAGCCGTTCGGCGACGTCGCGGTGTCCGAGCACTACCGCGAGATGGTGGCCGACGACCGGATCCGCAAGACGCAGATCTCGGCTCGCGAGTTCTTCCAGACGCTCGCCGAGCTGCAGTTCGAGTCGGGCTACCCGTACATCGTCTTCGAGGACACGGTGAACCGGGCCAACCCGATCGCCGGGCGCATCAACATGTCCAACCTGTGCTCGGAGATCCTGCAGGTCAACACCCCGAGCCACCTCGCCGAGGACCTCACCTACGCCGAGGTCGGCAAGGACATCTCCTGCAACCTCGGTTCGCTCAACATCGCCCTGGCGATGGACGGCGGCGACCTCGGCCAGAGCGTGGAGACCGCGATCCGCGCCCTGACCGCCGTGTCGGTGGCCAGCGACATCCAGTCCGTCCCCTCGGTGGCGCACGGGAACTCCCGGTCGCACGCCATCGGCCTGGGGCAGATGAACCTGCACGGCTACCTGGCCCGCGAGCGGGTGCACTACGGCAGCCCGGAGAGCATCGACTTCACGAACGTCTACTTCGCGGCGGTCCTGTTCCACGCCCTGCGCGCGAGCAACGAGATCGCCATCGAGCGGGGCGAGACGTTCGAGGGCTTCGAGAACTCGAAGTACGCCGACGGCACCTTCTTCGACGCGTACGTCACCGAGGACTTCCTGCCCACGACCCCGCGCGTGGCCGAGCTCTTCGCCCAGGCCGGCGTCGCGCTGCCGACCCGTGAGGACTGGGCCGGGCTGAAGGCGTCCGTCGTCGAGCACGGGATCTTCAACCAGAACCTGCAGGCGGTCCCGCCGACGGGGTCGATCAGCTACATCAACAACTCGACCTCCTCGATCCACCCGATCGCCTCCAAGATCGAGATCCGCAAGGAGGGCAAGCTCGGCCGCGTCTACTACCCGGCGCCGTTCATGACGAACGACAACCTGGAGTACTACGAGGACGCGTACGAGATCGGCCCCGAGAAGATCATCGACGTGTACGCCGCCGCGACGCGGCACGTCGACCAGGGCATGTCGCTGACCCTGTTCTTCAAGGACACCGCCACGACGCGCGACATCAACCGCGCGCAGATCTACGCGTGGCGCAAGGGCATCAAGACGATCTACTACATCCGCATCCGGCAGATGGCCCTCGAGGGCACCGAGGTCGAGGGCTGCGTCAGCTGCATGCTCTGAGCGGCGGCGGACGGGTGGGAGAAGAGGGAACCGTGGAGAAGTTGAAGCTCATCGACCGCGTGAACGCGATCAACTGGAACCGTCTGCAGGACGAGAAGGACCTGGAGATCTGGAACCGGCTCACCAGCAACTTCTGGCTGCCGGAGAAGGTCCCGCTGTCCAACGACGTGCAGTCGTGGCAGAACCTCAGCCCGGAGGAGCGCACGCTCACGCTGCGCGTCTTCACCGGTCTGACGCTGCTGGACACCATCCAGGGCACGGTGGGGGCGGTCTCGCTCATCCCCGACGCGCTGACCCAGCACGAGGAAGCCGTCTACACGAACATCGCGTTCATGGAGTCGGTGCACGCCCGCAGCTACTCCTCGATCTTCTCCACCCTCGCCACGACGCGCGAGATCGACGAGGCCTTCGGCTGGTCGGAGCAGAACGAGGCCCTGCAGCGCAAGGCGTCCATCGTGCTGGAGTACTACCACGGTGAGGACCCGCTGAAGCGGAAGGTGGCCTCCACGCTGCTGGAGTCCTTCCTCTTCTACTCCGGGTTCTTCCTGCCCATGCACTTCTCCTCGCGGGCGCAGCTGACGAACACCGCCGACCTCATCCGGTTGATCATCCGCGACGAGGCCGTGCACGGGTACTACATCGGCTACAAGTTCCAGCGTGGTCTCGAGCTCGTGGACCAGGCCAAGCGGGACGAGATCAAGGACTACGCGTTCGAGCTGCTCTACGAGCTCTACGACAACGAGTGCAAGTACACGGCCGACCTCTACGACACCGTGGGTCTGACCGAGGACGTCAAGACGTTCCTGCACTACAACGCGAACAAGGCGCTCATGAACCTCGGCTACGAGGGCATGTTCCCGTCCGACATGACCAAGGTCGACCCGTCGATCCTGTCGGCGCTGTCGCCCAACGCGGACGAGAACCACGACTTCTTCTCGGGGTCGGGCTCCAGCTACGTCATCGGCAAGGCCGTGGCCACCGAGGACGAGGACTGGGACTTCTGAGTCTCCCGCCCCGCCTGCGTCGACCGGTCAACCGGTTGACACAGGCGGGGTGCGCCCCGACGATCGGGACGTGACCGACCGCCTGCAGGGCAAGACGATCCTCGTGACGGGTGCCGCCTCCGGGATCGGCCGCACCGTCGCGACCGCCTTCGTCGCCGAGGGCGCGCGCGTCGTCTTCAGCGACCGGGACGCCGCCGGTGCCGAGGGCGCGGCGGCCGACGCCGGCGGCGGTGCCGTCGGCGTGCACCTCGACGTCACCGACGAGGAGTCCGTCGCGCGCGCGTTCGCCGCCGTCGCCGACCGCGGCTGGCGGCTCGACGTCGTGGTCGCCAACGCCGGTGTCCAGCTCTTCGGGCAGGACGCCCCCGTCGCCGACCTCGACCTCGACGTCTGGCAGCGCACCCTCGCGGTGAACCTCACCGGCACGTTCCTCACGCTCAAGCACGCGGTCCGGGCCCTGTCCGACCGCGGTGGGTCGATCGTCGTCACCGGCTCGCCCACGGGGCTGAACGGCGAGGGCCGCGACTTCACGGCCTACTCCAGCAGCAAGGCCGGCGTGCACGGTCTCGTGCGCACCGTGGCCGCTGCGTACGCGGACCGTGGGATCCGGGTGAACACCGTCGTGCCCGGGTACACCGAGACGCCGCTGGTGACGACCATCTCCCAGGACGCGGCCTCCCGCGCCGCCATCGTCGGGCGCACGCCGTTGGGGCGTCCCGGCACGCCGCAGGACGTGGTGGGCGTCATGGTGCACCTCGCCAGCGACGAGTCGTCCTTCTCGACCGGCGCCATCTTCCGCGTGGACGGCGGGATGACCAGCCTGTGACCGGCGACGGGACGCAGGACCGCTGGCGGGACGGGGAACCTCCGCCGGTGCCGTTCACGGTGGGCCGCTGGGCGGGCGAGGTCCGCCGCGGGGGTTCGCTGTCGCACCTCACGCACGACGGTGTCCCCGTCCTGCGCGCGGTGCGCGGGGTCGTCCGCGACCGGGACTGGCGCACCGCGCCGGCGACGGTGACGAGCACCTCGGCGACCTCGGGTGCGCTGCTCCTGGCGGGCACCTTCGACGACGACGGCGGTGAGGACGTCGTCCACGGCGACTGGACCCTGGACGCCCGGGACGACGACGGCCGCCTCGCCGTCGAGTTCCGCGCCACGGCGCGCACCGCGTTCCGGCGCAACCGGTGCGGCCTCGTGGTGCTGCACCGGCCCGACGACGCCGGTCGGCCGCTCACCGTCCGTCACCCCGACGGGACGACCACCAGCACCGGGTTTCCGGTGGAGATCGCCCCGCACCAGCCGGCCCGTGACGTCGCGGGCCTCGCGTGGTCCCGCCCCGGCGTGGACGTGGACCTGGAGTTCTCCGGGGACGTGTTCGAGGTGGAGGACCAGCGGAACTGGACCGACGCGTCCTTCAAGACCTACAGCACTCCGCTGGAGCGCCCGTTCCCGGTCCCGGTCGCGGCGGGCGCCACCGTCGTGCACCGCGTCGTGGTCTCGGCCCGCCCCACCGGTTCGTCCCGGGAACCAGGACCGCCTCCCGGTCCGGTGCGCTGGCGGGAGACCGGGACGCCGCTGCCGCGGTGGGGGACCGACCGTCCCGTCGAGGGTTTCGCGGGAACCCTCCTCGTGGAACTCCTCCTCGACGACCCCGCCTGGCCCGACCACCTCGCGCGGGCCCGAGCGGCCGGGAACCCGCTCGACGTCCGCCTCGTCACCGACGACCCGGACCTCCTGCCGGACGCGGTGGCCGCCCTGTGGGACGCTCGGGTGGAACGCCTCGGCGTGCACTCCCTGACCCGGCACGTCAGCACGCGCGTCCTGTGGGCGGCGCTGTCCGCAGCCGCGGGCGACCTCCCGCTCGTCGCCGGGTCTCGGGCGCACTTCACCGAGCTCAACCGGACTGTCGCGCAGCTGCCGCCGGACGCGACCGGGGTGGTCTTCGGCAGCACACCGCAGATGCACGACACCGGCCGGGACCAGTTCGTCGAAGCGGTCGACGTCCTGCGCCTGACGGCGCGGCAGGCGGTGCGGATCGCGGCGGGTCGACCGGTCCACGTCGGCCCGGTCAGCGTGGTGCCCCGGTTCAACGCGGTGGCGACGACACCCGCCCGCCTCGGCCGTGGCGACCCGTCCGTGGGGTCTGGGCCGTCCGGACCGGTCGTCACCGCCTGGTGCGTCGCGGCCGCCGCGGCGTGCAGCGTGGACGGCGTCGCCTCGGTCGTGCTGGGAGCCTCCCGCGCGGGCGGGGAGGCCGTGGCGGAGGCGGTCCGGCTGCTCGCACCCTTCGCAGGGCGGCCCCGGCTCGACACCGACGGCGTCCTGCCGCAGGGCGTCCACGTCCTGGCCGCGGGGACGCTCGACCGGGGGTCGGCGCTCGTCGCCAACCTGGCCGAGGTCGCGCACCACGTCGACCTGGGCGGGCGCCCGGTGGACGTTCCGCCGGCCGGCGTGCGGCCCTGCGGGTGGGGCGCGGCACCGGAAGGACCGAGGTGAGGCTAACCTACGCACGTGCTCCGTCGATCCCTCCTCGCCGCCCTCGCCGCCTCCGGCGTCCTGACGACCCTCACCGCCTGCGGTGGGGGTGACGAGCCCGCCACCGGCGGGTCCTCCAGCAGCCCGTCCGCGAGCGGTGGGGGAGCCTTCCCCGTCACCATCACCCACAAGTTCGGCAGCACGGTCGTGGAGTCCGCCCCCACCCGCGTCGTCACGGTCGGCTACAACGAGGAGGACTTCGTCCTCGCGCTCGGGGTCACCCCCGTCGGCAGCCGCACCCCGCTCGGCGCCTTCGACGCGACGAAGCGCCCGTGGGCGGTCGACCTGCTGCCCGCCGGCGGGATCCCCTCGGTCGGCCAGGCGGAGCTGAACTTCGAGGAGATCGCGGCGCTGCGGCCCGACCTGATCATCGGGGCCTACGCGTACCTGCAGCAGGCCGACTACGACAAGCTCACGCAGATCGCCCCGACGATCGGGGACGTCCTGCCCGCTGGGCAGTCCGCCGACACCGAGGCCGCGGCGACGTGGCAGGAGGAGCTCGCCGCGATCGGCTCCGCGCTCGGCAAGGGGACCGAGGCGAGCTCACTGACGGACGACGTCGAGGCGAAGTTCACGGCCGCCGTCGACGCGAACCCGTCGTTCACGGGCAAGACCATCAGCGTCGTCCTCTACAACCAGGGGTACTACGCCCTGGACGCCACCGACCCCCGGGGGAACTTCTTCCTCCAGCTCGGCTTCTCCGCGAACCCGTTGTCCGGCAGCGTCAGCGAGGAGCAGGTCGTCCAGCTCGACACCGACGTGCTCGTCGTCCTGGGGCAGTCGAAGGCCGAGTTCGCCCAGAACCCCGCCGCGGCCGGGCTGGCCGCCGTCACCGAGAACCGCACCGTCTACGTCCCGACCTTCGCCTCGGACTTCGCCGGCGCCCTGGGGTACTCGAGCCCGATCTCGCTGCCCTACGCCCTGGAGCAGGCCGTCCCCGCGCTGGCGGCGGCCGCCGACGGGAACCCGTCGACGGTGCCGGCCGACCTCTGATCCCCTGACCCGCGGAGCGTCAGCAGCCGAAGCGGCCGGGCCCGAACGGTGCGGCCAGCGGGTGCGGGCGCCTCGTGGTGATCTCGTGGGTCAGCAGTTCCCCGACGAGGAGGCCGAGCGTGGCTCCGGAGTGGGTGAACGCCACGAGGCAGCCGGGAACGGCCGACAGGGCACCGAGGACGGGTTCACCGTCGGCGGGGACGGGTTTGCGTCCCGCGCGCACGGTCCGGGCCCGCAGCGGTGTCCCGTCCAGCACCGCTTCGGCCTCGCCGAGCAGTTCCGCCACGACCGCCTCCGGCAGGTCCCCGGACCCGTCGGGGTGCTCCTCGACGTCGTCGACGTACCAGTCGTGGTCGACGGCGAAACCCCCCGACGGCGTGCGGCGCACCGCCGCCCGCGGGGTGTTGAGCACGACGCGGACGGGGGAGTCCACCGGCTCGGTCTCCACCAGGCCGCTGAGCGGCGAGGCGTCGGGCAGGTCGACCCCGAGGTCGCGCAGCACGCCCGGGGTCTGCGGACCGCACGCCACGACGACCGCGTCCGCACGCACCGTCTGGCCGTCGGACGTCCGCACCCCGCGGGCCCGACCGTCCTCGACCACGACCGAGCCGGTGCCCGTCCCGGTGCGCAGCAGGCCACCCGCGGCCGTGAACTCCTCGGCGAGGTGCGCGACGAGGTGCGGCAGCGAGACCCAGCCCTCTCCCGGGTTCGACAGCGCGGTGCGCGGAGCGGCGACCCCCGGGAACCGCGCCCGGACCTCGCCGGGCGTCAGCAGGTGGCTGTCGTACCCGACGTCGACCTGCGCCCGGTGCCGGTCGCGCGCCTGGTCCTGGTCCTCGGCCCCCGGCCACCAGACCCCGCCGTCGAACCGCAACCAGTCCCGGCCGGGGTCCTGCGCGAACATCGTCCGGTACCGGTCGACGGCGACCGTGCGCAGCCGGTGGTAGGCGTCGGAGAACGCGCCCGCGGAGTTCAGCCACGCCAGCGACCGGCCGGACGCGCCGTCGGCGAGGACACCGCGGGTGAGCAGCGCCGTGCGGATCCCCGCCCGCTGCAGGTGGACGGCCGTGGAGACGCCGAGGACGCCCCCACCCAGGACGACGACGGACCGGACGGGGCTGTTCACGGTCCGACGCTAGCCGCCGGTCCGCCCTGTGCGCCGTCTGGGGCGGGCATCGGCCATGATGGGGGCGCACGTGCAGCCCAGGGCGTGTCATCGGAGTGGACCGGGGACGACCGGTCGGCGCAGAGCCGACCTCAGGAGGGCTCAGGCGTGGACGTGCGCGCCGACGCGGTGGCTGCCGCTGTCAACGACATCGCTGCTGTGCTCGCCGAGCACGGCGAACCGCTCGACCTCGCGCACCGCCTCGTGCGGCACTGCGCCGAACTGCTGTCCGCCTCCGCGGTCGGGCTGCTCGTGGAGGACGCCCGCCGGGAACTGCAGCTCCTGGCCGCGACACCGAGCGAGACGCGCGAGGTGGAACTGCTGCAACTGCAGCTGGAGCAGGGGCCGTGCCTGGACGCCTACCGCACCGGCAGCGTCGTCTCCGTCGCCACGGCCGACGAACTCAGCGCCCGCTGGCCGCAGTTCGCCACCCGGGCGGCGGTCCTCGGGATTGTCGCCGTGCACACCGTCCCCGTCCACAGCGGTGGCCGCACGATCGGCGCGCTGAACCTGTTCCGCGACCACGAGGGTGCGTACTCGCGCGTCGAGTCCGACGTGGCCCGCGCGATGGCGTCCTTCGGCGCGGTGGGGATCACCCAGCTCGAGCACGTGGCCGAGGGGGCCCGGGTGCAGGCGCAGCTGCAGGAGGCGCTCGACAGCCGCATCGTCCTGGAGCAGGCCAAGGGTGCTCTGGCGCAACGCTTCCGGGTGCACCCCGACGACGCCTTCCAGCGGTTGCGGTCGCAGGCGCGGACCGAGCGTCGCCGGCTGCGCGACGTGGCCCAGGAGGTCGTCGACGAACTGGTGCGGCCCGCTCCCGTCGAGAGCTGACCGGTCAGTCGAGGTCCTCGGGGGTCGTGAGCGTCGCGCGCGGTGCCTTCCACCCCCGCAGTGCGCCACCGGTCCGGACCGCCGCGCACAGCACGCCGCCCGCGAACGCCGCGACCCCGGGGGCGACCCCCAGCAAGGGGCCGACGACCGCGACGACCGCGCCGAGCAGGGCCGGCACCGCGTACAGGCCACCCGTGAGGATGCTCGGGACCTTGCGCACCAGCACGTCCCTCAGCGTGCCGCCGCCCACGGCCGTGAGGCCGCCCAGGAGGATCGCCTGGCCGGCGCCCGCACCCGCGTCCACCGCGAGCTGGGCGCCGGTCACGGCGAACAGGGACAACCCGACGGTGTCGAACACGAAGATGGGCCGGGACATCCGCGACAGCAGCCGGTGCCCCCAGAACGCGACGAGCGCACCGCCCGTCGCGATCGCCAGGTAGTACCAGACGCGGAACGTCGCGGGCGGCAGTTCGCCGAGCAGCACGTCGCGCATGATGCCGCCGCCGACGGCCGTGACGATGCCGAGCGCGACCACCCCGAACAGGTCGAGGTGGGTGGACCGCATCGCCGTCAGCGCCCCGTCGAGGGCGAAGGCGAACACCCCCACGAGTTCGAGCAGGAGCAGGAAGCCTTGAGCGGTCACCCGCCCGATTCTGCCGCCACCAGGCGGGGTGCCGCCGTCGTGCCGCGTTCGACCACCTGCGAGGGCGGGCTCGGGGGTTGCCGGGCGTGGCCGCCGGCCAGGACGGCGAGGACGGCGCGCCCGATCCGGTGACCCCGGTGGTGCACGTCCACCGTCATCGCCGACACCGGCGGCACGGACACCTCGCACAACGGCGAGTCGTCGGCCGACAACAGGCTCACGTCCCCGGGCACGTCCCGGCCGTCGGCCGTCAGGTGCTCCAGCGCCGCGACGGCCATCACGTCGTTGTCGAACACGACGGCGGTGGGACGCAGCGGCCGCGACAGCAGGAGTCCCACCGCGTCGACCCCGGACCCCGCGGTGTAGTCGCCCTCGACCGTCTCGACCCGCACGCCGAGGTCCGTCGCGGCCCGGGAGATGGCCCGGCGGCGCTCGCCGGTGTGCACGAGGTGCGCCGGACCGCTGACGTGCCCGAGCCGGGTGTGGCCCAGGCGTGCGAGGTACCGGACGGCCTCGGTGAGGCGCGTCCCGTCGTCGGCCACGTCGGAGGTGCAGGCGTACGGGCTGTCGACGTGGGCGGCCAGCACGTGCGGCAGACCCAGGTCGGTCAGGACCCCGGGCCGCACGTCGTCGTCCAGGAGGTCGACGACCACGACGAGCTGCACGGTGCCGTCCCGGCTCCACCGCCGGTAGGTGGCCAGTTCGGCCGTGAGGTCGGGGACGACGAGCACGAGGACGCTGCAGCCCAACGGGTGCAGGACCTCCTCGATCCCGTCGACGAGTTCGGCGAAGTACGGTTCGACCCCGATCCGGTGGGCCGGGCCGGGGATGACCAGGCCCACCGTCGTGCGCTCCGCGGGGCTCACCCGCCCGTCCCGAACTGGTTGGCCGCGCGCAGCTGCGCCGCCAGTCCCTCCCCGTCCGGGGCGGCGGTGCGGACCAGGAACGTGTGGTGCTCCCCGGGCAGCAGCGTCACCAGGCCGCCGTCGACCGATGCGTCGGGCAGCGCGCCGTCCGCGGTCAGCGTGACGTCCCGGGCCAGCGCGTGCGCCTCGACGCGGACGGCGAACCCGCCGTCGACGGCGGTCGTCGTGGTGGTCCACGGCTCCCGGGTCCAGGGGAGTTCGGTGTCGGCGGCCTCGACGTGCAGGGCCCGCAGGCCGTCCGCGTCGACCACGACGGGTTCCTCCCGCGACCGGACCAGCGGCAGCGGTTCCAGGTGCACCGCGCGCGCCGCCACGGTGACGTCGACGTCGGTCGCGGCGAGCACGGTGCCCGCGACGTCGGTCCGGCGCACCCGCACGCGGGTGCGCCACTCCTCGCCGGTGTCGTTGACGAGGGCGAGCTGCGGCACTCCCTCGCGCGGGGCGACGCAGAGCATCCGCGGCGCGAACGACCGGCGCAGGGCGTGGAACGCGGGTTTGCGGCGCCCCGACCCGTCAACGACGGCCCACGAGGTTACGGGCCAGCAGTCGTCGAGCTGCCAGTACACCGAACCCGCGGTGCGCGGCCACCACGTGCGGTGGTGCTCGACGCCGCACGCCACCGCGCGGGCCTGGTTCAGCTGCGCCGCCCACACCCAGTCGTCGAAACCGTCGGGCACGCCGGTGTGGGGTGCCATCCCGCGGTCGAGCTTGCCGTTGCCGTCGAGCGCCTTCTGGTGGGCCAGGAACACCGGCGACGTGCTCGAGCGCTGGTCGGCGGGCAGGAACTCGTCGATCGTGGCGAACGTGGGCGGCGCCTGGAACCCCCACTCCGCGCAGAACCGCGGGACGCGGTCGCGGTAGGCGGTCCAGTCGAGGCGGTTCCAGACGTCCCACTCGTGGTTCGTACCGTGGTCGGGGTCGTTGGGGTGCACGCCGTCCGGGCTCGACGGGCTGCCCGGCTGGTAGGGCCGGCCCGGGTCGAGTTCGGCGAGCAGGGCCGGGAAGAGGTCGCGGTAGTACCCCCCGCCCCACGTGGAGGAACCGAGTTCCTCCTTCCAGCCCCAGTCCTCGTGGCCCTGCAGGTTCTCGTTGCCGCCGCTCCACACGACGATCGCGGGGTGGTGCGCCAGGCGCGTGACGTTCTCGCGCACCTCGGCCTCGAGTTCCCCGCGCAGGGGTTCCTCCTCGGCGTACGCGGCGCACGCCAACGGGACGTCGTGCCAGACGAGCAGACCGCGTTCGTCGCAGAGGCGGTGGAAGTCGTCGCTCTCCCAGATCCCGCCGCCCCACACGCGGACGAGGTTGCAGTGCGCGTCGACCGCGTCGTCGAGCGCCGCCGCGTAGCGGTCCGCGTCCATCCGCGTCAGCAGGTGGTCGCGCGGGATCCAGTTGACCCCGCGCACGAACACGGGGGCGTCGTTGACGACGAGCGTGGTCCCCGTGCCGAACTCGTCGGGGGTCACGTCGAGGCGCACCGTGCGGAACCCCGTCCGCAGCTGGCGGCCGTCGAGCACCGTCCCCGCGTCGAGGAGGTCGACCTCCACGTCGACCAGGGGCTGGTCGCCGTACCCGCGCGGCCACCACACGGGGGCGTCGGGCAGCTCGAGGACGACGGTGGCGCGCGTGGTGGCGGCGTCGACCTCCACCGTCGACGTGGCGCCCCGGGCTTCCAACCGCACGGTGAGCGGGGTGGGCTCCTCCAGTCCGGACCGTTCGACCTCGACGTCGACGAGGACCCGGCCGGTGGTGCCGGCCAGTTCGGTGCGCGTGCGCACCTGGGTCAGGCGCGCGGTGCGCCAGCGCTGCAGCGTGATCGGCCGCCACACGCCCGCCGTCTGCAGGTCCGGTCCCCAGTCCCAGCCGAAGCTGCAGGCCATCTTGCGGACGGCGTTGTACGGGTGGTCGTACGCGCGCGGCCGCGCGCCGATGTCCTTCTCCACGGCTTCGGCGTGCTCCAGGGCGGAGTCGAACCGCACGACGAGGTCCCCTCCGGGGGCGAGGTCGGTGACCTCGAACCGGTGGGAGCGGTGCATGTTGGCCGTCCGCCCCAGGACGCGGCCACCGAGCGAGACCGTGGCGACGGTGTCGAGACCGTCGAACTGCAGGTCGATCCGCTCGCCGGGGGAGGCGGTCAGGTCGAGGCGCGTGCGGTACTCCCACGACGTCCGGTGCAGCCAGCGCAGCCGCTCCTCGTGGTCGGCGACGTAGGGGTCGGGGATGAGCCCCGCGCCGAGCAGGTCGGTGTGGACCGAGCCCGGGACGGTGGCGGCGACCGCGCCGGCCGTCGAGACCTCGGCCGGGACATCGCCCGCCACCGGGCGCAGGGTCCAGCCGTCGTGCAGTGCGAGCACGTCCATGCGTGCGTCCTCTCCTCTGGCGGGGTCAGCCCGGGACCGGTGCGGGGCGGTCCGCACCCGTCCAGGTTCCCAGGTGGTGGTCGTAGCAGACGCTGTTGTCGATGGCCGCGCGGTCGGCGACGGCCTCGGTCGCCACGACCTTGCCGAGCCGTTCGGGGTCGGGGGCCGCCTGCGCCAGCAGCTTCGTGTAGTCGTGGTGGGGGTCGAGGATCACGGCGTCCGCCGGTCCGCGCTCCACGACGCGGCCCTGGTACAGGACGAGGACCTCGTCGGAGAAGTGCCGTGCGGTGGCCAGGTCGTGCGTGATGTAGAGGACGGCGAGGTCCTCCTCGCGCTGCAGGCGGGCCAGCAGGTTCAGCACGCCGAGCCGGATGGACACGTCGAGCATCGAGACGGGTTCGTCGGCCACGAGCACCTTCGCCCCCGGTGCCAGGGCGCGGGCGATGGCGACGCGCTGGCGCTGCCCGCCGGACAGCTCGTGGGGCCGGCGGGCGGCGACGACGTCGGCGGGGGTGAGGTTGACGCGTTCCAGCATCTCCAGGACCCGTTCGTGGGTCTGGGCGGCGCCGCGGGTGCGCTGGTGCAGCAGCAGGGGACGGGCGAGGTGGTGCCCGACGGAGTGGAACGGGTTGAGCGAGGCGAACGGGTCCTGGAACACCATCTGCACCTGCCGCCGGTACACCGACCCGACGACGGGGGTCCCGTCGTCGAGCCGGACGTCGACCGATCCCGACGTCGGCTTCTCCAGCCGGGTCAGCAGTTTCGCGATGGTCGACTTGCCGGACCCGGACTCCCCGACGAGGGCGACGGTGCGGCGGGGCAGCAGGTCGAAGCTCACGTCGTCGACGGCGCGCAACGGGGTGCGGCGCAGCCCGGCGCGCAGGGAGTAGTCCTTCGTGAGGTGGGTGACGCTGACGCTGGTCACGCGGTCTCCTCGCTGAGTTCGGCGTCCAGTTCCCCGGACCGGATGAAGGCCCCCCGGTCCCCGGACAGGCTGGGGAAGGACCCGAGCAGCTTGCGCGTGTACGGGTGCGCGGCGTGCCGGTAGAGGTTCTCGGCCGTGTCGAGTTCGACGACGACCCCACCGCGCATGACGGCGATGCGGTCGCTGATCTCCAGCAGCAGCGGGAGGTCGTGGGTGATGAAGACGACCGCGAACTGCATCTCGTCGCGCAGCCGGACGATCTCGCGCAGGATGTCGCGCTGGACGACGACGTCGAGCGCCGTCGTCGGCTCGTCCATGATCATCACCTGGGGTTCCAGGAGCATGGCCATGGCGATCATGACGCGCTGCCGCATCCCGCCGGACAGCTCGTGCGGGTAGGCCCGCAACCGGTCGGGGGAGACGCCGACGCGGGTGAGCACCTCGGCGGACCGGTCGCGCCGGGCCCGCCGGTCCAGCTGCGGGGCGTGGGCGCGCAGGGTGTCGTCGAGCTGGGCGCCGACGCTGCGGACGGGGTTGAGGGCGTTCATGGCGCCCTGGAACACCATCGACAGCTTCGACCAGCGGAACGCCCGCAGCTCCTCCTCCCCGAGCGCGAGGACGTCGACGTCGGTGCCCGTCGTGGCGTCGTGCAGGACGACGCTGCCGGAGGCGATCCGGGCCGGCGGCTGGTGCAGGCGGTTGACGGCGTAGGCCAGGGTCGTCTTGCCGCAGCCGGACTCCCCGGCCAGGCCGAGGATCTCCCCGCGGTGCAGGTCGAAGCTCGCGGAGGACACCGCGGTCACGGGGTCCTCCGTCTCGTACACGACGGTCACGTCGCGGACGCTGAGCACGGGTTCGGTACGGGTCGAGGTGCTCACCGGGCCTCCTTCCGGGCGGTCCGGGCGGCGGCCCGGGCGCGGCGTCGGTGCATCCGCACGGTCTTGAGCTTGGGGTTGACGATCTCGTCGATGGAGAAGTTGATGAGCGACAACCCGGTCCCGAGCAGGGCGATGAGCAACCCCGGCGGGGCGAACCACCACCAGGCGCCCAGCGGCAGCGCGAACCCGTTCTGCGCGTAGAACAGCATGGTGCCGAGCGTCGAGGACCCGGACGCGCCGAGGCCGAGGAACGACAGGCCGGCCTCGCCGAGGACCGCCGCGATGACGGCGAACACGAACTGCGAGGCCAGCACCGGCAGCAGGTTCGGCAGGATCTCCACGACGATGACGCGCCAGGCCCGCTCCCCGGACAACCGCGAAGCGGCGACGTACTCGCGGTTGCGGACCGAGAGGGTCTGCGCCCGCAGCACGCGCGCCGACGCGGCCCAGCTCGTCAGGGCCAGCACGACGGCGATGGTCCACAACCCCCGGCTCTCGCGCGGGACGAAACCGGAGATGACGATGACCAGCGGCAGGCCGGGGATGACGAGGAAGACGTTGGTGAGCAGCGAGAACAGCTCGTCGGCGGCGCCACCGAGGTAGGCGCCGTAGATGCCGAAGAACGCCGACAGGACGGTGGCCAGGGCCCCGACGAGGAACCCGATCTGCAGGGAGCCGCGGGTGGCGTGGGCCAGCTGGGCGAAGACGTCCTGGCCCGTCTGCGTCGTGCCCAGCCACAGGCCGCCGTCGGGCGGCGCGAGCCCGACGTCGCGGATGCCGTCGGGGTCGCCGACGAGCAGCGGTCCGACGAGGCCGAACAGGCAGATGCCGGCGACCAGGGCGAGACCGACGGCGAGCCACGGCGTCATCGTCGGGACGAGCATCCGCCAGGCGGGCACGGGCCCCTTCGAGGGGCGTGGGGTCGGCAGGACGGCCTCGACGCCGGAGTCGGCGAGGGGGGTGGTGTTCGTCACTGGTCCTCCTCTCAGCGGGCGCGGGTGCGCGGATCGATGACCGTGTAGAGCAGGTCCACGACGAGGTTCGCGCCCAGGACCGCCAGGGTGATGAACAGGAAAACCCCCTGCATGAGCGCGTAGTCGTTGTTCGTCACCGCGGCCAGCAGGCGCGAGCCGATGCCGGGGTAGGAGAACACCTGCTCGGTCACGACCGAACCCGACACCACGAACGCCAGCGAGATGGCGAAACCGGCGACGGACGGCAGGACGGCGTTGCGGGCGGCGTAGTCGCGCAGGATCCAGCGCCCCGGCAGGCCCTTGGCGCGGGCCGTCAGGACGTAGTCCTCCGAGAGCGTGGACACCATCATGTTGCGCATCCCCAGCAGCCAGCCGCCCACGGAGGCGACGACGATCGTCAGGGCGGGCAGGAACCCGTAGTAGACGGCCGAGCCGATGAACTGCAGGTTCCAGCCCGGGTCCAGGACGACGTCGTAGCCGCCCTGGCTGGGGAACCAGCCCAGGACGCGGGAGAGCACGTAGACGAGGACGAGGGAGAGCCAGAAGTACGGCACCGCGGCCAGCAGGGTCGTCGCCGGGACCATCGAGTCCAGCCAGGTCCCCGGCCGCCAGCCCACGAACGCCCCCAGGAGAACGCCGAGGAAGGAGGCGATGACCGTGGCCAGTCCGATGAGGACGACCGTCCACGGCATCGACGCCGAGATGACGTCGGTGACCGGGGCGGGGAAGTAGCTGATCGACGTGCCGAGGTCGCCCCGGACGATGTTCCCCAGGTACGTCCAGTACTGCGACAGCAGCGGGGTGTTCGTGTCGCCCCCGAGGAGCGTCGCGTAGGCGGCGCGGGTCTCGGGCGTGACGACGGCGCCGCGCTGGCTGAGCTTGGCCAGCAGGATGTCGACGGGGTCTCCGGGCAGGAGGCGCGGGATGACGAAGTTCAGCGTGAGGGCCGCCCAGCAGGCGACGGCGTAGAAGCCGAGCTTGCGCAGGAGGTAGTTCACGACGCGTTCTTGGGGGTCAGCGTTTTGAGGATCTCCGCGGCGTCCAGGGCCGACCAGACGGCCGGGTAGGCGTACTGCTCACCGTTGACGGGCCAGCCGGAGAACTTCGCGGTGTTCCAGACGCTGGTGTTGGCCCCGGTCATGAGCGGGATGTAGGGCATCTGGTCGACGACGGCCTTCTGGATGACGTCGAACTGCGCCTGCCGACCCGCGGTGTCCTGGGGGCTCAGGGTGGACAGGGTGTCCAGCGCGGCGTCGACGGCCGGGTCGGCGAAGCGCGCGTAGTTGTTGCCCAGCGCCTTCTCGCCGACCTTCGCCGTCATCCGGCTGTCGTAGAAGTAGCTGTAGAGGTAGTACGGGTCGGGGGCCGGACCCTGCCACAGAGAGTCGATGGCGAGCTGGAAGTTGCCCTTGAACCGCTTGTCGGTCCACTCGTTCCAGGAGGACTGGGCGGCGTTGACCTCGATGCCGGCGGCCTTGGCCTGCGCGGCGATGGTCTGGATCGCGGTGATGTAGTCCGTCCAGCCCGTCACGACCTCGACGGTGAGGGACAGCTTCTGCCCGTCCTTGGCGTAGATGCCGTCGGCGCCCTTGGCCCAGCCGTCCGCCGTGAGGATCTGGTCGGCCTTGGACGGTTCCGCCGTCGTCGGGGCGACCTGCGGCTGGACCGAGGGGGAGATCTCGGCCTTCTGCGTGGACGTGAGCGCCATGGTCGGGGAGATCTCCTCGGCGGTGTCCTGGAACGCCAGCTTGTTCAGCTGCGTCCGGTCGATCGCGTAGAAGAGGGCCTGGCGGACGGCCGGGTCGGTCTGCGGGCCGATGCAGCCCAGGGCCGCGTCGGCGCACGCGCCGAGGACCATCTGGTTCTGCGCCACCGAGCCGGTGTCGTAGTTCGGGAAGTTCTCGTGCGTGTTCGCCATGTCGGGGATCGGGCCGGTCTGCCAGTCGACCGTGCCGGCCGCGATGGCGTCCGCCCCGGCCTGGTTCCCGGACAGCGCGAGGTAGCGCACGGTCTTGACCTTGGGTTCCCCGCCCCAGTAGGTCGGGTTGGCCTTGACGGTGTACGCCTGCCCCTTGAAGTCGGCGAGCGTGTAGGCGCCGGTGCCGACGGGCTTCTCGACGACGTCGTTCTCGGGGTCGATGTCCTTCCACAGGTGCTCGGGGACGATGACCGTGGTGATGACGTCGGGGCCCTTGGTGAAGGCGGGTTCGGGCCAGGTGAACGTCACGTGGGTGTCGTCGACCTTGGCCACGGCGGCGTCGAAACCCGTGCCGTTGATGCCCTTGTGGTCCAACAGCATCTGGTAGGTGAAGACGACGTCGTCGGCGGTGAACGGTTCTCCGTCGCTCCACCTCACGCCCTCGCGCAGGGTCACGGACAGGACGGTGCCGTTCTCGTTCCAGCTGTACTCGGTGCCGAGCAGGGGTTTGGGATCGCCGGTCGCCGTCTTGTTGATGAAGAACAGCGGTTCGTAGATCAGCCCCTTGGACCCGATGTCGGAGGGGGAGAAGGGGTTGAAGTTGATCTGGTAGTCGCCTGCCTGGCCCGTGTAGGCGACGAGCGTGGAGCCGTCGCCGCCGGAACCGCTGTCGGGAGCGGAGCACGCGGCGACCGTGACGAGCAGGCCGGCGGCGGCCCCCGCGGTGAGGAGACGGGTGAGGCGGGTCCTGGTTCGGGGCGTGGGACGGGGCATGTGACGGGGCATCGCGTGTCCTCGGTCTGCTGGCCGCGCTCGCGGCGGTGCGAGAGCCGGACCGCCCCGCAGCGACCCCCATCGGTGCCCGGGCTGGTGTGCGGTCCGTCTAGAAGGCACAACTTAAGCAAGTTGAGTAAGTAAGGTCAAGAGCCGTGCACCGGCTGATCGGGCGGCACTACAGTTCCCGCGTGACGTCCGTGGAGGACCCGGCGAGCCCGGTGGTGACGACGCCCCGGCGTCCCGCCCGAGGGGGAGCCCGCGAGCGTCTGCTGGACGCCCTGCGCGCCGCCGGCCCCGTGAGCCGCGTCGAGCTCGCCGCCCGCACCGGACTCACCGAGGCGTCGGTCTCGACGACGGTGAAGCGGTTGCTCGCCGAGGGCGTCGTCGTCGAAGTCGGTCAGAGCCGCACCGCGGGGAAGCCGCGCACCTTGCTGCAGCTGGACCCTGGGGGCCGGACCGCCGTCGGCATCGACCTGGCCACGACGACCGTCACCTACGTGCTCACCAGCCAGACCGGAGGGATCCTGGCGCGCCTGACCCGGCGCATCGCCCCCACGGCGGACGCGGCCGAGCTGGCGAGCCGGTTGGCCCGGGACGTGGACCGGCTGCTCGCGGGCAGCGGGACCGACCGGGGCACGTGCCTCGGGATCGGCCTGGTCTGGGGCGGTCCCGACGGCGGGCTGCTGCGGCGGACCGGGCGCGACGCGGAGGTGTCCACCGTGGTCGTCGACGCCGACGGTCTGCGGCGCGAGCTGACGCGGGTGACGGGGTGGCCCGTCCTGGTGGAGAACGACGCGACGGCCGCCGCGGTCGGGGAGTACTGGGTGGCGCGCCTCGACGCGTCCCGCTCGTTCGCCGCGCTGTACCTGGGAGGCGGGCTCGGGGCCGGCATCGTCCTGGAGGGGACCGCGCTGCGGGGGGCGCGCGGGATGGCGGGGGAGTTCGGGCACGTCTGCGTCGAGCCGGACGGGCCGGCGTGCCGTTGCGGTGGGCGGGGCTGCCTCGAGGTCGTCGCGGGACCCGACGTGGTCGTGCGGCGCGCCGTCGAGGACCCGCAGGCCCGCACCGAAGCCGGGCTGGACGAGACGTCCCGTCGCGCGCTGTCGACGGAGTTCGCGGCCGTCGCCCGCGCCGCGCGGACCGGTGGGAGCGCCTGCCGCGTACTGCTCGACGAGTCCGCCCGGCACGTCGCGGCGGCGGCGGAGACCCTGGTGAACCTGCTCGACCTGGACTTGCTCGTGCTCACTGGCCCGGGGTTCGCCGCCGCGCCGGGGATCTACTCCACCGCCATCACCGACCGCTTCGGCGCCGCGTCGTCGCGGGTGTGGCGGCGCCCCGTGACCGTGACGGTGTCGTCCGCCGCCGCGACCGCCCCCGCCGTGGGGGCGGCCGCGCTGCTGCTGCAGGAGCGGCTCACCCGCTGAGGCGGGCCAGCAGGCTGTAGGAGTTCGGCAGCCGCCCGTCCCACGCCGCGGCCTCGACCTCGCCCGGCTTCCAGAACGGTGCGGGGTGCTCGCGCAGCACCTCGACGCGCAGCCCCGCCCCGGCCACCGCCGTGACGATCGACCCCACCGTGTGCTGCCACTCGACCGCGCCGTGGGCGGGGAAGGTGTCGTTGACGTGGGAGGCGGCGAAGTAGCTCCGGTCGTCGCGCATCCGCGTGGTCTGCGCGTCGAGGTCGTAGAGCGGGACCATCGGGTGCGCCTCGTGGACGAAGAGGTGCCCGCCCGGCCGCAGCACCCGGGCCGTCTCCTGTGCCCACGCGTCGAGGTCAGCGACCCACACCACCGCGCCCTTGCCGGTGTAGACGAGGTCGACCGAGGCGTCCGGCACGGGGAAGGGCGGGACGTCCGCCCGGACGTACCGGATCGGCGCGCCGAGGGCGTCGGCCCGCTCCTGCGCCGACGTCACCGCCCGCTCGTCGTAGTCCAGCCCCGTGACGCGCACGGCCCCCGCGCGGAGCAGGGCGTGGTCGTCGACCCCGTTGCCGCTCATGAGGTGCAGGACCTCCGGGCCCTGCCGGAGCAGGTCTGCGACGACCTCCAGCTCGTGCGGGAAGAGGGTCGCAGTGCGGGCCTGCTCGAGGAACTCCGCGTGCTCCCGGACGTACTTCTCGCCCGCCCGTCCCCAGGCCTCGCGCGTGCGCTCGTGATCGTCCACGGGAGCGATCCTGCCGGATCAGCGCGTGAACGCCTCGCGGAACGCCGTCAGCGCCGCGTGGTCGTCGCCCGCCGCGTACGCCTCCATCGCGATGGTCCCCGTGTACCCCACCTCCGCCAGGACGCGGGCCAGCGCCGGGTGGTGGACCTCCCCGGTGCCCGGTTCGCACCGGCCGGGGACGTCGGCGACCTGCACCTCACCGAGCCACGGGGCGCTCTCGCGCACCAGCTCCACGAGGTTCCCCTCCCCGATCTGCGCGTGGTACAGGTCGAGGTTCATCCGCAGGTGCGGGCTGTCCACCGCCCGGACCAGGGCGCGCGTGTCGGCCGCCCGCGCGAACGGCACGCCCGGGTGGTCGACGGCGAGGTTGAGATTCTCCAGCACGAACACCACGTCGTGCCGGGCCCCGAGGTCGGCGACCCGGCGCAGCGTGCGCTCGGCGGCCAGCCACATGTCGCCCGTCACGGTCTCGACGGGGCGGACCGGCAGACCCCGGTCGTCCAGCCCGGTCCCGTGCAGGTTCAGGACGGGAGACCCCAGGACACGGGAGGCGGCGATCGACCGCTCGGCGCTCGCGAGCAGACGGTCGGCGCCGTCGGGGTCCACGAGTTCCCCGTCGACGTACCCCGACATCGACGTGAAGCGCGCCCCGGTGGCGGCGAGTGCGTCGAGGTCCTTCGTCCACCAGCTCCAGATCTCCACGCCGAAACCTTCGGCGTGCAGCGTCCGGACCCGTTCGACGAACGGCAGGTCGCGGAACACCATCTCCGCGCAGACCGACAGCGAGGGGTTCACGACTGCCGCGCGTCGACGGTGCCCGCGACGACGGCGGGATCCACCGGACCGCCGGAACGGACCGAGACGATGCAGGACAACGCGACCGCCAGAGCCCGCCGGGCGTCGTGCCCGGTTACGACGGGGTTCCGTCGTTCCCGCACGGCGGCGGTGAACTCCGCCAGTTCGGCGGCGTAGGCGTCCCCGAACAGTTCGACGTCGCCGCGCGGGGTGTCGGCGTGCCGGCCGTCGGCGTCGAACAGCGCCAGGTCCTGCCGCGGGCGGCCCCCGATCTCCAGGCGTCCACCGGAGCCGAACACCTCTCCCCGCACGTCGTAGCCGTAGGTGGCGGAGAAGCTGGCTTCGGCCGTGGCGAGGGCGCCGTTGTCGAAGCGGATCGTCACGACGGCCGTGTCCAGGAGGCCCGCCGCCTTGAACTCCGGGGCGACGAGCGCGTCGGCGACGGCGTACACCGAGACGGGCTCGGCGCCGGGGTTGAGCCACAGCAGCGTGTCGATGTCGTGGATGAGCGTCAGGACGAAGATCGCCCAGGCCGGGACGCGGCCGTAGTCGGGCAGACCGGGGTCGCGCGTCAGCGAGCGGAGCAGGTGCGGGGTGCCGATGCGGCCGGCGTCCACGGCGGCGCGGGCGGCGGCGAACTCGGGGGAGAAGCGTCGGTTGAACCCGACCTGGAACGGCACCCCCGCCGTCGTCGTCGCCGCGATGCCGCGGTCGACCTCGGCGAGGGAGAGGCCTGCGGGCTTCTCGCAGAACACGCCCTTGCCGGCGCGGGCCGCCGCCTCGACGAGGTCGGCGTGGGCCTCGGTGGTCGCGGTGATGACGACGCCCTCGACCGCCGGGTCGGCCAGCAGGTCCTCCACGTCGGCGACGGGACGGGCGCCCAGGGGTTCGGCGAGCGCAGCCGCCGCGCCGGGGCGGGGGTCGGCGACGGCGACGAGGCGCGCCCCCGGGACGCGGGTGGCCAGGAGGCGCGCGTGGGAACTGCCGATGCGGCCGGCGCCGATGAGGCCGATGCCGGTGGGGCGGGGCGGGGGAAGGGGTGCGGACATGACGTCGCCTCTCTGCGTGGCCTAGACCGCTCTAGTGCTAGACCGCTCTAGGTTGTCGAGACGAGGCCGCGCCGTCAAGCGGGCCGTTAGGGTGCGTGCGGTGCAGCAGGTGACGATGGCCGACGTGGCCGCGCGGGCCGGGGTGTCCCGTGCGCTCGTGTCGATCGTGATGCGCGGTGTGCCCGGCGCGAGCCCGGAGAACCGCGAGCGCGTGCTGCGCGCCGCCGCCGAGCTCGACTACCACCCCGACCAGCGCGCCCGCCTCCTCGGGTCGGGTCGCAGCCGCACCCTCGGGGTGGTCCACGGGTTGCACGAACCGTTCCACGGCGACCTGCTGGAGGCTCTCTACTCCGCTGTCGCCGGGACGCCGTGGCGGCTGGCGCTGGAGCCGCGGGGGAGGACGCGCGCCGAGGCCGCGGCCGTCCGGGCGCTGCTGGACCAGCGCGTCGAGGCCCTGCTCCTGCTCGGCCCGACCGCCCCCGCCGCCGACCTCGCGCAGCTCGCCGCGCGGGTCCCCGTCGTCGTCCTCGCCCGGTCCCTGCGCGCCGGCCGGGCGGACGAGGTCGGGGTCGTGCGGACCGACGACGAGGCCGCCGCCCGCACCGCCGTCGAGCACCTCGTCGCCCTCGGCCACCGCCGGATCGTGCACGTGCACGGCGGCCGCGCCCCCGGCGCCGCCGAACGTCGGGCCGGCTACCGCCGCGCCGTCACCGCCGCCGGTCTGACGCCGGAGCTCAAGGACGGACCCGACCACGAGGTGGTCGACGCTCTCCTCGCCGCGCTGCCCGACGCCGTCCTCGCCTTCAACGACGAGGCCGCCGCCGGTCTCCTGCACACCCTCCGCGCCCGCGGGGTCGCCGTCCCCGGCGACGTGTCCGTCGTCGGCTTCGACGACAGCTCCGTCGCCGCCCTGCCCACCGTCTCCCTGACGACCGTCGGTCAGGACGCCGACCGCCTCGCCCGCCTCGCCGTCGAGCAGGCCGAGGGGCGCGTCGAGGGCGCCACCGGGGTGCAGCGGGAGGTCGTCGTGCCGCCGCGGCTCGTCGTGCGGGGGAGCACGCGGGCGCGCTGAGCGGGGAGCGGGTCTGCGATGATGGGCGCGGGCCTCCGGGTCCGGGCCTCTAGCTCAATCGGCAGAGCAGCGGACTTTTAATCCGCGGGTTCAGGGTTCGATCCCCTGGGGGCCCACCCCTTCTGACCTGCGGAAACGCTCCTCCGACACCTGTTCGGGAGGCGCTCGCGGGTCGTCGAGGCTAACGCTTGGCTAACGCACTCGTCACCCGCCCACGGCCGGGCGGCGCTTCCCGTCGACCGCGGCGGCGATGAGGTCCGCGGCCACGACCGCGACCTCCGGGAGCACGGCCGTGTACGTGTCCATGGTCAAGCTGATGGACGAGTGCCCGAGCCGCTCCTGCACCACCTTCATGGGGATCCCTGCGGCGAGGGCGTGGCTGGCGTGGGTGTGGCGGAGGTCATGCAGGCGGATCGGCGGGAGGCCTGCCCGCAGCGCCAGACGACGCATCGTCTTGTAGATCGTCTCCGGCATCACCGGGCTCCCGTCCTCCTTGACGAAGACGTACTCCATCGCCGTGCGCCCCTCGCCGCGGCCGAGGGCCTCCTCCGTCATCCGGGCGCGGTGCTGCCGCAGCAGATCCGCCGTCGTCTCGTCGATGGGCACCCGTCGCACGCCCGTGTCGCTCTTCGGCGGCCCGACCTTCACCCCGGTCCGGAGCTGGACACGCTGCTGACGGACGTGCAGGATGCGCCGGTCGAGGTCGACGTCCTCCCAGCGGAGCCCGGCGATCTCCCCCCGGCGGAAGCCGGTCATGGCCACCACGCGGTACGCCACCGCCAGCCGCTCCTTCGCGGTGAAGTCGAAGAAGCGGTTCAGCTCGTCGATGGTCCACACCGAGTGGGAACGGCGCGGGATCGAGGGCAGTTCGATGCTGGCCACCGGGTTCACCAGGATCAGCTGACGCTTCATCGCGGAGTTCAACGCGCTGTTGAACGTGGCCCTGATCCGCTGCAGCGTGGCCGGGGACAAGGGGGCGCCCGGTCGGCTGCGCAGGTCGGTGAACATCCGCTCGACGTGGTGGTGCCGCAGCTCCGCAAGGCGGACGTGCCCGAGGTGGGGGATGAGGTAGAGATCGAGGTGGCTTCGGTACGCCTGCACCGTCGAGTCCCGCAGCGTGGCCTTGCCCTGCAGCCACCCGTCCAGGAAGTCCCGGACCAGCACGGGGGCCCCGGTGACGTACAACCCCTTGTTCACCCGGTCCACGGCCGCACTGAGCGCGATCTGCGCTTCCTTCTTGGTGGTGAAGCCGCTCTTCGTCTCCTGCTTCCGCTTGCCGGTCGCGTCCCGCCCCACCTCGTAGAAGATCTCCCACTTCGGCTTGCAGCCCGGCCGGTGGTCGGTGATGGACTTGCCCTTGGCGTCCTTCACGACCCTGCCGGTCTCGTCCCGCCTGACCAGGCACTGGCACTTCTGCCGCACCGTACCCCTCACTGGTCCTTCGCCTCCTTCTGCATCTCGTTCTTCTTCATGGCTCTCTTCATCGTGATCGTCATGTTCGTCGTGGCCTTCCCCGGCTGGGCGCGGGGAAGGAGCTTCATCTCCCGGGTCTTGACCAGGTACCGGGAGGCCGTGGGGCGCGACACGTGGAAGTGCTTCGCCACGGCGAGCGTGGGCGGTTTCCCGTTGTTCATCGCCTCCATGTAGACGAAGGCGACCTCGCGGTAGAAGTCCGCGTCGGACCGTTCCGGCTGCGGACGCGCGGTGCGCGACGTCCAACTTCTCACCTGCTGCTGCAGGCCCTCGACCATCGACGGCGACAACTCGTCCGCAAGCTGCACGTACTCGGGGTCACCTGCAACACCGGCTTCGTAGGCTTCCAGCAGCGCGCCGGCGTCCTCGTACGCCATCTCCTCCCGCGCCCTGCGGATGATGGACTGCACCGGGATGCCCCGGACCAGGCTCGCGGTGATCGACTGCAGGTCGGCGTCCGGCATCAACGAGATCGAGATGCCCGTGCACTCGTAGCCGGCCGAGGACCAGCGCCACGACAGCTGCAGTTCCCACGGCCCGTGGTCATCCGGCCAGCGACACGTCCACGGGTCCGGGCCGCTCTTCGCGACGAGCTTCACCGTATCTCCTATCTGTCGAGAACATGAGATGCCGTATCACTTGTCAGGACCGTATCGCGGACGGAACCTCATGTCCATGACCAACAACGCACCGAACAGCACCGCGCCGCACCAGATGAACCCCACGCTCACGACCTCCCCGCCCCCCTCGGACTGGAAGGAGCGGGCGACGATCACCGTCCCGCAGGCGGCGACGGTCCTCGGCGTCTCGCGCAGCTCCGCGTACGAAGCCGTGCACCGGCACAGCATCCCCACGGTCCGCATCGGCCGACGGCTGCTGGTCCCCGTGGGGGCCCTCCTCGACCTGCTCAACGTCGGGGGTCCCCGCGGATGACCGACATCAAGCTGAGCAAGAACCCGCAGTTCCCCACTGACAGGGACCAGTTCACCCCTCCCCTCGGGGTCGGAGTCGACACCATCGCGCTGCGTGGTCCCGTCGACGAACAGCTCATCCCGCTCCTGGAAGAACACCGCCTCAACCGGGTCCGGACGAACCTCGACGACCCGGGCACCTGGACGTTGCGGAGCGGCAGAACGACGATCCGCGTGGGGGCCGGCGACGTCCGGCTCGGCGTCAACCGGAGAGGTAACGGACCGTTGGAACTGTGGATCGAGTTCTCGATGCCGCGCGTGCTCTTCGGGCACAACCGCGAAGCGCTCCCGCTCCGTCAGCTGTCGGGTCTCCTGGCCATCGTCCTCAACGAGATCGCGGACGAACTGCCTGTCTGCGACCGGCGCCCCGACCGATACCGGATCACCAGGTTGGACCTGGTCCGCGACTTCCACCAGATCAACGACCCGGCGAGCACCCTGCGCGCCATCGCCCGGATGCCGGGAGCCCGCAGGGCACGGCAGGTGGAGTGGGAATCCCGACCCGGCGTCACCCAGACGGTCGAGCGCATCGTTCCCCAGTACTGGAGGACCCGCTGCTACGACAAGCGGCGGGAGTTGTGGGCGCACGCGCAGCGGATCGGCGGCGTCGAAGCGGACATTCTGCGAGCATGGAGCCATGCGACGACTGGACGGCTCCGGTGGGAGCTGCAGCTCAACAGCCGCTTCCTGCTGGCGAACCCCGTCTCGACCACGGCGGTCGGCGACCGCGTGGAGTTGGTCATCTTGGCGGAGGACTTCTTCTACCGGTCCGGGTTCGGTGACGTCTTGACCGGCCGTCCCACGATCCTGCGGGAAGCCCTCAACGCCATGGTCGCGGAGGGACGCGCCCACGAGGCGAGGAACGTGGTCGCGTACCTGACCGAACAGCTGCTCGGCACCGAACCCATGCTCAGCCACAACCCGCGCGACGACGCCCGCGCGGTGGTCAACCGCCTGCGCCTGTCGCCGGCGGACCTCACCGACACCGACCACCTGCCGCGGCGCCTCTCTTTCTCGGACGGCACCGAACTGGTGGGCGAGCAGGCACTGGAAACCCCCGAAGAGCGTTAGCCCTGCGTTAGCCGGGCCGGTATCAGCCCAGTTCAGGAGTGGGGCGGTGGATACTCAATCCGCCGCCCCACCCTCTTGTCGATAGCCTCGACCTCGTGGTTCCTGATGAGGATGCGGACGCGGTAGCCGGTGACGTGCCGGTCATCTCCTTCTGGGTCGGTGCGGAGGACGAGCTGCACCGGCGGCTCGGGCGCGTGATCATGACCTTCGCCACCGCCGACGACTGGGTGACGCAGATCCTCGCCGCGATGATCATCCACGCCGGGGAGGGCCAGGACATGGTCGAGACGCACGCTCGCCTCGCGTCCGACCGCTCCCTGCGCCTGCTCGACGCACGAGCTGATGAGGTCGAACGCAGGATGCGAGAGCAGCACCGTGGTACCCATCGCGAAGTACCTGCTGATGTACAAGACCGTTTCCACGCCTGGCGGCTGGACATGAGGAGGGCGCACGACCGGCGCAACCGGATCATCCATGACGCGTGGGCCTTTACCGCCGGCCCGACGATCATGATCCAGCTACGTCCACCCGGGAGCGAAGTACCGGAAGCCGTCGACCTCGCCGTCGAGGACGAGGCGTACGAGGCGCTCGCGGCACGTGGACGCGATCTGCTGTGGTCCTTCCGGGGCCTTGTCTTCGACGCCGGAACCGATGGGAGCCGGTAGGTCGCCGCATCCCCAAGGCTCACCGAGGAAGCGGCCGAGCGACGCTGACGTAGCACGAGCCGCCGACACCCCCCCGTTTTTCGGATGGACGGGGGCGCACCGGTCGCACGCCTACGGCGGGTTCACTCTCACGATGCGGCCTGCTGAAAAAACCTGACGGTAGTAACACCCGTTAGTCCGACATGTCACGAGGTCCCCCCCGGTTCGTCGTCGAGTCGCCGGAGGACGGCGTGGACAACGTCGGGTCCCCCCGCGCGATGAGTCGCTACCGGCCAAGGAAGGTTGCGTGCCCGTGACGCCACCGCAAGGACGCCAGACCGCTGAAGAGCGGCACTTGAACGCTCGTCCTAGTGCCGTCCTCCGAGGTCGCTGAACCGGAGCAGGACACCGGCTAACCCCAAGACGGCCGCGGTCATCAAGTACGTGGTGATGTTGCTTCCCATGAGGCTGGTCACCGCTGCGGCTGCCCACGGAGCCATCGCCGTCGCGGTCGTGATCGGCATCGCGAACACCCCCGCCACCGCGCCGTAGTGCTGCTGACCCCACCGGTCCGCGACCACGCTCGCCTGCAGCAAGGTGAAGGCGCCCCTGGCCGCGCCGAAGACGACCGCGCTGGTGATCAGCACGCCGACCACGGGCGGGAGCAACGCCAGGCCCAGGATCGAACCGCCGGCGATGACGACCACGAAGACGATGCCGGTGGTCGAAGACCTGCTCCGGACCACTGGGCCGTACAGCAGGCGTCCGACGAGCTGCCCAGCGCCCAGCAACCCCAGGGTCGTCGCCGCGAGCCGGTGGTCGAACCCCCGCTCCACGAGCAGCGGCACCAACCCCAAGCTGGCCATGTAGAAGGCCAAGGCCAAGGTGGTGAAGACGACCGACAGCACGATGAAACCTCGACTGTGCACCACGTGGCGCACCTGTGCCCTGGACTGACGGGACGGGGCCGTTGGATTCCAGGGCGCTCGCAGTCCCCACCCGTGCAGGAGGACGGTCCCCACCAGGAGCACCGTCAGCAGCATGTAGCTGGTCCGCCAGGAGAAGTTCTCGACCAGCACCGCGGTCAGGGGGCGAAGACGGTGGACGACAAGCCCGCCACGAGCGTCAGCACCAGCAGGCCCCGCATCCGGTCGGGACCGAACCAGCCCGTCACCGCGGCGAAGGCCGGCGGGTACAGGATGCCGGACATCGCGATGCCCGCCAGCGCCCACGCCAGCGCGAACGTCAGCAGGGACGTCGCGCTGGCCACGGCGATCATGGCGATGACGGCCAACACCGATCCGACCGTCATCACCTTCCGCGGCCCGAACCGGTCGAGCCACCTCCCGACCGGTATCCCAGCGACCGCCGAGACGAGGAGCCCCAGGGAGAAGGCCGCGCTGGCCGCGCTGGCCGACCAGCCCGTGTCCGCGGTGATGGCCGACAGCAGCACGGGGAAGGCGTAGTACGTCACCCCCCAGGACACGATCTCGGTCACGCACAGCGTGGCCAGAGCCAGCCGGAGCCGCGGCTGCACCTGCGCCTCGACGACCGGCACGCCCGCCATCGGTGTCATCGGCGGGGATGACCGGCGACGTCGCGACATCGTCAGACGCGGGCCTCGCGCTCGCCGGCACGCCCGTGAGCCGAGCCGGTGGGGAACCCGATGGAGACCGGCTCCGCACCCGCCGGCCCGGCGCAGCACCCGGCGCTCGCGGACTCGTCGATGTCCAGGGAGCCGTCAGCCGAGACCACCGGCGGTGCCGAGGAGCACACCCCCGTCTCCGGCAGGTCGAGCTGCACGTCGGCGGCAGCAGCGGCGTCCCCAGCCAGGGCAGCGGCGATCGAGCGCACCTGCTCGTAGCCGGTGGCCAGCAGGAAGGTCGGCGCACGTCCGTAGGACTTCATCCCGACGATGAAGAAGCCCGTGTCCGGGTGGGCCAGCACGTCCGCGCCGTGCGCCGGGACGGTCCCGCAGGAGTGGAACTCCGGGTCAATGAGCGGGGCCAAGCGGCGGGGGGCTTCGACGCCGGGGTCCAGGTCCAGACGCAGCTCGCGCAGCATCGCCAGGTCGGGCCGGAAACCGGTCGCGGCCACCACGACGTCCACGGACAGCCGACGGTCCCCGGTCGGTGACGAAGTAGCGACAGCTACCGCGTCACCGGACGTCTCCAGGGCGGTGATCGTCACCTCGGTCAGCAGCTCGATGCGGCCGGCCTGCACGGCGGTCCGCAGCCGTGAGCCCAGAGCGCCGCGGGCGGGAAGACCGTCGCGGTCCCCGCCACCGAACGTGCGGGCCACCGACGCGCCACGGACGGCCCAGGTGATGACGGTGCCGGGCTCCTGCTCGGCCAGGGCGACGAGGTCCAACAGCGTGTTCGTCGCGGAGTGCCCAGCTCCGACGACCAGCACCCGGCGACCGGCGAAGCGTGCCCGGTCCGCGCCGAGGACATCGGGCAGAGGACCGCTCAGGTGTTCACCGGCCTCCGCTTCCCCGATCGCGGGCAGCCCAGCGGCGCCCAAGGGGTTCGGCTGGTTCCAGGTCCCGGAGGCGTCGATGACCGCCCGCGCCTGGTAGTCGACGACCGTGCCGTCCGAACCCTGCGTCCGGACGAGGAACGGTCGATCGCTGCGCTCGTGGTTGTGCGTCTTGTCCATCCCGACACGACTGACGGCGATGATGCGCTCGCCGGTCCGGATGCGCGGTGCCAGCGTGGGGACGGCCGCCAAGGGGGCGAGGTACTGCACGACGAGGTCACCGCCGGTCGGCAATCCCGTCGGCTTCGGGCTCGTCCAGCCGGTCGGTTCCAGCAGGCGCACCGCCGCGGCGTCGAGGTTGTACCGCCACGGGGAGAAGAGCCGGACGTGCGACCAGGCCCGCACCGCGGACCCGACGTCGTCACCGGCTTCCAGCACCAGCGGGTCGAGGCCACGTTCCAACAGGTGCGCCGCAGCGGCTAGGCCGACCGGCCCGGCACCGATCACGACGACCGGCAGGTCACTGCGGTCGACAGTGACGGTAGGAGTGGACATGGCTGCTCTCCTTCGGGTGGGGAGGTTCAACGGCGGGACGAGACAGCGGCGCTCGCGGGCACCGTGGGGTCGCCGGGGAAGAAGTGGCGCCCGGCCCACAGCGCCACGTAGACCAGCGCGACGAGGACGGGCACCTCGATCAGCGGACCGACGACCCCGGCCAAGGCCTGCCCGGAGGTCACGCCGAACGTGCCGATGGCCACCGCGATGGCCAACTCGAAGTTGTTGCCGGTGGCGGTGAAGGACAGCGTCGACGTCTTGGCGTAGCTCAGGCCGATCGCGCGACCGAGCACGAAGGAGCCCGCGAACATGATCGTGAAGTAGGCCAGCAGTGGTAGGGCGATGCGGGCGACGTCGCCGGGCCGTGAGGTGATCGCGTCCCCCTGCAGGGCGAAGAGCATCACGATGGTGAACAGCAGCCCGTACAGCGCGACCGGGCCAATCTTGGGCAGGAAGCGGTCTTCGTACCAGGCGCGTCCCCTGGCCCGCTCGCCCAGCGTGCGGGTCAGGAAGCCGGCGACCAGGGGGATGCCCAGGAAAACCAGTACCGAGACGACGATCGCGCCGACGGAGAAGTCCGCGCTGGTCGTTGGCAGGCCCAGCCAGCCGGGCAGGACCTGCAGGTAGAACCACCCGAGGGCGGCGAAGGCCAGGATCTGGAAGACGGAGTTGATGGCGACCAGGACGGCGGCGGCTTCGCGGTCACCGCAGGACAGGTCGTTCCAGATGAGCACCATGGCGATGCAGCGGGCCAGACCGACGATGACCAGGCCGGTGCGGTACTCCGGCTGGTCCGGCAGCAGCAGCCAGGCGAGGGCGAACATCAGCGCGGGGCCGATGAGCCAGTTCAGGACCAGGGAGCTGACCATGAGCCGGCGGTCGGCGGCGATGCGCCCTGTCTCGGAGTACCGGACCTTGGCCAGCACCGGGTACATCATCAGCAGCAGGCCCACGGCGATGGGCAAGCTGACCGAGCCGACCTCCACCGCGCTGAGGGCGTCGTCGAGGCCGGGGACGAGTCGGCCCAGCAGCAGCCCGACGGCCATGGCCGCGATGATCCACACCGGCAGGAAGCGGTCCAGCACCGAGAGCCGGGCCAGGACTGGGGCATCGGCGCTGGCCCGGGGTCCTTCCGCGACAACGTCGCTCACGAGCAAATCCCTTCATCGATCGACATCGATGCGACCCTGACACCAGATATCGATGCCTGTCAATATCGACAGCCTTCGATGTCTGCGGCACCATGGAGCCATGGCCACGCTCACCCTGACGACGCGCGACGACACCCGCCCCGGCGCGGACTCCGCCGCCTGCTGCGCCCCGCTGGCCCGCGAACCCCTCACCGCCGAGGCCGCCACCACCCTTGCGCGCACCATGAAGGCGCTCGCGGACCCCGCTCGCCTGCGCCTGCTGTCCCTGGTCGCCTCCCACGAAGGCGGCGAAGCCTGCGTCTGCGACCTCACCGAGCCGCTGGGCCTGAGCCAGCCCACCGTCTCGCACCACTTGAAGGTCCTGGTCGACGCGGGTCTGCTCACCCGTGAGAAGAGGGGCGTCTGGGCCTACTACACCCTGGTCACCGAAGCGATGAACGCTGTCGCGGCCGTCCTGACCGCACCGTCCGGCCGCACCAGCGCCTCCACCTACTGACCACCACCATGACCACACCGCCGCCGCAGCCCTACGGCCCGCACGACATCGCCGTCTTCCCGCTCACCGAGCTGGACTGGCCCGAGGTGCGCACCGTCTACGCCGCGGGCATCGCCACCGGCCACGCGACCTTCGAGGCCGACCCGCCAGCCACCTGGACCGCATTCGACACCAGCAAGCACCCCGACCACCGACTCATCGCCCGTGACGGGAGCGGCGCCCTGCTCGGTTGGGCTGCAGTCACGCCCACCTCGCCCCGCCCGGTCTACGCCGGAGTCGTCGAGCACTCCATCTACATCGCCTCCGGCGCTCGCGGGCGCGGCGTCGGGCGGCGACTGCTCGACGAGCTGGTCACCTCCACCGAGGACAGCGGCATCTGGACCATCCAGTCCTCCCTGTTCCCCGAGAACCTCGCCAGCGTGGCCCTGCACCGAGCAACCGGCTTCCGCGAGGTCGGTCGCCGGGAGCGCATCGCCCTCATGACCTACGGCCCGCTCGCTGGCCGGTGGCGCGACACCGTCCTCATCGAGCGCCGCAGCCCCGTCGCGGGTACCGCAGCCTCGTCAGTTCGCTGACCTCTGCGCCGTCTTGCTCCCGAATCCGTCACTTTCCCAGGAGATCGTCGTGCCCAAGCCCAACATCCTCTTCGTGTGCGTGAAGAACGGCGGCAAGTCGCAGATGGCCGCCGGCCTCATGCGTCAGGCCGCCGGGGACGCCGTCACCGTCGACTCGGCTGGCACCAAGGCCGGCGACAAGCTCAACGCCCTCTCGGTCGAGAGCCTGGCCGAAGCCGGCGTGGACATCAGCGCCGAGCGCCCGAAGCAGTTGACCGACGACCTCGTCCGCGCGGCCGACCTGGTTGTCGTGCTCGGCGGCGAGGCGAAGGTCGAGCCCATCGACGACACCCCCGTCGAGGTCTGGGAGACCGACGAGCCGTCCCTGCGCGGGATCGAGGGCATGGAGCGGATGCGGCTCGTCCGCGACGACATCGACACGCGAGTCCGCGCCTTGGCGGGACGCTTGTCGGCGTGAAGTAGGGCTCGCGTAGTCCGTCGTGTCCGAGGCGCGGAGTACGTTCCGAACATGCTGCGTCGCTTCCTGTACCTCGACACCGTCGCCCTGTCCCAGTACATCAGCGCAATGGAGGGGGGGCACCGCACCGAGTCCACCAGCCGCTCACTGCACTCCGGTAGTGGAGGAGGAGAGGTGGACGCCAAGATCGTCAAGGTCAACGGCGAGAAGGGTCGAGAAGAGGAGCGGTCGCAGACGCTGTCCGACACCGATGGAGCACGCTTCGATCGTTTGTTGAAGGCTGCAGCGATGGACGCCGAGGAACTCGGTTGGGTTGAGGTTTTCGAGCCGGACAGCGACTTCGATGGCATCGGCCTGGGAGCCATGGTGTCGTGGGAGTGCGACCTCTACGTCCCTCACATCATCCAGATGCTCGCCAAGTCCGGTGAGGCCCTGGGGGCTCTCGACATGATGCGAAGCGTCCTTCCCGCGGCGCATGACCTCGGGTTGTCCACCGAAGGCCTGCCGAGCGCCGACGCCATGAGCGCGGCCGCCAGTCTCATCAGCGGAGTAGGCGCCAACCTCGTGGTCGTCGGGGAGGACGACGACACCGACTGGAAGATCGCGGCGCAGGTCGATGAGCAGTTCCAGCTTGGAGATCTTGAAGGACGAGCCCGCATCGTCGGCAAGGTCTCGCGCATCATCAGGGAGGGTCAATGGAAGCCGTTCCTCACCTTCCCGGGCATGAAGCTCCTGTCTCGGGAGGACCGGCGCCGCATGGAGCGGCAGGCTCCCGCCGAGGGCAAGGAAGACGAGTACCTGTCGGGCCCGGCCCTCATGGTCGACCTCTTGGCCGTCTACCGGTGAGTTGGACTCCTCATGGCGTGGCTAACTTCCGGCTAACGGACCGGCTGGACGCCACTGGACGCCGCAGTACGGGTTGGCCACGTTGAGCCCTCGATCCGGTTGGCACACAACAGGATCGAACCAGATGGACGAGCCCCCAGGGTCTTTTAATCCGCGGGTTCAGGGTTCGATCCCCTGGGGGCCCACCTTCTCGTCGCGCCGGAAGGTGGCTCGCTCTGGATCGGCGTTCACGCCGGTGGCTCCGCGGGGGCGAGGAAGCTGCAACGTTCCGCTCCTCAGTACCGATGTCTTGTGCGACGCTCGGTGCAAGCCCGCTCGAGGAGGTCGCATGCCGTTCCAGGTCGCTTTCGACAAGCAGGAGCAGTTGGACAAGATCCAGCAGGGTCTCCTGCCGGGGGAGGAGGTCTACGCGGTCTTCGACGCGATCGGTGCGGGAACCGGCTTCATCGGTGTGACGTCGCTGCGGGTGATCGTGCAGGACAACTCGTTCGTGGGGAAGAAGGTGGCTCTCACCTCGGTGCCTTACGGCAAGGTGACCGCGGTGTCCTACGTGTCGGACAAGAGCATGTTCGGCAAGTTCGCATCGTCGTCGAGCATCGCCATCACGGCGGGCGGGCGCGTCTACGAAGTCGACTTCCGCGGGGACGACAAGGCGCGGTACGTGCACGACCTGGTGCTGCGGAGGATGCTGGGCATCTGAGCTCACCCCGTGAACTGCGCCAGCTGCACCAGGTTGCCGACGGTGTCGTCGAGCACGGCGGTGATGACCGGTCCCATCTCCAGCGGCGGCTGCGTGAAGACGACGCCGGCGGCCTGGAGTCGTTCGTGCTCCGCCGCGACGTCGTCGACCCCCAGGACGAGGTAGGGGATGCCGTCGGCAGCCAGGGCTGACGTGAACGGGGGCACGGCGGGGTGGGCCTTGGGCTCCAGGCAGAGCTGGGTCCCGTCCGGCTTCTGGGGGTCGACGACGGTGAGCCAGCGGTGCTCACCCAGGGGGACGTCGGCGGCGACGGTGAAACCGAGCGGGCCGGTGTAGAAGTCCACGGCGCGCTGCTGGTCGTCGACGAAGATGCTGACGGTCTGGAGCCTCATCGCACGTCCTCCGGGAGGGGCCAGCGGTCCGTGATGGCCGCCAGCGGTGTGGTGTCGATCGAGTGGAACTTGTGGCGCCCCCGGCGCTCGCTGCGCACCAGGCCGACGGACTCGAGGGCGGCCAGGTGCTGGGACACCGCCTGTCGGGTGGAGGTGACGGCGTGGTGCACCGCCAGTCGTGAACACAGTTCGAACAGGGTCTGCTCGTCGCGCTGGGACAGCTCGTCGAGCAGCAGACGACGGGTGCTGTCGGCCAAGGCCTGGTAGACGTCCACTGCGCTCCATGATGGGCAAGTACGCACTTGCGTGTCAAGGGACGGCGGGATGCGCTGCCTTGACCGCCATCGACCTCGTCTGTACCGTTCGGTCAAGACACAACCGATCGGTACAGACCCGAAGGAGACCGTGATGCCCCGCCCCCCGCTCCCGCCGTTCACCGAGGCCAGCGCCACGCAGAAGGTGCGTGCCGCCGAGGACGCGTGGAACTCCCGCGACCCCGAGCGCATCTCGCTCGCCTACAGCGAGGACAGCTGGTGGCGGAACCGTTCGCAGTTCGTCACCGGTCGCCCGGCGATCGTGCAGTTCCTCACCGGCAAGTGGGAGGCCGAACTTGACTACCGGCTCGTCAAGGAGTTGTGGGCCTTCACCGGGGACGTCATCGCCGTGCGGTTCGCGTACGAGTACCACGACGCGGCGGGGGAGTGGTTCCGTGCGTACGGCAACGAGAACTGGCGCTTCGACGCGGACGGACTCATGACGCACCGCCACGCCAGCATCAACGACGTCGCGATCGACGCCGCGGACCGGAGGTTCCACTGGGACGCACCGGGCCCGCGCCCCGCCGACCACCCGGGGTTGAGCGAGCTCGGGCTCTGATGGCCCGCACCGTCCTGGACCGCGCGGACGCGGTGCGCGCCCTCGCCGGGGTCTTCCGGCGGCGAGGGTTCGACGGGGCGTCGCTGTCGGTCATCCAGCAAGACACCGGGATCGGCCGCGGCAGCCTCTACCACTTCTTCCCCGACGGAAAGGAGGACATGGCGCGGGCCGTGCTCGAGGAGGTCCGGGCCTGGTTCGACGAGCAGGTCTTCGCTCCGCTGCGCGCCCCCGACGACCCGGCGGGGGCGGTGGACGCGACGATGCGGGCGGCCGAGGAGTACTTCCTGTCCCGGCACCGCGTCTGCCTCTACGCCGTCATGACCCTCGGGGCGGACCAGCCGGCGCACGCCGAGGCAGTCCGGTCCTACTTCGCCGACTGGGTGGAACTGCTCGCCCGCGCGGTCGAGCAGACGGGGGCTCCGGCGAGGGACGCGCGGGAGCGGGCGGTGGACGCGGTCGCAGCCGTCCAGGGCGCGCTGGTCCTCGCGCGCGCCCTGGACGACGACGCCGTCGTCAGCGGGGTCGTCGACCGCGTCCGCAAACGGCTGCTCGACGGCCTCGGCTGACGACGCCGGACCTCACGCCCCGCCGAAGTCCACGAGCTTCTCGAAGAGGAACTCGTACGGCAGGTACGCGGTGTCGTACTCGTGCCCCTCGGCGTGCGAGAGGAGCTGCGACATCTGCAGCAACCGCCAGCCGTCGAGGAGGGCGTCGAGGCCCGTGGCGTACGGGGGTTCGTCGCTGTCGCCCATCGTCGGGCGGGAACGGCCGGTGCCGTCGTACCGCGTCCAGCCGATGACGGCGGAGTCGAGGGCGGAGGTGCCCAGGTAGAGCACCATGACCTGCTGGCGCACGGTGGGGGTGGTGGACGGGACGGCGAAGGACTGCTCGACGCTGCCGAGCGGGGTGGTCGTGGTCACGCTGTTCTCCTCGAACGAGTGGGGATGGGCGACGGGCTCAGCGACCCCAGCCGTCGGCGGCGAGGCTGGAGCCCAGCCGCACGTCGGTGGCGCCGGGGGCGATGAACTGCGGGCGCAGGGTCTCGCGGGTCAGGTAGTAGTCGATGTCGAAGTTCTCGTCACCGGTCAGCGTCCGCCACAGCTTGGCGCGGTTCACGAGTTCCAGGCGGCCCTCGTTGGCGTTGGTCCAGCCGAACTGCTGCGTCAGTTCGCGGCGCACGCCGTCGCTGTCGATGTCGTCGGTGTTCCACAACCGCAACTGCCGCACGGCGGGGTTGAAGCGGATCTTGAACATGTAGCGGGGGACGTCGGAGTCGTTGCGGCGACCGCCGTGCCAGATCCCGTGGTGCAGCAGGACGACGGTCCCGGCGGGGCAGGTGAGGCGCGTCTGGCCGGCGAGGTTCTGGTACCGGCCGATGCCGGTCTGGTTGATGCGGCGCAGGTGCGTACCGGGCACGCTGAGGGTTCCACCCTGCTCGAGCGTCACCTCGCGGGGGTAGTACATGAGCTGCGCGTCGAACGCGTCGCGGCGGGTGTCGAGGATCGCGTCGCCGTGCATGTTCTGCGCCTCGCCACCGCGCGGGGGACGCACGTGCACGGCGTGGTGGTCGATGTTCGGCGAGGGCCCGACGAGGCTCTGGATCGCGCCGGCCACGACGGGCAGGTCGATGAGCTCGCGGACGAACGTGCCCTCGGGGAACGCGACGTCCAGCGGCGTCCCGTACGGCACGGGGTCGATGCCGGCGTCGAGGACGTCGATCGCCCGGCGGTTCAGCTCGTCGGGCACGACCCCCTCGAAGGCGATCGCGCCGTGGGCGACGAAGTGCGCCATCTCCACGGACGTCATGAGGTGCTTGCGGTCAACCTGAGCGGTCATGGGATCGACGCTAGGCGCGGCCGGAGGGGCTCGTCGTGGCGGAGACCCGACGTCTGCTGGTAGGAAAGCGGCATGCTCGGCGTCGACCTGACCGGACCGCCGCAGGTCGTGGCGCAGGGCCGGAGCGTCCACGGGCGGGACCGCGCGGTGGACGAGTTCGAGCTGCCCGACCTCTGGTCGCTGCACCTGTACGAGTACACGGCCGACCTCGAGGTGGACGGCACGACCCACCCCATCACCCCGGGCAGCCTGTCCCTGGTGCGACCGGCGACCCCCGTCCGGTACCGCTACCGCGGGCCGTCGCAACACCTCTACGCCCACGTCCGCGCTCCCGTGCTGGACGCGACGGGCCCGCGCGCGCTCGTCGTCACGGCCGGTCCGAACCTGCCGGTGTTCACCGACCTCATGGCCTCGGCCGTCGCCAGCGCGGCGGCGTTCCCCGAACGCACCCGCGCGGACGTGTGGATGGTGCTGCTCCGCCTGCGCGACGCCGTACGCCCCCAACCCGGGACGCCGGGTCTGGCGGAGAACTACGTCGCCGAGACCATGTCCTACGTCGAGGCGCACCTGGGCGACGTGGTCACGGTCCCGGAGATCGCCCGGACGGTCGGGGTCTCGCCCGACCACCTCACGCGCGTGTTCTCCCGCACCACGGGGCAGACGATCGCGGGGTACGTGCGTCGCCGGCGCATCGAGCACGCCGTGCACCTGTTGACGCGGACGACGATGTCCGTCAGCGCGGTCGCCGCCACGGTGGGCATCCCCGACCTGCAGGCCTTCAACAAGACCTGCCGGGCGGTGACGGGACGCTCGCCGCGACGGCTGCGCGAGGAGGGGTGAACCTCAGTCGAAGCTGCGGGCGATCGCGCGCAGGAGTTCCAGGGACTGGGCCTCGCGGTGGGCGCTCTCGGCGTCCGCCGTGCCGTACCTGCGGTTCGCGGACAGCTTGACGACGGTCACGGAGTTCGCCGGGTCGACGTACACGTACTGGTTGTAGACGCCCGCGGCCATCCACTCCTCGCGCTCGCCCGGCGGCAGCCACCACTGGTACCCGTACCCCTCCGGCGTGGTCCCGCCCCCGACGACGACCTTGCCCGCCTCCAGGTGCGGCAGCGACGAGGTGGTGGCGGCGTGGATCCACTCCGCCGGGACGACCTGCACCCCGTCGACCTCACCGCCGTTGCGGTACAGCTCGCCGAGCCGGGCGAAGTCGCGGGCGACGAGGTTCACGCCGGCGAAGCCCATCTCGACACCGCTCGGGTCCACGACCCAGGCGCCCTCGTGCTGGAACCCCAGCGGTTCGCAGAGCTTCTCCTGCATGTAGTCGGCGAGGTGCCGGCCGCTCGCCCGCCGGACGAGGGCGGCGAGGGCCTGGGTGTCGCAGGAGTTGTACCGGCACAGCGTGTCGGGTTCGCGCTCACGGCCCAGCGTCGCGACGACCGTGTCGAGGTTCCCCCCCTGACCGGAGGTGGCCCGGGCCAGACGCAGGGCGTCGGCCTCGGGGTCGCTGTAGTCCTCGTTCCACACGGCGCCGGAGGACATCTGCAGCACGCTGCGGATGGGCACCCCGTCGTACGCGGAGCCGGGGTCGACGGGCACGTAGTCGCTGATCGGGTCCTCGACGTCACGGATCAGACCCTCGGAGACGGCGATGCCGACGAGGGTCGCGACGAAGCTCTTCGCGACCGACATGGACATCCACGGCACGTCGGGGCCGCCGGTCCGGAAGTACCGCTCGTGGACGACGCGGCCCTCGTGCAGGACGAGCACCGCGGACGTCTCGGTCTCGTCGAGGAACTCCTCGAGCGAGGGCTCGGAGCCGTCGAAGGAGAACGTCGAGGGCAGGTCCACGCGGTCGCCCTCGGGCCACGGCCGCGGGTGCGAGGAGGCAGCCATGGCCCGGGTGCCGACGACCTCGGCCATGCGGCCGAAGTGGTCGATCTGCGGGGCGCCGCTGAAGAGGTCGAGGTCGGCGAGGACTCCGGGGTGCTGCCGGGACACGGGGCTTCCTCTCGCGGGTGGTCGACGGCGGCCCCGGGAGGGACGCCGGAGTGGGACGACCGTACGAGTGCAGCACGGCGAGGTGGCCCGGCACAAGACCGGCAGCCCTCCCAATCCGTCAGGTTTCCTGATACGACTCTGCCTGTCCGCCGACGACCCTGGAGGGTTCCGATGTCTGCACCGCTGCCACCGTCCCTGCACTTCGCCTTCGAGGCCCGCGTCGCGTGCGCCCCCGCCCTGCGCATCGGGCGCGGTGAGCGCGAAGAGGTCTGGTTCACGCCGATCACCGGCGGCACCGTCGAGGGCCCGCGCCTGCGGGGGACGGTCCTCCCGCACGGCGGCGACTGGTCCGTCACGCGCGCCAACGGCACCGAACTCGATGCGCGGTACCTCCTCCAGGCCGACGACGGCGCGGTCGTCGACATCCGCAACCGCGGGTTCTGGGTCTCCACCCCCGAGGTCGAGGCCCGCGTCGACGCCGGTGACCCCGTCGACGAGAGCGAGTTCTACTACCGGACGTCGGCGCAGTTCCAGACCGACGCCCCGCAGCACGAGTGGCTGACGCGGACCGTCGTCGTGGGCGTGGCCCGTCCCGAGCCGGGGTTCGTCTGCATCCGGTTCCACGAGCTGGCCTGACCCCTTGTGCGCCGGGTGGACGGAAGCCCATGCTGAACCCGTACGGACGTACGACTTCACAGGAGCGGACATGACCTCGACGCACTCCGAACGGCCGGTCGCTCTCGTCACGGGCGCCGGCAGTCCCACCGGGATCGGGTTCGCCTGCGCTCGCCTGCTCGCCCGCGACTTCGCCGTCGTCCTGGCCGCGACGACCTCCCGCATCGACGACCGCGTGGCCGAGCTGCGCCGCGACGGGGCGACGGCGGAGGGGTTCGTGGGTGACCTCACCGACCCCGACACCGCGCAGGCGTTGGTGCAGACGGCGGTCGACGCGTTCGGTCGTCTCGACGTCCTCGTGAACAACGCCGGCATGGTCTCGGTGTCGGGGTCCGAGGAACCCACCGCGCTGGAGTCCACGTCCCTGGAGGACTGGCGGGCCGGGATGTCGCGCAACCTCGACACCACGTTCCTCGTCACGCGCGCCGCCCTGCCCCACCTGCCCGCACAGGCCGGGCGGGTCGTCACGGTGTCGTCGGTCTCGGGCCCCGTCATGGCCTACGCCGGGGATGCGGCGTACCACGCCGCCAAGGCCGCCACGGTCGGGCTGACCCGGTCCCTCGCGGTCGACCTGGCGGACCGCGGCATCACGTGCAACGCGGTCGCCCCGGGCTGGATCGAGACGAGTTCGTCCTCACCGCACGAGGTGGACATGGGACGGGCCACCCCCATGCGCCGTCCGGGTCGCCCCGAGGAGGTCGCGGCACTCGTGGCCTTCCTCGCCTCGCCGGGGGCGTCCTACGTCACCGGTCAGGTGCTCGTGGTCGACGGCGGGAACTCCATCGCCGAGGAGCGGGGAGCTCTGGCGGCCCCGTGACCACCGGTGGGACCAGCCGCAAGGGGGCGCAACGGAGGACGGACATCGTCGACGCGGCGCTGCGGGTCATCGGCCGCGACGGCATCCAGGGTCTGTCGATGCGTGTCGTCGCAGCCGAGGCCGGTGTCCCCCTCGGCACGACCACCTACTACTTCCAGGACAAGGACGCGCTGATCACCGCGGCCTTCTCCCGCCACACCCAGCGCGAGACGGCCCGGGTGGTGGCGGCCATCGCCACCTTCGGCGCAGACCTCACCACCTCCCGGGTCGCGGCGCGCGTGGCGGACTTCGTCATCACCGGCCTCACCGAGCACCGGTGGCAACTCATCACCGAGTACGAGTTCCTCACCGCGGCCGCCCGGCGTGACGACCTGCAGCGCGCGTCCACCGCCTGGTTGCAGAGCCTGCACGCCCACGTGGAGGCGACCGTCGCAGCCCTCGGCTCGCCGAGTCCACGCACGGACGCCCGCCTCGTCCTGTCCGTCGTCTCGGGTCTGGAGGTCGACCACCTCGGGGCGCCGCTGCAAGCGGCTGCGCGGCACGCCATCCGGCAGACGCTGGACCGGTTGTTCGCCGGGCTGGAGCTGTCGTGGTCCACGACCCGCCCCGACCCGGCGGACGACTGAGCGCCGGCGTCAGGCCTTGTGCTGCGCCGAGCTGCGGGCGGAGTTCCCCTGCTCCTCGGCCTTGGGGTCCGTCAGGTCCTGCTTGGCCGACACGCCCTCGCGGATCCGCCGGCCGATCTCGCCGTCGACGGCGTCCCAGTAGGCGAAGGCGCGCGTCAGCACGGCGTCGCTGACGCCGTTGAGCAGGTGCCCCACGACGTTGTCGACGAAGCGGCCGCGCGCGTCCTCGTCCATCACGTCGTTGAGGAGCGACCGGGCCTGGCCCCAGTCGTCGTCCTCGGCGTGCTGCTCGTAGGCGGCGCGGACGGGCTCGCCGCCCGCGTCCCAGCGTCCGGTGTGGCCGGCCCGCTGGGGGTCGGCGGCCGGTCCGCCGTAGGAGTTCGGGGCGTAGACCGGGTCACCGGGGTTGCTGTAGCGCATGGCCCCGTCCTTGGCGTAGCTGTTGACGGGGGACGTCGCGTGGTTCACCGGCAGCTGGGCGTAGTTCGCGCCGATGCGGTAGCGGTGCGCGTCGGCGTAGCTGAACATGCGGCCCAGCAGCATCTTGTCCGGGCTGACGCCGATGCCCGGCACCATGTTCGACGGCTCGAAGGCGGCCTGCTCGATCTCCGCGAAGTAGTTCTCCGGGTTCCGGTTCAGCGTGAGCTTCCCGACCTCGTGCAGCGGGTAGTCGCTGTGCGGCCAGACCTTCGTGACGTCGAACGGGTTGAACCGGTACCCGGCGGCGTCCTCGTCGGGCATGAGCTGGACCGAGAGGGTCCACGAGGGGAACTCCCCGTCGCGGATGTGCTCGCTCAGGTCGCGGATGTGGTAGTCCGTGTCGATCGAGGCCATCTGGTCGGCCTCGTCCTGGGTGAAGAACTCCGCGCCCTGGTCGGTCGTGAAGTGGTACTTGACCCAGGTGCGCTTCCCCTCGGCGTCGATCCACTGGAACGTGTGCGAGCCGTAGCCGTTCATGTGCCGCCACGTCCGCGGGATGCCGCGGTCACCCATGAGCCACGTCACCTGGTGCGCGGACTCGGGGGAGAGGGTCCAGAAGTCCCACTGCATGTCGTGGTCGCGCAGGTGCGTGTCGGCGCGGCGCTTCTGGGAGCGGATGAAGTCCTGGAACTTCAGCGGGTCCTTGACGAAGAAGACGGGGGTGTTGTTGCCGACGAGGTCGTAGTTCCCCTCGGACGTGTAGAACTTCAGCGAGAACCCGCGCGGGTCGCGCCAGGTGTCCGGGGTCCCGGACTCACCGGCCACGGTGGAGAAGCGCGCGAGCACGGGCGTCGTGGTGCCCGGCTGGAAGAGAGCGGCGCGGGTGTACGCCGAGACGTCGCCCGTCACGCGGAACTCGCCGAAGGCGCCGCCGCCCTTGGCGTGCACGACACGCTCGGGGACGCGTTCGCGGTTGAACTGCGCCATCTTCTCGATGAGGTACGCGTCGTGCAGCAGGATCCCGCCGCCGGGACCCTGGGTCAGGGAGTGCTCGTCGCTCGCGACGGGGATGCCCGCGTCGTTCGTCGTCGGCGCGCCGGGAGCGGTGGTTTCCATCTGCTCGGTCACGCCACCAGCATCAGCGCGTGCCGGACCCTCCGCATCCGGGAGTGGACCGCCTGCAGGTGACGTCCAGCGCACCGTCAGGCGCGGGTGGCAGTTCCAGTCGCAGCCGTGTCAGCCGCCCACCCCACACCCCGGTGAGCATCGGGTCGTCGAGTTCCCGCACCTCCAGACCGGCCCTGACCACCGACGACGGGTCCCAGGACAGCTCGAGCGCACCCACCCCGTCGAGCGCCTCGACGACCGCGCGCCCCGCCGCCAGCCCGACCTCACCGGCGAGGACGAGGTGCACGGCGGAGGCCGTTCCGGCGGCGGCGCCGCTCCACCGGTCGCTCAGCAGGACCTCGTCCCGGCGCCGGTCGAGCCGGACGGTGCGCCGCCACGACCGCACCCCGCTGCCCGGGTAGGCGTCCTGGAGGTCCATCGCGACCTCGTCGGCGTCCTCCGCGAGGCGGAGCGTGAACCCGCGCGCCGCGCTGCTGCGACCGGGCGCCTGGTCGACCCCGCCCAGCTGCGGCACGGAGTGCCAGGCGCTGCCCATCGTCCAGGTCCCGTACCGGTCCGGTCCGAACGTCGCGGCGGTGTAGATGGGCCGGCCGGGGTCGACCACCACGGGGACCCCGTGCAGGGCTACGACGAGCGACCCGACGTCGCAGTGGTTGTGGTGCTCGTCGTCGTGACCGCCCTTCACCGCGACGCCCAGGGAGTTCGACCGGGCGACGAGGACCTCCAGCGACGACAGCAGCGACCGCTGCGGCAGCGGGGGAGCGACGGCCCGTTCCCGTTCCACCCACCACCCGTCGTCGGCCAGTTCGCGCACGACCCGCCCGAGCCCCACGCGGACGTCGACCCGGGGGCGCCCGGCCCGTTCCTGTTCCGCGGCGAGGAACGCCGCGTGCGCCTGCGCCTCGACGTCGCCCACCGCGCGGGCCGCCGCGTGCAGGGCGTGCCAGGGCAGGTCGTCGGCGGCGCGGCCCCGGGAGTCGGCGAAGGAGGCGTGCCACGTCCCGCCGAGGTGCAGGGCGGAGGGGAAACCCGTCGTCGCCCGCAACCGTGGCTCCGTCGTCCAGTCCCGGACGAGGTCGAGCGCCTCGATCGCGCGGCACGCGCCGTTGAACCAGTAGTCGAACCCCTCGTCGGTGGCACCGTCCGCCGGGAGGGCCGCGACGTAGCGGTCGATGCCCTCGAGGGCGAGCGCGACCAGCTCGGCCCGCTCGTCCCCCTCCGTCAGGGCGAGGGCGGCGGTGAGGACGTTGCCGTGGATCCAGGGGTTCCAGTTGTGGACGTCACCGTCGAGTCCGAGCCAGTGCCAGTCCCGCCGCTGCCGGAACGGGTCCAGGACGCGCACCCGCACCTCGAGCCGCAACCGGGCGCGCAGTCCGGGCCAGCGCTCGTCGAGGCGGTCGCCGAGGAGGTGGTCGGTCCAGGCCAGTTGGCCGGCGACCTCCCCGGCGCCGAGGTCGAGGACGGGGCGCGCGGGGTCGGGCACGAGCGTGTCGTCGTGGGCGGGCCAGCACCAGCTCGACTGCTCGCAGCGCAGCAGGACCGCGTCCGCGACGACGTCGAGCAGGGCCGGGTCGTCCGGGTCGGCGAGGGCGGCCAGCACGGCCCGGGACGTGCGGTGGGTGAGGGCGGCGACGAGCGCCTCGTGCCCGGTGCGGTCACCGTCGCGGCGCACCCGCGCCCACGTGCTCGCGGTGGTCTGCGGCCACGGGAGGTCCCTGTCCGCCCGGGCCGCCGCGAGCACGGCGTCCACCTCGCTCGCGGGGACGCGGCCGGGGGGCAGGGCAGCGCCGGACCGGGGAAGCACGCGTCCACCCTGGCAGACCCGCTGCTAGCGTTCCCGGCGTCATGCCCCGTCTCGTCGACCACACCGCGCGCCGCCGCGAGATCATCCACGTGACCTGGCGCCTCGTGGCCCGGCACGGGCTGGACTCGGTGACGATGCGGGACATCGCCGCGGAGGCCGGGTACGCCAACGGTGCGCTGAACCGGTACTTCGCCGGCAAGGACGAACTGCTGCAGGCATCGTTCGAGTACGTGTTCGCCCAGACGAACGACCGGGTGGCGGCGGCGATCGGTGATCGGCGCGGGCTGGACGCGCTGCGGGCGTTCTGCCTCGAGGTGCTTCCGCTGGACGAGACGCGGGTGCTGGAGGCGCGCATCGTCGTCTCGTTCTGGGGGCGGACCGTCGCCGACGACCGTTTCGCGGGCGTCAACGCCGTGGCGCTGCGGGAGTGGCGGACGCAGGTCGTGGGCTGGTTGCAGGAGGCGCGTCGCGCGGGGGACGTCCCCCCGACGGTCGACGCGGACCTGGCCGCGGCCCACCTGCTGGCCTTCCTCATGGGGGCCCAGACGTTCGTCGTCGCCGAGGAACCCCTGCTGACGCCGCACCAGCAGCGCGCCGCGCTCGACGCCCACCTCGCCCAGATCTCCCGCTGACCGGGTCTTCCCAGGACGGCTCCCTCCGTCCTACTCTTTTCGTCTCCCGCCGGAGACTCACAGAGGAGCCCCATGACCACCGGCCACCCGTTGTCCTCGTTGACCGCCGACGAGATCGCCGCCGTCCGTGAGGTGCTGGACGCCAAGGGGCTCGTCCGCGAGTCCACCCGCTTCGCCTACGTGGGGCTCGACGAACCGACGAAGGCGGAACTCGCCGCCGCGACGCCACCGCGCCGGGCCCGCGCCCTGCTGCACGACGTGCGCGTCGTCGCCGCCCGCGACGTCCTCGTCGACCTGACGGCGCGGACGGTCCTGCGCTCGAGCGACCTGGACGCCGCCGTCGACGGGCAGCTGCCCGTGCTCGACGAGGAGTTCGAGCTCGTCGAGCAGTTGCTCGCCACGGACGGCCGGTGGCTCGCCGCGCTGGCCGCCCGCGACCTCGACGTCGCCACCGTGCGCGTCGCCCCGCTGTCGGCCGGCGTCTTCGAGTACCCCGAGGAGGTCGGCCGCCGCATCCTGCGCGGTCTCGCCTTCGTCCAGGAGCACCCCGCCGACCTCGCCTGGGCGCACCCGGTGGACGGGCTCGTCGGGTACGTCGACGTCATCGCCCGCGAGGTGACCCAGGTCCTCGACCTCGGCGCCGTGCCCGTGCCGTCGGTGTCGGGGAACTTCGACGACCCCGCCGTGCGCGGCGAGCACCGCACGACGCAGAAGCCGATCTCGATCACCCAGCCCGAGGGCCCCAGCTTCACCCTCGACGGCGACCTGCTGCAGTGGGAGAACTTCTCCGTCCGGGTGGGGTTCGACGCCCGGGAAGGTCTGGTGCTGCACCAGGTCTCGTTCCACGACCGGGACCAGGGCCGCGACCGCCCGATCGTCCACCGCGCCTCGATCGCCGAGATGGTCGTGCCGTACGCCGACCCCTCCCCGGTCCGCTCGTGGCAGAACTACTTCGACACGGGGGAGTACCTCGTCGGCCGGTACGCCAACGCCCTTGAGCTGGGCTGCGACTGCGTCGGCGAGATCACCTACCTCGACGCGACCATCGCGGACGAGCGCGGGAACCCACGGGTCCTGCCGAACGCCGTCTGCATCCACGAGGAGGACACCGGGATCCTCTTCAAGCACACCGACCTGTGGGCGGGCAGCAGCACCGTGCGGCGCCAGCGCCGGCTCGTCGTGTCGTTCTTCACGACCATCGGGAACTACGATTACGGGTTCTACTGGTACCTCTACCTCGACGGGACCATCGAGTTCGAGGCCAAGGCCACGGGGGTCGTCTTCACCTCCGCCTACCCCGGGGAGGGGTACCCCTACTCGTCGGAGATCGCGCCGGGTCTGGGCGCCCCCTACCACCAGCACCTGTTCAGCGCCCGCCTCGACATGGCCGTGGACGGGTACGAGAACTCGGTCGAGGAGGTGCAGGTCGAGCGCGTCCCGGTCGGGCCGGAGAACCCGCGCGGCAACGCGTTCACGACGTCGGTCACGCCGCTGCGGACCGAACTGGCCGCCCGCCGCCAGGCCGACCCCGCCCGCGCGCGGGTGTGGCACGTGTCGAACCCGGGACGCCTCAACGCGCTCGGCCGGCCCGTGGCGTACGCGCTGTTCCCCGAGGGACAGCCGACGCTGCTGGCGGCGGACGACTCCTCCATCCAGCGGCGCGCGGGGTTCGCGACGGACCACCTGTGGGTGACGGCCTTCGACCCGGACCAGCGCTACTCGGCCGGCGACTTCGTCAACCAGCACCACGGCGGAGCGGGTCTGCCCACCTACGTCGCGGGGGACCGCAACCTCGAGGCCACCGACCTCGTCGTGTGGCACACGTTCGGGCTGACGCACGTCCCGCGGCCGGAGGACTGGCCGATCATGCCCGTCGACCACACGGGGTTCGTCCTCAAACCCGTCGGGTTCTTCGACCGCAACCCCACCCTCGACGTGCCGCCCTCGGCGGGCGCCCACTGCCACCGGGAGGGGTGACGCACCTCCACCTCGCCGCAGGGCTGGTCGGGGTCGCCGCGGCGCTCGCCGGTTTCCGGACCTCCCGCGCGGCGGCGGCCGTCATGACCGCGGCGATGGCCCAGTGCCTGCTGGCCGCGTGCGGTCTGGCGGTGCCGTTCCTGCTCACCCCGGTCCTCACGCTGGCCGGCTGGGGCGCCGCCTGGGCCGCGGCGGCGGCCGCCCGTCGCAGCGGCGTCCCCAGCCCGGTGCCGGTCGACCTGATGGCCACGGTCGCGCTGCTGTGGTGGCTGCCCGCGTCCTCCCACGCGCCGTCCCTCGGCGGGGCCCACCTGCACGCGACCGCCGGGGTGACCGGCCTGCCGGCCGTCCTCGTGGCGGCCGGGTGGCTGGTGGCCGCCGCCCGCCGTCCCCGGGTCTGCGGCCTGGGGATGGCGGGCAGCATGCTCGTGACGGCCCTGCTCACCAGCCTTCGGTGAGCACCCGGTCCAGGGCGTCGGCGAAGTAGTCCACCGACTCCCGGGCGACGCACAGCGGCGGTTTCACCTTCAGGACGTTGAGGTGGTCGCCCGTGGGCTGCATGACGACGCCGAGGTCCAGCAACCGGTCGCAGATCGCCGCTGTCTCGGCCGTGGCCGGCTCCAGGGTGGTGCGGTCCCGGACGAACTCGACGCCGAGGTAGAGGCCGTCGCCGTGGACCGTGCCGAGGAGCTCGTGCCGGGTCCCGAGCTCCCGCAGCCGTTCCCTCAGGTGGGTCCCGACCGTCGCGGCGTTCTCCTGCAACCGTTCCTCGCGGATGACGTCCAGCACGGTCGCGCCCACCACGCTGGACACCGGGCTGCCGCCGGTGGAGGAGAAGAAGTAGCCCTGCGTCCGGTACCGGTCGGCGACCTCGCGGCGCGTGACGACCGCACCGACGGGGGTGCCGTTGCCGACCGACTTCGCGACGGCCACGACGTCCGGCACGACCCCCTGCTGCTCGAAACCCCAGAACCAGTGCCCGAGGCGGCCGTAGCCGACCTGCACCTCGTCGGCCACGGTCAGCCCGCCCGCCTCCCGCACCGCGGCGTAGACGGCCTCGAGGTAGCCCGGCGGCAGGGCGACGCCGCCCGCGTTGCCGAAGTACGTCTCGGCGACGAAGCCCGCCAGGTCGACCCGCCCGGCGAGCTCGCGGATCGTCGCGACCGCCTCGGGGGCGTAGCGGTGGGCCTCCTGCCCCCGGTACGTCCCGCGGTAGGAGTTCGCGGCGTCGACGGTGTGGACCCAGTCGGGCCGGGTGGCGAGGGCGTTCGGGTTGTCGGCCACCGACGTCGAGACGGCGTCGCTGGCGAACGTCCACCCGTGGTACGCCTCCCGCATCGCCACGACGTGGCGCCGTCCCGTGGAGGCCATCACGATCCGCAGCGCCAGGTCGACGGCCTCGGAGCCGGAGTTCACGAGGAACACCGTGTCCAGCTCGTCGGGCAGCGTCGCGGCGATCTTCTCGGCGAACTCGGCGACGGCCGCGTAGTGGAAGCGGGAGTTCGTGTTGAGCAACCGCAGCTGCCGGCCCGCGGCCTCGGCGACGCGCGGGTGCGCGTGCCCCACGGAGGTGACGTTGTTGACCATGTCGAGGTACACGCGGCCGTCCACGTCGGCGAGGTGCTCGCGCCAGCCGCGTTCGATCTGCGGCGGCTGCGCGTAGTAGTGCTCCTGCACCTCGGCGAGGACCTGTTCGCGGCGGCGCAGCACCTCGTGCGCGCCGACGGGCACCACCGGGTCGAGCCCGAGCAGCGGGGCCGGATCGGCGACCTGCGCCAGCCAGCCCGGAGCCTGCGCCGCCCGCACGCGCGCCGGGACGTCGAGGTCCCCGGTGCCGCGCAGGACCTGCACGAGCACGGGGGTTCCCGCGGGCAGCCGTCCGAACTCGGCCCCCGCGGCCACGGGGCCGGCGAGCGCCTCCGCCCCGCGCACCCGCAGCACCGCCTCGTCCCCGAGGAGTTCCACGACGGGACCCGAGACCCGCACGTCTCCCGGGAACGGCGCGAGCAGGGGCTGGGCGCGGGCGAGCCACAGCGTGCTGCCGGTGGGGACGGAGGCGGGCGGTTCCGGGCTCAACGTCGGCGCACCCGTCAGCACGGGAACCGCGTGGGCCAGCACGACGACGTCCGACCCGGCGGCCAGCAGGCGCGCGGCCCCGCGGTCGAGCGTGCCCGGGTCCTGCCACGCCCCGAGGTCGTTGAGCTCGGAGCGGGTGCCCGCGTCGAGGACGTCCACGGCCAGACCCGCGGGCAGGAGCCGACCGCCGGCGGCGGGTTCCCGTAGCGTCGACCGCCCGAGCGCGTCCCGCAGCAGCGCCGTGACGACGGGGAGCGGAACCTCCGTCGCCTTCTCGAAGATGCGCCACTCGCGGTCCAGGCCGTCCTGGGCGTAGGCGTTGCCGGGGTCCAGGACGGCCTGGTCGCGGCCGGAGACCACGAGGACGGCCCCGCGCAGCACGACGAGCGGCCACAAGGCCTCCACCTCGTCGTCGGTGAGGTGGCGCTCGGCGTCGAAGGCGCGGACCGCGGGCAGCACGCTCTCCACCTCCGCGCCGGCGTGGTGCAGGACCGAGGAGATCGTCACCGCGAGCTCGGCGACGCGGTAGGAACGCAGGACGTCGCCGAAGTCGACGACGCCGTCGGGCAGCACCCCTCCCGGGGGCACCACGACGTTGTCGTCGGTGAGGTCGAAGTGGCCGAGCTGGCGGGGCAGCCGGTCGGCGAGCGGTTCGAGGGCGGCGAGCGCGGTCGCGGACTCGGCGAGGACCCGTTCCCGGACGGCAGCGTCGGGGTCCTGCGGGGCCAGGAGCTCCACGACCCGCCGGGCGTGCTGCAGGTCCCACTGCAGGACCCGTTCCTGCGCAGGGTCTTCCACGCTCTCCAGCGTGCGGCTGACCGCGGCGGCCAGGACGCCGAGGCGCTCGACGACGGCGGGGGACAGGTGACGTGAGCCGTTGAGGGTGCGGCCGTGGACGACGGTCAGGAGCCGGGCGTGCAGCCGGCCGTGGGAGGTGTCGAACCAGCCGCGCAGGGGTTCGCCGTCGCGGCGCACGACGCGCGCCACCCTCAGGTCCGGCCGTCCCGCGGCCACGAGGTCGGCGGCCCGGTCGAGCAGGTCGATCTCGGCTTCCCCGAAGGCGGGGTTGCTGATCTTGAGGACCCCCACGGCCTCGCCGTCGGCGTCGTGGGCCATGAAGTTCTGGTCCTGCTGGCTGCCCAGGGAACGCAGCGTCACGTGCAACCCCCACTCCTGCGCCACGATCTCCCGCAGTTCGTCGGCGGGGACGTCGGGTGCGGGCAGCGCGGGCTGGGAGAAGAAGTCGAAGAGCGGCGCGTCGGCGGCGGTCACGCGGCGATCTTAGACTGAAAAGTCAGTCAGGATCCAGGGGTGCGGAGCAACCGGATCGCGACGTCCCGCAGGGCCCTCACGGCGTCGGCCGTCGTCAGCTCCCCCGTGAGCCACCGGCTGTCCAGGCCCTCCATGAACACCGCCACCTGAAGGGCCACCCCGTCCGCGTCGACGTCGGCCGCCACGTTCCCCGCCGCCTGCGCCTCCCGGACCGCGGCCGCGATGTCGTCGGTCCAGGCCCGGCTGGCCGCGGCCATGGCCTCCCGCAGCGCGGGTTCGTGCACCGCGCTGGCGCGCAGCTCGTTCCACGCCCGGGAGTGGTCGACGACCTCCGGGTCGTCGACGAACTCGGCCGTGAACTGCTCGAGCAGCCGCTCGACCGTCCTCGCCGGCTCCGCGCCCGGCCGCCGGCGGAACGCCAGCGCCTGCCGCGTCACGTGGTCCAAGGCCGCCGTGACGAGGGTGTCCCGGTCGGTGAAGTGGTAGTAGATGAGGCTCGTCGCGACGCCCACGCGGGCGGCGACGTCGCTCACGCGCAACCCCCGCACGCCGACGTCGGCGATCGCCTGGGCGCTCGCGTGCAGGATCTCCTCGCGCCGGGACACGCGGTCAACCTACCGAGCACCCCCAGCTGAGGGGCGGGTGGCGCATCCGTACGGCTACGGATCCCCCCGACCTCTGCCGGTGCTGGAATCCAGCACCGGCAGGCCCGTCGTCGAAGGAGATCCCGCGGCCGTCGCGCCCCACCCCTCTCATCCCTCCGGAGCGAACGTGGAACCCCTCGACACCACCGCGCCTCCCCGCCGACAGGTCATCCTCGGGGCCGCCGCCGCCGTGACCCTCGCCGCCGCCGACATCGATCCGGACGGCCACCCGCGTCCCGCCGACCTCGTGCTGCGGGGCGGGCAGGTCCTCACCCTCGACGGGGCCGGACCCGAGACCGCCACCGCGCTCGCCGTCCGGGACGGGGCCGTCGTCCACGTCGGGGACGACGAGAGCGTCGTGGCCTGGACCGGGCCCTGCACGCACGTCGTCGACCTCGCCGGCCGCACTGCGCTGCCCGGGATCAACGACTCCCACCTGCACCTCCTGCGCACCGGGCTGGCGATGCCGCCGCGCACCATCGACGTCGGCGCGGCCGTGGGCGGGACCGTCCCGGCGGCCGTCGCCGCCGTCGCCGCCGCCGTGGCCACCGCCCCCCGCGGTGGGTGGATCCGCGGCAAGGGCTGGAACGAGGACCTGCTGGGCCGGGCCCCGACGGCGGCCGACCTCGACGCCGTCTCGCCGGACAACCCCGTCGTCCTGCTCGACTGGTCGAACCACCAGCTGTGGGTGAACTCCGCGGCCCTGGTCCTGGCGGGCGTCGACGCCTCGACCCCCGTCCCGGCGGGTGGCGAGGTCGTCCTGGACTCCTCCGGCCGGCCGACGGGGGTCCTGCGGGAGACCGCGATGGCGCTCGTCACCGCGACGGTGCCCCCGTTCACCCGGGACGAGCAGCGGCAGGCCATCGAGGACGCCGCGGCCGCGGTCGTCGCCGTCGGCATCACGAGCGTCACCGAACCCGGGATCGGCACCGTCGCCCGCGAGCTCTACGAGGAACTGGCCCGCGCCGGAACCCTGCCGCTGCGCGTCACCGCCCTGCTCAGCCGGCCCGACGACACCTACCCCGTCGACGTGGACGGTGTGCTGGACGTGCTGCAGGGGAACGTCCCCGCCCGCGACGTCGACCCGCGGCGCTTCGCCGTGCGGGGGGTCAAGCTCCGCGCCGACGGGGTGCCGATCGCCAGCCGCACCGCCTGGATGCACGAGGAGTACGTCGGGGGCGGCCGGGGGAGCCTGGTGACGACCGGCGCCGACGACGCGGCGAAGGTGGCGCACCTGGCGCAGATGGTCCGCACCGTGCACGAGACCGGCTACCAGATCGGGGTGCACGCGACCGGCGACGCGGCGATCGACGCCGTGGTCGCCGCGTTCACGGCGGGTGGCCGGACGAACCCCGCCCGGCACTACGTCGTCCACGGCGACTTCACCTCCCCGGCGACGCTCGCCGTCATGGCCGAGCACGGCATCGGCGTGAACTTCAACCCTGCGATCCGGGCGCTCATCGCCGACAGCCAGCCGGCCGTCGTCGGCGAGGCCCGGGCCGCCCAGCAGGTCCCCTTCGCCTCGGCGCTCGAGGCGCAGGTGCCGACGGCGGCGTCGTCGGACTCGCCCAACGTGTCCTACGACTGGCGCGCGGGCGTCGTCTCGGCCGTCCTGCGCGAGGGCGGGTCGGGCGCCGTGTCCGGCCCCGAGCAACGGGTCGGTCTGCTCGACGCCCTGCGGGCCTTCACGACGGCCGGCGCCTGGCAGGACCACGCGGAGCAGTGGAAGGGGCGGCTGGCACCGGGTTTCGCCGCCGACGTCTGCGTCCTGTCCGAACGCCTCCTCGACGACGAGGGCCGCCCGGCCTTCCCCCTCGAGCAGTTCCCGCAGGTCGGTGTCGACCTCGTCGTCGTGGGCGGCGTCGTCGTCCACGATGCGGCCGACGTCGCGCACCGGGCCGCGCCCGCCGGGTCCTGGCAGCAGCACCCCCATCCCGGGTCCGTGTGCGCCTCGTGCTGAACCCCCCACCCCCTCACCCCGACAGGACGACCATGAGCCAGGAAACCCTCGCCTTCACCGGACTGCGCCGCGGCCGGCTGGGGGTCCTCGGCGTCACCTTCTTCGTGGTGGCCGCCGTCGCCCCGATGGCCGCCATCGTGGGCGGTTCTCCCGTCGTCTTCGCGAGCGTCGGTCCGGGGACCCCCGCGGTGTTCCTCATGGCCGGTGCCCTCTTCCTCGTCTTCAGCGTCGGGTACGTCACGATGAGCCGGCACCTCACGAACGCCGGCGGTTTCGTCGCGTACGTCGCCCGCGGGCTGGGAACCCGCGCGGGCGCGGCCGTCGCCGGGATCACCGTCCTGTGCTACGTCGCGCTGCAGTGCGGGTTGTGGAGCCAGTACGGGGTGTTCGCCGCGCAACTGGTCGAGAACCGGCTCGGCGTCGCCGTGCCCCGCGAGGTCCTGCTGCTGGTCTCGCTCGTCCTGGTGACGGCGCTCACGGCCCGCGGGGTGGACCTCTCCTTGAAGGTGCTGGGCGTCCTGCTCGTGCTGGAGGTCCTGACGTTCGTCGTGCTGGACGTCGTCGTCCTCGCCCAGGGCGGCGGACCCGACGGGTTCTCGCTGCAGGGTTTCTCCCCGTCCTCCTGGGCCGTACCCGGGCTGGGCGTGGCGTTCCTGTTCTGCGTCTCCTGCTTCACCGGGTTCGAGGCGACCGTCGTGTTCTCGGAGGAGGCGCGCGAACCGCGCCGGACCATCCCGCGTGCGGCCTACCTGGCCATCGGGTTCATCGGCGTCTTCTACGCCTTCACGACGTGGTGCCTGGGCGGGGCCGCGGGGTTCGGCGTCGTCGAGCAGGAGGCGGGCGACAAGCTCGCCGCCGGGACCTTCGTCCCCGACCTCGCCGCCCGGTACGTCGGGACGGGGTTCGCGACCGTGATGGACGTGCTGGTCGTCACGAGCTTCTTCGCCATGCTCATCGGGTTCCACAACCTCTTCACGCGGTACGTGTTCGCGCTCGGCCGCGCGGGGGCCCTGCCGTCCGTCCTCGGGCGGACCAGCGCCGGGACCCGCTCGCCCGTGGCCGCGGCGCTCGCCATCGGCGTCGCCGAGTTCGCCGTCCTCGGGGGTTTCGAGCTGTTTCGGGCCGACCCCATCGCGGTCACCTACTTCTGGCTCCTGGCCCTCGGGACGGCCTCGCTCGTCGTCGTCCTCCTGCTGACCTGCGTGGCGATGCTGCGGTTCCTGCCCCGGGCCGGCGGAGGGGAGGGGGTGTGGCGGACGACCGTCACCCCGGCCGTGGCGCTCGTGGGTTTCGTCGTCGTCCTGTACCTGGCGATCGCGAACTACTCCACGCTGGGCGGCAGCGGGGCCGGCGTCTGGTTGCTGCTCGGCATCCCGCTCATGGCCGTCCTCGGCTGGGTCCTCGCCGGCTCCCGGCGCGACGTCGACTTCACCACGGAACTGTCGTGAGCGTCGTCGTCGTCACCGGGGGCGGGACGGGGATCGGCGCCGCCGTGGCTCGCACCCTCGCCGCGCGGGGGGACCAGGTCGTCGTCTGCGGGCGGCGCCGCGGACCCCTCGACGCCGTCGCGGCGGACACCGGCGCCACCGTCGTCGTGGGTGACACCGCCACGGACGAGGGGGTGGCCCACGTCGTCGCGCAGACCCTGGACCGGCACGGCCGCCTCGACGGTCTGGTCCTCAACGCCGGTGTCGCCCGCACCGGGACCCTCACCACCATGGCCCGGGCGGACTGGGACGAGACGTTGCGCATCAACCTGACCGGTCCCTACCTCCTCGTCCGCCAGGCCCTGCCCCACCTGCTGTCCTCGCGGGGCGCGGTCGTCGCCGTGGGGTCGGTGGCGGGGCTGCGCGCCTCGGCCGACTACCTCGCCTACGGCGCCTCCAAGGCCGCGCTCCACATGCTCGTCCAGAACCTCGCCGTCGACCTGGGTCCGCAGGGGGTGCGTGTGAACTGCGTCGCCCCCGGCTGGGTCCGCACCGAGATGGGCGACGAGGAGATGGCCGAGTTCGGCGGACCCCTCGGTCTCGACGTGGGGCAGGCCTACGCCCGCGTCACCGCCGCCGTCCCGCAACGCCGTCCCGCGGACGCCGCGGAGGTGGCCGCCGTCGTGGCCTGGCTGCTCTCGGGTGAGGCGTCCTACGTCCACGGCGCCGTGCTCCCGGTCGACGGCGGCACCGTCGTCGTCGACCCGGGCGCCTTCGCCTTCCTCTGACCGCTCGCAAACCCCAGGAGACCGGATGTCCGTCGTGAACACCCCCACCGACTACCTGACCGCCTCGGAGTGGCCCACCCTCAACGCCCTGGACGGGCACGGGTTCGGCGACTACGACCTGCCCGACACCGACGCCCTGGCGGGCACCCGCCTCACGGTGACCCTCGACGACGGCGCGCAGGTGTCGGTGGAGATCGGCGCCGACGGCGAGGCCACGGTGCTCGACGAGCGCCCCGGCAGCGACCTGGTGGCCCACACGGGCCCGGTGTCGGTGAAGCTCGTCGACGACGACCTGCACCTCGTCCACACCGCCTCCCCGGGGCCCGACGGGATCGCGCACGTCGTCGTGGTCGACGGACGCACGGGTGCCGCCACCGTCGTCCGCAGCCACGTCGCCCCTCCCGGCCCCGTCGGAACCGTCCGCGTCGTCGAGGAGGTCCGCACGGGCACGACGACGGGTGGAGCCGCCCGGCACGAGCGCACCGACGCGCTCGTCGGCCGACGCGTCCTCTACGTCTACGGACCGGACAACGCCTACGAGCACCTCTACCTCACCGACAGCGCGTACACCTGGCACTGCCTCGCCGGGGCGGAGAAGGGCCTCGCCGACACCGACCGCGGGCGGGTCTGGCGGTTGCGGGAGAACGTGTTCCTCTTCGCCTGGCAGGAGAAGGTCGTCCCCTGCGACGGCATCGTCGCGATCAACTTCGACCGCGGCCGTTCCACCGGCCGGATCTGGGGCCTGGACACCGAGGAGGGCACGACGAACTCCATCGCGATGGGCGCCCGGGAGTCCGAACTGTCCCGCACCGTGCCCGACCCGTCGGCGTGGGCGTGACGCTCGACCTGGGCCTCGCCGGTCGCCGCGTGGTGGTGACCGGCGGGGCGTCGGGCATCGGCGCCGCCGTCGTGGGGGTGTTGCGCGACGCGGGGGCGCGGGTGACCGCGATCGACCTGCGCGGGGCGGACGTGGACGCCGACGTGACCCGGGAGGAGCAGGTCGCGTCGGCGTTCGCCCGGGTGTCGGCCGAGTTCGGCGCAGCGGTGGACGGGCTCGTCTGCTGCGCCGGGATCTCCGGGCCCGTCGGCACCCCCGCGGTGGAGGTGTCCGCCACCGACTTCGCGCGGGTGCAGGACGTCAACGTCCTCGGCGCCTTCCTGTCCGTGCGGGGTGCCGCGCCGCTCCTGCGGGCCGGCGCGGACCCGTCGGTGGTCCTCCTGGCGTCGGACTCCTCGTTCACCAGCGCGCCGGGGATGGCGCCCTACTGCACGTCCAAGGGGGCGCTGCTGGCCCTCGGCCGCAGCCTGGCCGTGGACCTGCGCCCGGAAGGGGTGCGGGTGAACTGCCTGTGCCCCAGCGTCGTGGACACGCCGATGTCGCGCACGGACCTGGAACTCCCGCAGGGTTTCTCCGGCAGTTCCTACCCGGTGCAGACCCCCGAGCAGGTGGCCGGGCTCGTCGCTCTGCTCCTGTCTCCGCTCACGGCCGCCGTGAACGGCACGCACCTCCTCGCCGACTTCGGGATGTCCGCGGCCTCCCCGTTCCCGGCCTGACGTGCAACACTGGACCCATGTCCTCGACCCGGGTGCTGCGACGACGACGCCGACGCGTCTCCTGACCCACCCCTCGTCCGAGGGGTGACGCCGCCGTCGCACCCCGAGGAGCTGCAGTGCCCACGATCGAGAACACCCTCACGTCCCGGCTCTCCGCCGCCGCCCTGACCGCCTTCGGTCTGGGCGCCGACCCCGAACTCCGGACAGCCACCCGGCCCGAGTTCGGCCACTTCCAGACCAACCTCCCGTTGCGTCTGGCCAAGCCGCTGGGCGAACCACCCCGGGCGCTCGGGGAGCGGTTGGTGGACGCGCTGGACGTCGCCGACCTGTGCCTGCCGCCCGTCCTGGCCGGTGCGGGTTTCGTCAACCTGACCCTGCGGCCGGAGACCCTGGCCCGGACCGTCACCGGGTACGCCGCGCACGCACACCTCGGGGTCGACAGACCTTCTGTCCCGCAACGGATCGTCGTCGACTACTCCTCGCCCAACGTGGCCAAGCAGATGCACGTCGGGCACCTGCGGTCGACCGTCATCGGGGACGCCCTCGTCCGCGTCCTGGAGTTTGCAGGTCACGAGGTGCTGCGGCGCAACCACGTCGGCGACTGGGGGACGCCGTTCGGCATGCTCCTGGAACACCTGGACGAGATCGGGTTCCCCGCCGAACCCGACCTCGCCGCCCTCGACGAGGCGTACCGGGCCGCGCGGCGGAGGTTCGACGAGGAGGCGGGTTTCGCGGACCGTGCGCGGCGGCGGGTCGTGGACCTGCAGGGCGGTGACGCCGCGACGAGGGTGCTGTGGGAGCGGGTCGTCACCGTGTCGGCCGAGGCGTTCTCCGCGACCTACGGCCGGCTGGGGGTCCGGTTGCAGCCGGCTGACGTGGTGGGGGAGAGCCACTACCAGGACCGGTTGCAGCGGACGGTGGACGACCTCGACGGGCTCGGTCTGCTGCGGGTGTCCGAGGGCGCGCTGTGCGCGTTCCCGCCCGGTCTGCCTCCGATGGTCCTGCGCAAGTCCGACGGGGGTTTCGGCTACGACGCGACGGACGTGACCGCGCTGCGGCACCGGGTGGCCGTGGACGGTGCGGACCGCCTCGTCTACGTCGTCGACGCCCGGCAGAGCCTCCACTTCGACCAGGTCTTCGCCCTGGCGCGGGCGGCCGGCTGGCTGCCGGACGCCGTGCAGGCCGAGCACGTCGCGTTCGGGACGGTCCTGGGCGCCGACGGGCGTCCCTTCAAGACGCGGGACGGGGGAACCGTCCCCCTCGGGGTGCTGCTCGACGAGGCCGAGCAGCGGGCCGGGTCGCGGGACGTGGGCATCGGGGCGGTGAAGTACGCCGACCTGTCCTCCGGCCTCGGTCGGGACTACGTGTTCGACCTCGGGCGGATGGTGGGGACGGACGGCGACACCGGGCCGTACCTGCAGTACGCCCACGCCCGGCTCGCGACCCTGCTGGCCCGGGCCGGCGGCGTGCCGGGGCCGGTCACGGTCCTGGAGCACCCGGCGGAACTGCGGGTGGCGTTCGTGCTGACGCGGTTCCCGGGTGTGGTGCTGGAGGTGGCCCGCACGCTGGAACCGCACCGGTTGTGCGGGTACCTGCACGACCTCGCCGTCGCGGTGTCGGGTTTCTACGAGGCGTGCCCCGTCCTGCGGGCGGAGGAACCGTCGCGGTCCAGCCGGCTCGCGTTGTGCGCGGCCGCCCGGCGGACGCTGGCCACCGGTCTGGACCTGCTCGGGATCGCGGCGCCGGACGCGATGTAGGCGGAGCGGTGCACGACTCGTGCAGGTCCCGTCTCGCCGGTGTCCGAGACCGGCTGGCGGGAGCAGAGTCGATGCATGGGGAGGACTCAGCGGGTTCTGGGGACGGTGGCCTTCGTCGTGCTCACGGCGGGGTGCGGCGACGCGGGTGACGTGTCGTTCGAGAACAACTCGTCGACGGCCGTCCGCGTCGTCTGGGGTGGCGATGACTCGACGGTCGATGCCGGTGGGGGAATGGTCGTGCTGGGGTCCGGGTGCCTCGAGGGGGGCGTGGACGTCGTCTACCCGGACGGACGCACGGTCGCGCTGGAGGAACCCGTGTGCCCGGACCGGGTCGTCGAGATCGACGACAGCGGGGTGGAACGACGTCGTCCCTGACGAGAATCAGCGCGAGCTGTGGGGCGCGGGTTCCTCGTCGGGTTCGAAGATCTGCTCAAGGGGTTCACCGAGCAGACGGCTCAGGCGGAACGCCAACGGCAGGCTGGGGTCGTACCGGCCCGTCTCCAGGGCGTTGACGGTCTGACGGGAGACGTCGAGGAGGTCGGCCAGAGCGGCCTGGGTCCACCCGCGCGCGGCGCGCAGTTCCCGGATGCGGTTCTTCACCGGCGGGCCGTGACGGCCGCCGCCACGGCCCAGGACAGCATCCCGGCTCCGACGACGAACCAGGGAGCCGGCGTCAGGTGCAGCCCGGCCAGGGCCAGCATGCCGACGACGACGCACCCGACCATCGCGACGGCGAAACCGACTGCCAGGGCGCGGACCTGCAGGAGCTGCGCGTACTCGTCCGAGCGGCGCAGCCCGCGGACGACGGCGCGGACGACGGCCAGGACAGGGACGACGGGCAGGAGGGCCCACGCGAACCGCCAGGGGCTGTCACCGTCGAGGCCGCCCCACCGGACGACGGCCACGATGCACACGACGTAGCCGGCCGTGGCCGGCGTGAAGTCCAGGAGGTAGGCGCGTGCCCTGGCGCGGTCACCCCTGCTCGGACCGGCAGTGTCAAGCTTGCTTGTCATGGTGTGAGCATGGTCCTGTGGTCGGCGTATGTCAAGCACGCTTTCCATCGGCGGTGCACGTCAGAACGGGGGCGGGTCGTCCGGTACGGGTGGGCGGACCTGGCGGCGCCGGAGTTCTTGGAACACGTACTGGGTCTTGAACCGGTGGTGGCTGCGGCAGACGGCCCGCAGGTTGCCTGCGGTGGTGGGGCCTTGCGGGAAGGGGACGATGTGGTCGAGGTCGCAGTCGACTGCCGGGACCGGGCAGCCGGGGCGGTGCAGGTCTCGTCCCGCGCGGTGACGTAGCGGCGCAGCGCGGCGCCGGGGCGGTAGGTGTCGGCGGCGACGTCCAGGACGTGGCGGGTGCCGGGGGCGAGGGTGAGGGCCCGCCACTGCGCCCCGGCGGCGCCGGCCAGGTCGCGGGCGACGGCGGCGGGGACCGGTCCGACGCCGTCGACCCAGGCGGGGTCGTCGTCGGCGCGCAGGAGGGTGGAGGCGTCGATGCGGACGTGGACCTGGACGGAGGAGGCGGGGCGGTGGGTCCGGCCCTGCCGCGCCGGGGTGGGACCGTCGGTGGTGGCTTCAGCCGCGGCCGGGTCGGAGTGGGCGGGGACGTGGCGGTCCATCGCATCGCGCAGCAGGTCGGTCACGACGTCGCACTGTCGTTGCCCGTGGGTGCGGGGGTCGGTGACGCCGCGGGCGGTGGCGTCGTCGGCGCTGGCGTCGGCGGTGGCGGCGACGTGCGCTTGGAAGCGCAGGGCGTCGGCCAGGGGCATGAGGAAGGTGACGTGGGCGTAGCGCTGACCGCTGAGGTCCCCACCGCGGTCGCCGAAGGTGTCGTCGTGGGCGGTGACGTGCAGGCCCGCGGCCGGGCGCGGCTGGGTGACCTCGACGGCGCGGTAGCCGGGGGTGAGGCCGGTGATGACCTGGTCGAGGCGGTAGGTCAGGCGGCGGCCGGTGTGGCCGTGTTCGGCGTGGGCGACGGCGGCGGTCAGGTACTGCTGCAGGGCGCGGGTGTGCGCGTCGCCGCTCAGGAGGGGTTCGCCTTCGTCGGCGCTCAGGGAGGTGCTGCCGTCGGCGTGGGTGGTTTCGCTCAGGACGGCGACGCGGCCGGCGAGGCGGCGGGCGCGGGCCTCGATGGTGCGGGCTTGGTGGCGGGTGATGCGGGCTTCGGCGACGGCGGTCCACAGGGTGTGGTGGTCGCTGCCTTGGTGGTAGGCGGTGTGGATGATGCCGGCGGCGGCGTCGTAGGGCATGCGTTCGTGGCGGGCGAACTCCTCGGTGACCAGGTCCAGGGCGGCGTGGAGGCGGTCGGCGCCGCGGCCGGTGACGGTGAGGCCGCGTTCGTCCAGGACGGCCAGGTCGGGGTGCTCGGAGTCCAGGACCTGGTGGACGGCGGCGGCGACGCCGAGCAGGAACGCGGCGTGGGCGGTGTCCACCGCGCGGCGCAGGCGGGACGGCGCGGCGAAGGTGACCCCGTCGGGGGCTTCGTCGAGGAACGTCGCGGCCATGCCTCACCCTACCGCACAGGATGCGTTCGAGCAAGCTGAACACGTTGTGCCGCAACGGCTATGCTGAGTCACCTAGCTGGTGCGAGTACGCTGCGGACATGGTGAAGGGAACGGTCAAGTGGTTCCGGGCGGAGAAGGGGACCGGCGCGATCAGGAGCGCGAACCTGCCGCCTGGTCGTGACGCCTGGGTGCACTTCAGCTGCATCGAGGGCTCCGGCTACCGCGACCTCCAGGTCGGCGAGGAGGTCGAGTTCGAGTTCGAGGCGGCGCAGCAAGACAGCTTCGACTTCCGCGCGACCAGGGTCCGCCGCCTGCGGGAAGACGACGGACCCGGGCGCCCGGTGGCCTGACGCGTCAGCCCACCTCCTGAGGAACCCGCTCGCCCACCTCCTCGTGGGCCAGTTCCCCGCGGAACCACGTCTGCAGCACCACGGTCCGGTGGATCTCCTCGACCGGGACCTCGAACAGGTTCCGGTCGAGCACGGCGAGGTCCGCCGAGAACCCCGGCCGCAACCGACCCGCCTCCTCGCCGAGCCCGGCGGCCTCGGCGGGGGCGGAGGTGAACGCCGTGAGGGCGGTGGCCACGTCGACGGCCTGGCCGGGGTTCAGGGTCCCGGGGACCGCGGGGTCGACGTTCCGGCGCGTCACGAGGGTCTGCAACCCCGTCCACGGGTCGGGCGTCGGCAGCACGCACGGCCAGTCCGAACCCGCCGCGACGACGGCGCCGGACTCCACGAGGTCGCGGACGGGCCAGCTCGCAGCGAGGAGTTCCTCGGTGATCTCCCCGGCCACGGCGTCCTGCACGACGCCCGGGTACCAGATGTACGGCGACGCGTCGGCGACGACGCCGAGCGCTGCGAACCGGGGGAGGTCGGCGGGGTCGACGTACTCGGTGTGCGCGATCTGGAAGCGGGGGCCGGGACCGCGTTCGGCCCGCACGGTCTCGACCGCGTCGAGGACGGCCCGCACGGAGGCGTCACCGGTCGCGTGGAACTTCGCGCCGATCCCCAGGTCGTAGCAGTGCGCGACCTGCTCGACGAGCTCGTCCTGCTGCCAGTACAGCTCGCCGTACTCGGGTTCGTCGTGGTGGTGGTGGCAGCGGTAGGGCGCGAGCAGTGCCGTCGTGCGGGTCATGGGGACGCCGTCGAGCACGACCTTCACGAAGTCGGGCCGGACGAGTTCGCTGCGGTGCCGGCGCAGTTCCGCGACGAGTTCGTCGCCGACGACGCTGGCCTCCAAGAAGGGGCGGACGGGGGCCGACGTCACGACGCGCAGGGTCAGCCTTCCCTCGTCCTCCAGCGTCCTCAGGGCTTCGACGGGCGCGGGCGTGGTGGCCGCGTCCTGCACGCTCGTGATCCCGAAGGAGTTCGCGACGCGGACGGCCTCCTCCAGCGATCCCAGCGTGCGGGCGGCGGGGTCGGGCACGGCCCGCGCGAAGGCCTCCTCGGCCAGAGCGGAGGCCATCTCCTCCAGCACTCCGCTCAGGGAGCCGTCGGGGGTCCGGCCGAGGTGGCCACCCTCGGGGTCGGCGCTCGTCCGGTCCAGGCCCATCGCCTGCAGCGCAGCGGTGCTGACCCAGCGGTTGTGCATCGAGACGTCGCGCAGGAGGACGGGCCGGCCGCCGGCGGCCTCGTCGAGGCGCGCGACGACGGACGCGTCCGCGTCCGCGGCCGCCAGGACCCCGCTGTTGACGATGCCCCCGACGACCCAGGCGTCCTGCGGGAGGTCCCGAGCCCAGTCCCGCACCGCGGCGAGCACGCCGTCGAGGTCGGCGTCGGGGGAGACGGGCAGTTCCCACCGCGACTGCGACCCGCCGAGGTTGAGGTGGATGTGACCGTCGACCAGACCGGGGACGCCGAACCGGCCGCCGCGGTCGACGACCCGCGTGGCCGGGCCGGCGGTGCCCCCGAGGTCGGCGTCGTCGCCGACGGCGGTGATCCGCCCGCCGGTCGCGGCGAGCGCCTGGGCCCAGGGCCGGTCGGGGTCCTGCGTCCAGATCCGGCCGCCGAGGAACAGCGTGTCGGGGTGGGCCGTGCCGGTCATGCGGGACCTCCGGAACTCGTGCGGGCGGCTCGGGCCTCGAGCCGTTGTCGGACGACGTGCGTGCCCTTGGCGATGGCGATGGCGGCGACGAGGGCCACACCGCTGGCGACGCTCTGCCAGAACGTCGTGACCCCGAGCAGGGTCAACCCGTTGCGCAGCATGCCGAGGAACAGGACCCCGAGGGCGACGCCGAACATCCCGCCCTCCCCGCCCGTCAGGGCGACGCCGCCGAGCAGGACGGCCGTGAGGACCTGCAGCTCGAAACCCAGTCCGAGCTGCCCGGCCGGGGCGCTGTTCAGCCGGGCCACCGTGACGACCCCCGCGAACGCCGCGGCCGCCCCGCTCAGGACGAACACGACGAGCGGGACCTGGCGCACGCGCACCCCGGACAGGAACGCGGCCTCGCGGTTCACGCCGATGGCGTACACGTGCCGGCCGACGGGGGTCGTCGTCAGCACCAGGCCCGCGACGACGAGGGCGGCGAGCGCCAGCCACACCGCGAGCGGGACCCCCGCGACCGTGCCGACGCCGAGGAACCCGAACGTGTCGCCGAAGGTGTTGACCGGCAACGGGCTGACGAGTTGCGCCACGCCGCGGACCGCCGTCAGCGAGCCGAGGGTCACGATGAACGAGGACAAACCGAACCACGTGCTCAGCACGCCGTTCACCAGACCGACGAACGCACCGACGGCGACGGCGAGGACCACGGCGACGACCGGGTTCCCCTGGCCGCCGGCCATGACCTTGCCGGCCACGACTCCACCGAGGGCGAGGGTGGAACCGACGCTGAGGTCGATGTAGCCGCAGATCACCAGCACCGCACCGGGGACCGCGACCACGGCGATCACCGCGGCGTCGAGGAGGACACCGCGCAGGTTCCCCCAGTCCAGCGCCGTGCCCGTGCTCACCTGCAGCGCGGCGACCATGACGACGAGCAGGACGAGGAGGGGGTTGCGGGTCAGCCCGGCCCGCAGGCGGGCGCCCAGGGAGACCTCCTGCACCGGGGGCACCGGGCGGGTGAGGGTGGTGCTCATGCGGAGTTCCTCTCCTGGTGGGCGGGGGAGTCGTGCAGCCGGACGACGAGGTCGCGGGCTTGCAGGTCGCGGACGTCCAGTTCCTCCACGACGCGGCCGTCGCGGACGACGAGGCACCGGTGCGCGAGCGCGAGGACCTCGTCGGCCTCGTTCGTCGCGAACAGGACGGCCGCGCCGCGGGCGGCGAGACCGTGGACGACGTCGTAGATCTCGGCGCGGGCGCCGACGTCGACCCCCTGGGTGGGTTCGTCGAGCAGCAGCACGCGCAACCGCTCGCCCTCCTGCAGCGAACGGCTGATGAGGACCTTCTGCTGGTTCCCGCCGGAGAAGCTGTCCACGGGCAGGTCGGGGGCGAGCGGGCGCAGGGCGACGTGCCGGGCGACCTCGCCGAACGCGCGGCGTTCGCCGCGCCGGGAACGCCAGGGCCCCCGGCCGAGACGGCCCAGGACACCGAACACGCTGTTGTCCAGCGCCGAGAGCCGCCCGAACAACCCCTGCGTCCGGCGGTCTCCGGGCACGAGGCAGATCCCGGCGCGCAACGACGTCGCCGGGCTGCCGACGTCGACGCGCCGTCCGTCGACCTCGGTCTCCTGCGTCCCGCCCCGGTACAGCGTCTCCAGGATCCGCGTCCGGCCGGACCCGACGAGGCCGAACAGGGCGACGACCTCGCCGGCGCGCAGGGTCAGGTCGACGGGGCCCATGCCCCGGCCCTGCAGACCACGCGTCCGCAGGACCACGGGCGGGTCCGCCGGGGGAGCGGGCGGTGCCGGCGGACGACTCGCGCCGCGTCCGCTGATCGAGGCGGCGAGGTCTGCCGTCGTGAGTCCGGCGAGGTCGGCCTCGAACACCTGGCGCCCGTCGCGCAGGGTGCTCACGCGGTCGGCGAGGCGGGTCACCTCGGCGAGGAGGTGCGTGACGTAGAGGATCGCGAGGCCCCGGTCCCGCAACCGTTCGACGAGTTCCACGAGGCGGGCGGCCTCGTCCCCGGCCAGGGAGGCGGTCGGCTCGTCCAGGACGAGGAGCTTGGCGTTGCGCTGCAGCGCCTTGGCCACCTCGACGAGCTGCCGCTGTCCGATCGGCAGGTCCCGCACCAGGGTCCGCGGGGAGATCGTGGACCCGAGTTCGGCGAGCGTCGCCGCGGCGACCTCGCGCTGGTGCCGGGCGTGCACGAGGACCCCGCCGGAGCGGACCTCCTGCCCGAGGAACAGGTTGTCGGCCACGGACAGGTTCCCCACGAGCGAGAGGTGCTGGTAGATCACCGCCACCCCGGAGGCGATGGCGCGGCGGGGGGTGAGGTCCACGAGGGGTTCCCCGTCGAGTTCCATCGTCCCGGCCGTGGGGGCGGTGGCCCCGCCGAGGCACTTGATGAGCGTCGACTTCCCGGCCCCGTTGTGGCCGAGCAGCCCGTGGACGGTTCCGGACGCGATCGTGAGGTCCACGCCGTCGAGGGCGATCGTGGCGCCGTACCTCTTGGTGAGGCCCTGCAGGACGAGTCCCACCTCAGCCGCCGAAGATCTTGATCTGGGCGTCGACGGCGGCCGGGTCGTCCATCGTGATGAGGGCGACCGGCAGGTCGATGCTCGCGTCCTTCTTCCCCTGCCCCAGGGCCAGCGGGATGTCGACCACGGCCCGGGCGATGGCGATGCCGTCGACGGTCACGGTGGCGCGGAAGAACGTCCCGGCCTTCATCTTCTGCAGCGCGAACAGGTTCGCGTCCAGGCCGCCCACGTACGTCTTCGCGTCGGTCTCTGGGCGCCCGGCCGTGACGAGCGCCTGGTACGCGCCCTGCGCCGCGTCCCCGACGGCCGTGAGGACGACCGCGATGTCGGGGTGCTGGGCCAGCGCCGCCGACGTGACGCTCAGGCCCTCCGAGGGGCTGACGCCCTGCTGCTGGACGACGACCTCCGCGCCCGGCGCCGTGGCCTTCAGCCCCTCGACGAGACCCTTCGTGCGCTCCCGGCCGATCTGGATCGTCTGGTCCTCGATGACGAGGACCTTCGCCGAGCCGCCGAGGGTCTCGTTGACCCACGTCCCGGCGTGGTCGGCGAGCTGCTTGCCGGAGTCCTCGAAGGAGAACTGCAGGGTCGCGTCCTGTGTCGGCAGGTCTCCGCCGTAGGTGACCCAGTACTTGCCGGCCGCCTTGTACTGCTTGGCCATGGCCTCGAGGCTGGCCGGGTCGGCGGGGAAGGAGACGACCGCGTCGACGTCGGAGTTCAGGTAGGTCGTGAGGTTGGTGATCTGCTGCGACAGGTCGTTGTTGTCGTTCGTCAGCTCGAAACCGACCGACTTGGTCTTGGCGTAGTCGACCATGATCGGTGTCAGCGCCGCGTAGATCGGCAGCGACGTGAAGGGGTAGTCGAAGAGGATCTTCTTCACCGGCCGCGGTCCGGACGACGCGCCCGCGGTCCCGCCGGAGGCCGGCTGCTCGGACATCGTCCCGCAGGCGGTGGTGCCGCCCACGACGGACAGGCCTGCGCCGAGGAGGAGGGTTCTGCGACTGACCATGGGGTGTCTCCTGGCGTTCGTCGGGGAGTGCGCTGGAGGTGCGGGGACCGGGGCGTCGTCGGTGAGGCGCCGGTGACCGGACACGGAACCAGGTGCGTCGGGAGGCGGGATCCGTACAAGTACCGACGGGTGAACCCGGCCGAAGTGCTTGAGCGCGGGCCCCGGCGGGCTTACCGTCTCCGACGGGAGTCGAACGGGAGGTGCGTGTGGACACGGAACTGCTCGCGGCCGCGGCCGGACTCGGCGTGCTCGCCGGAGGCGGGGGAGCCGACGTGGGCTCCGACGCCCTCGGCCTGCTCGCCAGGCTCATCCCCAGCGACGCGTCGGCCCTCCAGGTCGTCGCGGCCGGAGCCGCGGCGCAGGTGCCCACCCGCACCCTCGCCAGCCGGGGCTTCGCCCACCAGTGGGGCGACGCCGTCGCGCAGGACTGGATGCACGAACCCGACCTGGACTACCTGTGCGCCAGCTGGCCCCCGCCCACGCTGTCGACCGACACGGGCAACCGCTTCCGCGAACGCACCTTCTTCCGCCGTCACCTCGAGCCGGAGGGCTTCGTCGACGGCATGTCCGTGCACCTCGTCGACGCCGACGGCGCGACGGCCGGCTTCGCCCACTTCTCCGCGCGCAGCCCGCGCTTCGGCGCTGCGGAGCAGGCCCGGGTGGCAGCGCTCGTGCCCGCCCTCAACGCCGTGGTCACGCGGTTGCGCAACGCGGCCGTCGACGACGGCGCGCAGGGCGCCGCGGCGCTGCTCGACGCCCGGGGCCTGCACCCGCTGCCGGGGGCCGACGCGCCGGCCGTGCTGGGCGACCCGCGGTTGGCCCGCGCGCTCCGTGCCGTCCGGACGGTCCCGGGGCGACGGCTGGACGCCTGGTGGGACGCCGGTGGCACCTGGTACCGCGTGGTGGCCCAGCCCGAGCCGGGGGGGCACGGTGACCGGTTGCAGGTCCTGCTCGAGCCGGGAGAGGTCCCCTGCGGGCTGTCCCGGCGGGAACTGGACGTCCTGACGTGCGTCGCGGCCGGGATGGCGAACGCGGAGATCGCCGAACGCCTCGGCATCTCCGTCCGCACGGTGCACACCCACGTCGACGCCGTGCGCTGGAAGACCGGCAGCGCGTCGCGCGTGCACGCGGCGTCCTGGGCGCACCGCGAAGGGGTCCTGCACCTGGCGCCCGACGCGAGCGCCGAGGACGTCCGCCTGCTGCTGCACCGGCTCTGAGAGGGCCCCACCTGGGGAGACGCCGTGAAGACCCGTCCGATCTTCCTGGGAGTCCGGGCGAGTGGGCGTCCCGGCCGCCGTCGGTGCGCCATCCTCGGGGGGTGCACCACGACGGCGACCACGGACCGCAGCAGCTAGCGGCGCAGGCTCGCGAAGACGTCGTCCGACAGCACGGCCCCGGGGACGCGGCCGCTCTCGACGAACCACTCCCGCCCCAGGACGAGCCGGCCCACCGGCCCCGGCAGCGCGGCGAGCAGACCGACCCCGCGCAGCCCCCGCACCCACCCTCGCGGCCCGCGGGTCTCGGTCTGGCTGGCGTGCGCCCGCAGCGCCGCGCGCTTGGCGTCGAGGTGGGCGCGCACGTCGACGCGGTGGGTCAGGGCCCGGCGCGGGGTGAAGGCCCCGCGCGCCCGGTCGGCCGTGACGTCGCTGACGAACCCGGGGACGAGCTGGGCCAGGCGCAGGCCGCGCTCGACGAGCGTCCGGTCGACCGTCGCCTCCAGGACGACGGGCGTGCCCGCGAGCTGCGCGGCGCGGGCCCCGACGTGGTGGACGCGGACGTGGTCGGGGTGGCCGTACCCGCCGGCGGCGTCGTAGGTGGTCAGGACGTCGGCGCCCTCGGCGCGCAGGACCACGGCGAGCTCGGCGGCCACCTCCTCCACCCCGACCTCGCTGAAGGGGCGCCCCGGACCGGGCGCGGGCTCGGGCCAGCCGCTGTCGCGGTGACCGAGCCGGACGACGCGCGCGACCCCCAGGGCCGCGGCGGAGCGGTCCAGCTCGGCGGCGCGCCGCGCACCCAGCCCGGCCCCGGGGTCGTCGGCCGCGAGCCCGGCCTCACCGTCGGTCGCCACGACGAGGACGACGCGGTGACCCTCGGCGGCCGCCCGCGCCAGGGTGCCGCCGGTGAGCAGCGCCTCGTCGTCGGGGTGGGCGTGGAAGGACACGAGGACGAAGGGTCCGGAGCGGGGCACCGGCGCAGACTGCCACGGCTGCTGCGCGGGCGGACCCTCGTCGGGATCGTGTCGCTCGCCGCCGGGATCGCCGCGGTGACGGCCCTGCCCCGGTTCGTCGGGACGACGTGGTCGGACGTCGCCGGGCTCGCCACCGCCGTGAGCCCGGTCGCGCTGGCGGCCCTCGCGGGGTTGTGGTGGCTGGGGCTGTGGGCCTACGCCTGGTCGCTCACCGGCGCGCTGCCCGGGCTGACGCGCCCCCGCGCCATGCTGCTGAACCTGTCCGGCAGCGCCGTCTCCAACGCGCTGCCCGCCGGCGGGGCCGTGGGGATGTGGCTGAACTCGACCATGTTGCGCCGCTGGGGTTTCGGGATGCGCCGCATCGCCGACTTCACCGTCACGAGCAACGTCGTCGACGTCGCGGGCAAGCTCGTCGTCTGCGCGGTCGCCCTGGCCGGGACGGCCCTGCTGGGGCAGTTGCCCCCGCAGGTGCTGGCCGGGGCCGGTGTCGTGTCCGCTCTCCTCGCGACCGTCGTCCTCGTGGCCGCGGCCCTGGGGTCGCGGGTGGGGACGGTCGTGCTCGTGCGAGGAGTGCTGGCCCTGTCCCCGGTGACGCGGCGGACGGGCGTCCTGCGCCGGCTCGCTCGGTGGCGCATCGAGCTCCTCGGGGTGCGGCGCCGCGTGCAGCAGACCGTCGTCGCGCAGTGGCGGCGGCTGACCTTCGGCGTCCTGGCCTACGTCCTGCTGCAGGGCGGTCTCTTCTGGGCCTGCCTGCACCTGACGGGTGCCGTCCCCACCCTGTCCGCCGTCGTCGCGGCCTTCGTCGTCGACCGCCTCGCCAGCACCGTCCCGATCACCCCGGGCGGCAGCGGGTTCGCCGAGGCCGGCGCGACCGGCGTGCTGCTCGCCGCGGGCGCCTCGCCGGCCGCCGCCCTGACCGGCGTGCTGCTGTACCGCGCGTTCGTCGTGCTGCTCGAGGTCCCCGTGGGCGGCGGGGCGCTCGCCGGCTGGCTGCTCCTGCGTCGCCGCGCCCGGGTCGACCTGGGGGTCACCGCGTGAGGATCGCGCTCGTCACCGACAGCTACCTGCCGGTGCTCGGGGGGATCGAGCTGCACGTGCGCGACCTCGCCGACCAGCTCGCCGCCGCCGGGCACGCGGTGGACGTCCTGACCCGCACCCCCGCCGGCCCGGACGCCGACCCGGTGGGGGACGTGCGCGTCGTGCGCCTCGGCCGCGGCGACCGCCTCGCCGGGCACCTCGCCGACGCGGACGTCGTCCACGTGCACTCCTCCGTCGTCTCGCCGCTGGCCTGGCGCGCCGCCGCCCTGGCCCGCACGCTCGCCGTGCCCGCGCTCGTCACCGTGCACTCGATGGTGTCCCACGGGACGGCCCGGCCGATGGCCGTGGCGTTGCGTCGCGCGACGGCGTCCGGGGTGCGCTGGAGCGCCGTGAGCCGGGCCGTCGCCGACCCGCTGAGCCGCACCGTCGGCGTCCCGGTCGCCCTGCTGCCCAACGGCATCGACCCCACCGAGTGGCGGGACTGCCACGCGCACCGGGTCGACGCGCCGGAGTTCACGGTCGTCAGCGCCCTGCGCTTCGCGGCCCGCAAGCGGCCCCTCGCCCTCGTCCGCGTCCTGGCCGACCTGCGCGACCGGCTGCCCGCGGACGTCCCGCTGCGGGCCGTCCTCGTCGGGGACGGACGGCTGCTGCCCGCGGTCCGGCGCAAGCTGGCGGCGACCGGGCTCGCGGACCAGGTCGAGCTGCCGGGCCGGCTGGACCGGGCGGGGGTCCAGCGCGTCCTCACCGCCGCCGACGCCTACGTCGCCCCCGCGCGGCTGGAGTCGTTCGGGCTGGCCGCCCTGGAGGCGCGGTGCGCGGGGGTCCCCGTCGTCGCCATGGCCGCCAGCGGCGTCACCGAGTTCGTCCGCCACGACGTCGAGGGTCTGCTCGCCGCCGACGACGCCGACGCGGCCCGGCTGCTGCACGTGCTCGCCACCGACCCCGAGCGGCGTGAACGCATCCGCCGGCACAACGTCGACACCGACCCGCAGGTGACGTGGCCGCAGGTCCTCGCCGAGACGCTGCGGCAGTACGCGGCCGCGGGGGCACCGGTGGGCGTCACCGTCTGAGGTCCCCGGGCGGGGGTCCGCCGACCGTCCAGCCGGCGGCCGCCGCCGCGGTGTGGGCCGCTGCGAGGACGCGGCGTTCGGGCCAGCCGAGGTCGGCGGCGACGCGCGCCACGTCCTCGAACTCCGGCATGACCTGCTGCACCACGCCCCGCAGCAGCCCGACCTTCACGGGCACCGCGTGCCCCTCGACGCCCACCTCGACCCACCCGCGCTCCAGCACCAACCGGGTGTACTCCGTGCGCCGCACCCCCAGTGTCGTCGTCGTCGCGACCACCAGCTCCTCGAGCTCGTCGGACCGCTCCGGCGGGGACAGCACCGTCAGCACGTGCGCCGGGCGGCCCTTCTTGCCGACCACGGGGACGAGCCACGCGTCGAGCGCGCCCGCTGCCAGGACCCGGGCGAGGACCCCCGGCCACAGCCGCGGGTCGAGGTCGTCGACCGTCGCCTCCAGCTGGTGCGCAAGGGGTCTCGCGGCCCGTGTGGCGCGCTCACCCAGGACGACCCGGGTGACGTTCGGGCGGCCCCCCACGTCCCGGGTGCCCGCCCCCGAACCCCAGGCCGTGACGGTCAGCTCGGGCAGGTCCTCGTCGGTCGTGGCCAGCGCGGCCACGAGGGCCATCCCGGTCGGGGTCGTCAGCTCGCCCTCCCCGCCGGCGCGCACCCGCCGGCCGCGGGACAGCGCCACCACCGCGGGAACCGGCACGGGGATCGCCCCGTGCGCCGCGCGGACCGTGCCCGACCCCAGCGCGACCGTCCCGGCGCTCGCGGACGTCACGCCGAGGGCGTGCAGCGCGGCGCACACCCCGACGACGTCCGCGATGGAGTCCAGCGCGCCGACCTCGTGGAAGTGGACGTCGTCCGCGGGCACGCCGTGGACGGCACCCTCCGCCGTGGCGAGCGCGGCGAACACCGTGACGGCGTTGCGGCGCACCGGTTCCGGCACGGCGGCGTGGTCCAGCATCCGCCGGATCGTCGTCCAGGTCCGGTGCGGCGGGTCCTCGTCGTGCAGCTCGACGTGCGCCTTCGTCGCGGCCAGTCCCGCCCGCGTGACGCGCTCGGTGCGGACCGAGACGGCGTCTCCCACGACGGCGTGGACGGCGGCGCGGACGGCCGCGAGGTCGGCGCCGGCGTCCAGCAGCGCCCCCAGCAGCATGTCCCCGGCAACCCCCGCGGAGGGGTCGATCCAGACGTGGTTCACGACGGGACCCCGTCCTGGGGCGCGGCGATCTGGGCCGCCAGGTGCCCTGCGCCGTACCCGTTGTCGATGTTCACGACGCTCACCCCCGGCGCGCAGGCGTTGAGCATCGTCAGGAGCGCGGCGATCCCGCCGAAGGCCGCGCCGTAGCCCACCGACGTCGGCAACCCCACGACCGGCGCGGACGTCAGCCCGGCCACGACGCTCGGCAGCGCACCGTCCATCCCGGCCGCCACCACGACCACGCGGGCCCGGCGCAGCAGGTCCACCCGGGCCAGGACGCGGTGCAGCCCAGCCACTCCGACGTCGACGACGAGTTCGCTCTCGCGCCCGAGGTAGCGCGCCGTCAGGTGGGCCTCGCGCGCCACGGGCAGGTCCGAGGTCCCCGCCGCGAGCACGACGACGAGGCCGCCCGTCGGGTCCGGCGGGGCGGGTGGCCAGGCCAGCAGACCCGCGTCGGGGTCGTGCGCGGCGTCGGGCAGGGCCGCCAGGACGGCGGCGGCGTGCTGGTCGTCCGCGCGGGTGAACAGGGTCGTCACGTCGGGGCGCTCGCGGACGGCCGCGGCGATGCGGCCGACCTGCTCCGGCGTCTTGCCCGCGCAGAACACCGCCTCGGGGTACCCGCGGCGGGCGGTGCGGTCGAGGTCGAGCTCGGCGATGTCCTGAAGATCACCCACCAGGTCAGGCACGGTTGAGCACCTCCAGCGTGAACGCGCCGGACTGCATCCCGGCGAGGTCGAGCACGGCCCAGCGGAACCCGGCGCGGCGGACGGCCGCGTTCACCTGCGCCCGGAGCGGTTCGGACGCGACGCGCACGAGGTCGGCGGCGGGGACCTCCAGGCGGGCGATGTCGCCGTGGTGGCGGACGCGCAGGTCCGCGAGGCCCAGGTCGCGCAGCGCCGCCTCGGCGGCCTCCACCTGCGCCAGCTTCTCCGGGGTCACCTCCTCGTGGTGGGGGATGCGCGAGGCGAGGCAGGGGGCGGCCGGCTTGTCCGCGCAGGGCAGGTCCCACGCCCGGGCCAGCGCGCGGACGGCCGCCTTGTCGAGGCCGGCGTCGGCGAGCGGGCGCAGGACGCGGTGCTCGGTCGCGGCCCGCGAGCCCGGACGGTCGGGGCGGCGGGCGTCGTCGGCGTTCTCGCCGTAGGCGACGGCGTCGAGGCCGTGCGCGGTGACGACGTCCTCGCCGATGCGGGTGAACAGCTCGTCCTTGCAGTGGAAGCAGCGGTCCGGCCCGTTGGCGCGGTAGGCGGCGTTGTCGCCCTCGTGGGTCTCGACCTCGACCAGCGCGGCCCCGACGACGGCCGCGACGCGGTGCGCCGCAGCGCGTTCGGTGGCCGGCAGGCTCGGGGAGACCCCGAGCACCGCGACGACGCGCGCCGCGCCCAGGGTGCGGACGGCCGCGGCCAGCACGACCGCGGAGTCGACGCCGCCGGAGAACGCGACGCCGAGCCGGTCCACGTCCTCGAAGGCGCGCGCCAGGGCGGCGGGGACGGCGGTGTCGGGTGGTGCGAGGGTCATGGGCCCACCCGACCACCCCCGCCCCCTCCAGGGCCAGTCGTTGCCAGCAGTTGATTGCTAGCGTCCGGGCATGAGCGAGGGGGCCGACGGGGGCCAGGTGACGATCTACGACGTCGCCGCCGCCGCGGGCGTGTCCGCGTCCACCGTCTCGCGCGCGCTGACCAAACCGGGCCGCGTCAGCTGGCGGACCGCCGAGCACGTCCGCCAGGTCGCCGCCGAGCTCGGCTACCGGTCCTCGCGCATGCAGGTGCCGCTGTCCTCGCGGGGGTCGGGGGTCCTCGCCCTCGTCGTGGCCGACATCGGCAACCCCGTCTTCGTCGGCATGGTGCGCGGCGCCGAACGGGCCGCGGTGACGCACGACCTCACGCTCGCCGTGGTCGAGACGCAGGAGTCCGAACGCGCCGAGGCCAAGGCGCTGGCCCGGCTCGAGGCCACCGTCGACGGGTTCGTCCTGGCGTCCTCGCGGCTGAGCGACCAGGAGATCCGCGCCGTCGCCAAGCGCAAACCCGTCGTCGTGCTGAACCGCTCGGTGCGGTCGGTGACGTCCGTCGTCAGCGACAACGTCCGCGCCGTGAAGAAGGCGGCCGAGCACCTCGTCGAACTCGGCCACACCTCGATCACGTACCTCGCCGGCCCGGAGGCCTCCCACGCCGACGGGACCCGCTGGCGCGGGGTGCAGGAGGCCGGGGTGGAACTCGACCTGCGCGTCGGCCGCGTCGGGCCGAACCTGCCGACCCTGCGGGGCGGGGCCGCAGCGGCCGAGGCGTGGGCCCGACGCCCCTCGACGGCCGTCATCGCCTACAACGACCTCATGGCCATCGGTTTCCTCACCGCCGTCACGGCCGCCGGCCGCCGCGTCCCCGAGGACGTCAGCGTCGTCGGGTTCGACAACATCGTCGACGCCGACCTCGTCCGCCCCGGGCTGACGACGATCGCGGCCCCCCTGGTGGACATGGGGTCCGCGGGGGTGGCCCACCTCGCGGCGGGCCGCCCCCGGGAGGGCAGCACGGGCGAACCCGTGCTGCTGCCGGCCTGGCTCGTCGTGCGGGGGTCGACGGGACGCGCGCCGAGCGGACGGGTCAGACGGTCGCGGGCGTCAGGACGTCCAGCCGGGAGCTGACCAGTTCGACCAGTTCCGCGTCGTCACCGAGCCCGGGGTGCAGCAGGTCGAGCACCGCGCGGACCGGGTCGTCGGACGTCGCGGCCGCCACCGCTCGGTCCGCCGCCGGGTCGTCGACGGGTGTGCTCTCGCCCCGCAGGTGCCGGATCCACGCGGCGAGGGCCGTCGCGCACCCTTCCGGCAACCGGCCCGCGGCGCGTTCGGCGCGCAGCGCGGGCACGATCCGCAACGGCAGTTTCAGCGAGCCCCCGGCGGCGATCTGGGCCAGCAGGTGCCGGACGCCGGGGTTGGCGTACCGGTCGAGCAGCGCCTCCCGGTACCGCGCGAGGTCCTGCGCCGGGATCGGCAGGTGACGGCACGCCTCGTCCCAGAACGTCTCCACCCAGGCCCGGCAGCGCGGGTCGGCGACCGCGTCGGCGATCGTGCGGTGGCCGAGCAGCGCGCCGGCGTAGGCGAGAAGGGAGTGCGACCCGTTGAGCAGCCACAACTTGCGCTGCTCGTGCACGGTCACGTCGTCGACGAACACGACGCCCGCGCTCTCCCAGTCCGGACGTCCCGCGCGGAACTCCCCGGAGACCACCCACTCCGAGAAGGGCTCGGTGGGAACCGGGGACTCGTCGTGCACCCCGGTCAGGGCCTCGACCGTCGCGACGACCTCGTCGGTGGTGGCCGGGGTGATCCGGTCGACCATCGAGGACGCGAACTCCACGTCCCGGCGGATCCACCCGGCCAGCGCCGGGTCGAGGAGTTCGGCCAGCCGTGTCACGACGGATCCGGTGACGTGCCCGTTGTGCGCGAGGTTGTCGCAGGACAGGACGGTGACCGGCCCGGCGTCCGCCGCGCGGCGGGCGGCCAGGCCCGCGACGAGGCGGCCGGGGACGGTGCTCACGGGGGCGGTGGCGTCGGCGCGCAGCGCGGCGAGGTCGGCGACGACCTCGGGGCGGTGCTCGTCGAGCCCGCCGTCCGCGCCGAGCAGGTACGCGGCCTCCGTCACGGTGAGGGTCACGACCGCGACCTCGCTGCGGCGCAGCAGGTCGAGGAACTCCTCGTGCTCGGTGGCCGCGTGCGCGCGGGCGATGGAGGTGACGACCTGGGGGTGGTCGCCGTCCGCGCCACGGACCAGCAGCGTGTAGAGCCCGTCCTGCCGGTTCAGCTTCTCGGCCGCGTCCGGACGCCGGCCCGTGAACGCGGCGACGCCCCACTCCGCGCCGTCGGAGGCGCGGGCGGTGTACCAGGCCTGGTGCGCGCGGTGGAAGTTCCCGAGGCCCAGGTGGACGATCCGGACGGGCGGAGCGGGAACCTCGCGACGGAGGGGGGTGGTCACAGCCGGAACGCCTTCCGCGGGTTGACGGTCACGATGTCGACGATGGTCTCGAGCGCCTCGTCCTCCTCGAGGCGGCCGTCCGCGACGAGCGTCGACAGGTACGCCGCGTCGAGGCGACGCGCCATGTCGTGGCGGGCGGGGATCGAGCAGAACGCGCGGGTGTCGTCGATGAACCCCGACGTCTTGCTGAAACCCGCGGTCTCCGTCACCGCGGAACGGTGCCGGCCGGTCGCGTCGGGGGCGTCGAGGAACCACCAGGGCGCCCCCACCCACACCGAGGGGTAGAAACCCGCCAGCGGTGCGATCTCGCGGGACAGCGTCGTCTCGTCCAGGGTGAACAGGACGAGCTGGAACCCCGGGTCGGTCCCGAAGTCCTGCAGCACCGGTCGCAGGTCGCGCGTGAAGTCGCCGGGCAGCGGGATGTCGGCGCCCACGTCGGCGCCGAACGCACGCTGGGTCGGTCCGTGGTGGCTGCGGGCCACCCCGGGGTGCAGGGTCATGACGAGACCGTCCTCGGAGGACATGCGGGCCATCTCCCACAGCAGGTGCCGGCGCAACGCCGTCGCCTCGGCGGTGCTCAGGGACCCCTTGCGCGCCAGCGCGAAGAGTTCCACGGCCTCGGACGCCGGCAGGCGCTCGGCGCGCACGTCGGCGTGGCTGTGGTCGGCCGACACGGCGCCGTGCGCGCGGAAGTGCTCCCGCCGCTGTCGCAGCGCGTCGAGGAAACCGGTGAGTTCGCTCGTGTCGGTCCCGGAGACCTCCTGGAGCCGGTCGGCGTGGGTCGTCCAGCCGTCGACGCCCACCTCGAGGTAGCGGTCCGGGCGGAACGTCGGCAGGACGCGGCCGGAGAACGTCGGGTCGGCGGCCAGGAACGCGTGGTCGGCGAGGTCGTCGCACGGGTCGTCGGTGGTGGCGAGGACCTCGACGCCGAACCGCTCGAACAGTGCGCGGGGCCGGAACTGCGGTGTCTGCAGGGTGGCGGCGATCTGGTCGTAGATGTCGTCGGCCGTCTCGGCCGACGGACGGACGGTGATGCCGAACAGGTCGGCGAACTGCACCTGCAGCCAGTACCGGACGGGCGTCCCGCGGTAGACGGACCAGTGCGCGCAGAGAGTCCGGAACGCCGCGCGGGAGGCCTCCGGCGACAGGGGGCCCTGTCCCACGCCGAGGTGGGCCAGGTCGACGCCCTGGGAGTGCAGGAGGCGCGTGGCGTAGTGGTCGGGCGTCAGCAGCAGCGACGTCGGGTCCGCGAACGGGGTGTCGTGCGCGAGCCACCCCGCGGGCACGTGCCCGTGCGGGGAGATGATCGGCAGGTCCGCCACCGCCGCGTGCAGCCGCCGCGCCACGGCGCGCCGGGTCGGGTCGGGGGGCAGGAGCCGGTCGGGGTCCAGCGTCAGCGACGTCATGGGGCCACCCGACCCGACGGGGAGGCGTGGTGACCAGCGGTTGCCGGGAGTTGCCGCCGGATCCCGGTCCGCCTCGACTTCCGCGCCCCCGCCGTCCACAGTCGGGCCATGACTGGTGCGGCGACGGGTGCGGCGGCGGGTAGCGCGTTCGGGACGGATCCGGGGGACCCCGCGCGGGCCGCCGTGCTCGGTGGCCCGGGGGACCACCTCGACCCCGACGTCGTCCGGAGCTTCGTGGCCGAGCAGGTCCGCGGTGTCGACCTCGACGGCGCCCGCGTGTGCGTCGTCGTGCCGGACGCCACGCGCACGTGCCCCCTGCCGCTGCTGCTGCGGGCGGTGCACGAGGGGTTCGCGGGCCGCCCGGCCCGCGTCGACGTCGTCATCGCCCTCGGCACCCACCAGGGCATGGACGAGGAGCACCTCGCGCGCCACCTCGGGTACGAGGCCGGTGCGCTGGAGGAGACGTACCCGGGCTGGTCCGTCGTGAACCACGCGTCCTGGGACCCCGCGACGTTCACCTCCCTCGGCACGATCCCCGCCGCGCGGCTGGCCGAGCTGACGGGCGGGCTGCTGCCGGGGCCGGACGTCGACGTCCGCATCAACCGGCTCGTCGCCGAGGCGGACGTGGCGCTCGTCGTCGGACCGGTGTTCCCGCACGAGGTCGTCGGGTTCTCCGGCGGCAACAAGTACTTCTTCCCGGGGGTCTCCGGGCAGGAGGTCATCGACGTCTCGCACTGGGTGGGGGCGCTCATCACGAGCGCTGCGATGATCGGCAGCCGCGGCGTGACCCCCGTGCGAGCGCTCATCAACGAGGCGGCCTCGATGCTGCCGGGGAAGCGGCTGGCGCTGTGCCTCGTCGTCGCGTCGGGCACGGACGTGCTGCACACCGCGGCGTTCGGGACGCCCGAGGACGCGTGGGCGGCGTGCGCGGAGGTGTCGGCGCAGACGCACGTCACCTACCTCGACCGGCCGTGGCGGCGGGTGCTGTCGATCATGCCGGAGAAGTACGAGGACATCTGGACCGCGGCGAAGGGTTTCTACAAGCTCGAACCCGTCGTCGCCGACGGCGGGGAACTCGTCCTGTACGCCCCGCACATCACGCAGGTCTCGGTCATGCATCCGCACATCACGGAGATCGGCTACCACAACCGGGACTACTTCACGGGGCAGTGGGAACGGTTCCGCGACCAGCCGTGGGGCGACCTCGCGCACTCCACGCACCTGCGCGGTCAGGGCACGTGGGACCCCGAGCACGGGGAGCGGAACCGGGTCACCGTGACGCTGGCGACGGGGATCCCGCGCGAGGTCGTGGAGAGCGTCAACCTGCAGTACCTCGATCCCGCGGACGTCGACGTCGACGCGTGGGCCCAGGACCCCGACACCTTCGTCGAACCCCACGCGGGGGAGGTGCTGTACCGCCTGCGGGCGCAGGCGCCCGGAGGGGGCGCGGAGGTCCCGGGCGAACCCGACGGGCGGCAGCCGTCCGAAGAGCGGGCCGCGCGGTGAGGCCCACCGCGCTGGTCGTCATGGGGGTCGCCGGGTGCGGCAAGAGCACGGTGGCGGGACTGCTCGCCGACCGGCTCGGGTGGCCGCTCGGCGAGGCCGACGACTGGCACCCGGCCGCCAACGTCGCCGCGATGACGGCGGGGACGCCGCTCTCCGACGCCGACCGCGCGCCCTGGCTGCTCGCCGTGCGGGACTGGATCGACGCGCAGGGCGGCGACTGCGTGCTCACCTGCTCGGCGCTGCGGCGGTCCTACCGGGACGTCCTGCGCGGTGCGGGCGCCCGGGTGCGGTTCGTCCACCTCGACGGGTCCCGGGACGAGCTCGCGGCCCGTCTCGCCGCCCGCACGGGGCACTTCATGCCGGCCTCGCTGCTCGACTCCCAGCTCGCCGTCCTCGAACCGCTGGAGGCCGACGAGGACGGTGTCGTCGTGCCGATCACCGGCGGGCCCCTCGAGGTGGCCGGCCGCGTCGAGGAGGCGGTTGCCCGTCAGGTGTCGGGTTCTGGCAACTCGTGGCAAGTGGTTGGGTGAGCGCGCCCGTCCGGCGGACGCTGGTCTCCTCGCCGCCGGCCCCACCGGGCCCGGGCGGCCACACCCCTTGAGGAGATGACATGGCTCGACCTGCGACGACGCAGGGACTGCGGTCTCTGGAGCGCCTCCCCGTGCGGACCGTCATCGGGTACGGCGCAGGGGACTTCGCGTGCAACCTCGCGTTCAGCCTCAGCACGGCGTTCCTGCTCTACTACTACACGGACGTGGCCGGCATCTCGGCCGCCGCCGTGGGGACGATGTTCCTCGTCGTCCGGCTGTGGGACGCCGTGGCCGACCTGCTCGCCGGCCGCCTGGTCGACAGCACGATGACGCGGTGGGGGAAGTTCCGGCCCTTCATCATGTTCGGCGCGGCTCCGCTGCTGTTCCTCAGCTTCCTGACCTTCCGGGTGCCGACGAGCTTCGACGACGGGATGAAGCTCGTCTACGCCTACGCCACCTACGCGGTGCTGGGGCTGGTCTACTCGCTCGTCAACATCCCCTACGGTTCGCTCGCCTCGGCCGTGACGCAGTCGGTCCACGAACGGGCGCGCCTCGTCTCGGCCCGCGTCATCGGGGCCGGGCTGGGCGGCGTCGTCCTGACGTACGTCATCGGCCACTTCGTCAGCGGGCTGCGCGAGCAGAAGGCCGCGATCGAGGACTCCGCCGACCTCATCGCCTACCAGGCCGCGGTGCAGGGCGTCTTCACCAAGGTCACGCTGGCGTTCGTCGTCATCGGGACCGCGGCGTTCCTCTTCACCGCCTGGGCCTGCCGCGAACGCGTCGTGCGGGCCCAGCCGCGGGTGGGGGCCCGGGAGACCGTGGCGACCCTGCGCAGCAACCGGCCGCTGGCCTACCTGTGCACGTCGAGCTTCTTCTACCTCATCGGCGTCTCCGCCGTCGGCGGCAGCACCGCGTTCTACGCCCAGTACGTCCTGGGGGACATCGCGCTCGTCGGGTTGATGACCCTCGTGAACACCGGGGTGGTGTTCGTCGTCGGGCCGTTCATCCCGCGGATCGTCGACCGGTTCGGCAAGAAGACGGTGTTCCAGTACTGCGGGGTGTTCACGGTCGTCGGCGGGGTCGGGTTGTTCTTCGCCCCGGGCGACATGTTCTGGTTCGTCCTGCTGACCCTGGCGGTCAAGGGCGTGGGCGCCACCCTCATCAACAGCGTGATGTTCGGCCTGGAGGCCGACACCGTCGAGTACGGCGAGTGGAAGACCGGTCGCCGCACCGAGGGGGCGACGTACGCGCTGTTCTCGTTCACCCGCAAGGTGACGCAGTCCCTCGGTGGTGCGCTCGGGGCGTGGGCGCTGGCCGCCGGCGGGTACCTCGCCGCCACGTCGGGGAACCCGAACCCCGTCCAGCCGGACAGCGCGATCATCGCCATCAAGGCCACGATGGGTCTGCTGCCCGCCGTGTGCGCCGTGCTGGCGATGCTCGTCTTCGCCCGCTACCCCTTGAGCGACGCCCTGTTCCGACAGGTCCGGGACGAGACCGAGGCCCGCAAGGCCGCACAGACGCAGGAGGTCGCACCGTGAGCTGGCAGTTGTCGGGTTTCGGGGACGAGGTCGACGCCGACCCCGTCGTGCAGGTGGCGGTGCTGCAGGCCCTCGGGGCCCGCTGCATCGAGGTGCGCAGCGCCTGGGGGACCAACGTCGCCGACCTCGACGACGCCCAGCTCGGCGAACTCGACCGCGTGCTGCGCCTGCGCGGTCAGCAGGTCTCGGCCGTGGCCTCGCCCGTCGGGAAGGTGCCCGTCGAGGCCGATCCCGACGACGAGGTCGTCCGGTTGCGCCGGATCGCGCACGTCGCGACCGTGCTCGGCACCCCGTACGTGCGGATCTTCTCGTTCTTCACGGGGGAGCGGAAGCCCGACGAGGTGCGTGACAACGTGCTGCGGCGGATGGCGAGGCTGGCCGCCGTCGCGGAGGAGACCGGCGTGGTCCTGCTGCACGAGAACGAGAAGGGCATCTACGGGGACACGCCGGAACGGGTCCTGGACCTCGTCGAGTCCGTCGGGTCGCCCGCCCTCAAGGTGGCCTGGGACTCGGCGAACTTCGTCCAGGTCGGGGTGCAGCGCCCGCACGACGAGGGGTTCGCCCTGCTGCGTCCGCACCTGGAGTACCTGCAGGTCAAGGACGCCCGGGCCGCCGACGGTTCGGTCGTGCCCGCCGGGGAAGGGGACGGTCAGGTCGAGGCCACGGTCTCCGCCCTGGCCGCCGACGGGTTCACCGGGTTCGCGTCCCTCGAACCGCACCTCGCCGACGCCCACGAGCTCGGCGGCTTCTCCGGACCGGGCGCCTTCGGGCGCGCGGCCCGCGCCTTCCGCCGGCTCACCGACCGCGCCGGCGTCACGCTCGTCTGAGAGACATCCCACGAGAGGAACACCATGACCAGCTCCACCACCCAGGACCCGGTGCGTCTCGGCATCATCGGTCTCGGAACGCAGGGCGGGACGTACGCCCGCTTCGTCGCCGACGGTCGCGTCCCCGGCATGACGGTGGGTGCCGTCGCGGACACGGACCCGGCGAAGGCCGAACGGGCGGCGGCGGAGTTCGGCGACGTGCCGTTCTTCACCGACCACCTGGCGATGATGGACAGCGGCACGGTCGACGCCGTCATCACCTGCGTCCCGCACTACCTGCACCCCCAGATGGGGGTGGAGGCGATCGAGCGGGGGATCCACGTCCTCGTCGAGAAGCCGGCCGGGGTGCACTCCCTCCAGGTGCAGCGGCTCAACGCCGTCGCCGCGGCCCACCCGGACGTGACCTTCGGCGTCATGTTCAACCAGCGCAGCAACCCCCTCTACCGGCGCCTCAAGGAGATCGTCGAGGCCGGCGAGATCGGCCGGATCATCCGCTCGAACTGGATCATCACGACGTGGTGGCGTCCGCAGGGGTACTACGAGCAGAGCGCCTGGCGCGCCACCTGGGGTGGCGAGGGCGGCGGCGTGCTGGTCAACCAGGCCCCCCACCAGCTCGACCTGTGGCAGTGGATCTGCGGCGTGCCGCGGTCGGTGTTCGCGAAGGTCTCCTACGGGTTGCAGCGCGACATCGCCGTCGAGGACGAGGTGACCGTGCTCGCCGACTTCGGCGAGGGGTCGACGGGGGTGTTCGTCACCGCCGTGCACGACCTGGTGGGGACCGACCGGCTCGAGATCCAGGGCGACGCGGGGAAGATCGTCGTCGAGGGCAGCAAGGTGGCCACCGTCACGCGGCTGGCCGAGCCGGAGCGCGAGATCAGCGCCGGGATGAGCGCCGAGCAGGTCGCCGGGTTGTTCCGTGGGCAGTTCGACCCCAGCGAGCTCTACACCACCGAGACCGTCGAGTTCCCCTCGGAGTGGGGCGGGCAGCACGTCGCCGTCCTGGCGAACTTCGCGGCGGCCGTGCGTGGGGAGGAGGACCTCATCGCCCCCGGTGCCGAGGGGCTGCTCGGTGTCCGGCTGGCCAACGCCGTCCACCTGTCCAGCTGGACCGGTCAGGAGGTGGGCCTCGACTTCGACGAGACCCTGTACCTGAAGCTGCTCAACGAACGCATCGCGGACGAGGCGCTCTTCCCGCAGCGGCAGGGTGACGAGTGATGGCGCGCATCGGTGTGCAGGCGATGATGCTGCGCGACAGCGTGGCCGAGCTCGGGGCGTTCGAGACGTTCCGGCGCGTGCGGGAGATCGGCTACCGGTCCGTGGAGGTCTCGCAGATCCCCATGACCGACGAGAACGTCGGGGAGCTGGAACGCGCCCGCGACGAGCTGGGGGTCGAGGTGGCGGCCCTGTCCGCGAACCTCACGCGCGTCCCCGGCATGCCGAACGACGCGCTCGAGGGCGACCTGGAGAAGATCGTCGCGGACTGCAAGCGGCTGGGCGCGGACATGGTCCGGATCGGGATGCTGCCCTTCGAGGCGATGACCGACCTGGACCGGGTGCTGGACTTCTGCGACCGCTCCAACGCCATCGCGGTGCGGCTGCGGGAGACCGGGATCCGCCTGTACTACCACAACCACCACATCGAGTTCACGAAGTTCGACGGGCGCTTCATGCTGGACGTGATCGCCGACCGGGCCCCGGACGTCGGGCTGGAGCTGGACGTGCACTGGTTGCAGCGCGGAGGTGTCAACCCCGTCGCGGTGATCGGGCAGTACGCCGGCCGGGTCCGGATGGTCCACCTCAAGGACTACCGGATCGGGCGCATCGACCCGTCGGCGTTCGAGGCCCTGCAGCGCGGCGACCGCGAGGGTTTCCAGCGGGCGTTCAACGACGTGGTGCAGTTCGCCGAGGTCGGGGAGGGCAACCTCGACTTCGCCGCGATCGTCCCCGCGGCCGTCGAGGCCGGCGCGCAGCACCTCCTGGTCGAGCAGGACCAGCTCTACGGCCGGACTGTGTGGGAGGCCCTGCGGACCTCCCACGACAACCTCGTGGCGTTGGGGTTCGGCGACCTGTTCTGAGCCGTCCGGCAGGTCGTCAGTCCTCGTCGGCGACGAGGCGGACGTCCTGCACGACGTTGCCGCGGGTGGCGCGGCTGTAGGGGCAGGCCTGGTGCGCGGCGTCGAGGAGGCCGCGCGCCACCTGCTCCTCGACGCCGGGCAGCTGGGCCTCGATGGTGACGGCGAGGTCGATGCCCTGGGCGAGGCCACCGGTGACGCCGACCGTGACCGACACGGCCGAGTCGGCCACGTCGACCTTCTGGGAGCGTGCGATGGCCTTGAGGGCGCTGTGGAAGCAGGCGGCGTACCCGGCGGCGAAGAGCTGCTCGGGGTTGGTGCCCGGCCCGTCGTCGCCGCCCATGCCCTTCGGGATCGACAGGTTCAGGTCGACGCGGTCGTCCGAGGAGCTCACGCGTCCGTCGCGGCCGCCCCAGGCGGTGGCGGTGGCTTCGTAGAGAGTCGACACGGTGGTGCCCTTCTATTCGTGTACCAGGCTGGTGCACGAATAGGATGCACCCGTGAGCGAGGTCCCCACCACCCGACCCGCCCGGGGCCGTCCGCGGGACCCGGGCATCGACGGGCGCGTCCTGGCGGCGGCGGTCGAGGAACTGGCCGAGAAGGGCGTCGCCGGCTTCAGCACCCGGGGGGTGGCTGCGCGGGCCGGGGTGGACCGCCGCGGTGTCCACGCCCGCTGGACCACCACCGAGGACCTCGTCGTGGACGCCCTGGCGACGTTGACGGCCAACCTGCGCCCCCCGGCGGCGGGCTCGCTGCGCGGCGACCTGGACGCCCTCGTGCCGGACATCGCCCGGTCGCTGTCGGGAGACCGGCGCCGCGTGCTGCAGCGGTGCCTCGACGAGGTCGCCGACGCGCCCGCGGTCACGGAACGGTTCCGGCGCGACCACGTCGACCGCTGCGCCGCCGTCCTCGAGGACGCCTTCCACCGGGCCCGCGCCCGAGGGGAACTGCGCGCGACCACCACCCCGGCGCAGGCCACCGAGGTCCTCATGGGCTCCCTGCTGTTCCGCGCCCTCACGGTGGGGGACGACGCCGTCCGCGGGGACGCGTTGGTCGGCGTCGTGGACCACGTGCTGGCGCTCGTCGCGACGTAGGCTCGCGTCCGTGGACCTCGGACTGGACTCCCGTGTCGTGCTCGTCGCCGGTGGGCGCGGCTACATCGGACGTGCTGTCGTGCAGCGCCTGCGCGAGGAGGGCGCGACCGTCGTGGTCGCCTCGCGGAACCCCGGCGAGGACGGCGTGGCCGTCGACCTCACCGACACCGCCTCGGCGCGGGCCGCGGTCGAGCGGGTGCTCGCCGAGCACGGGCGGCTCGACGGACTCGTCGTCACCGCGGCCCCGGCGGCCGGGACCCTCGACCCGGCCCGGAACTCCGACCCCGAGCAGATCGCGACGGCGTTCGACGCGAAGTCCCTGGGGTTCCTGCGCCTGGCGAACGCCGCCGCACCGGCCATGCGCGAGGCGGGGTACGGCCGGATCGTCGGGATCAGCGGCCAGAACGCCTACCTGACGGGGAACACGACGGGCGCCGTGCGCAACGCCGCGCTCGTCATCGCCGCCAAGAACCTCGCCGACGACCTCGCGGGAAGTGGCGTCACCGTGAACACCGTCAACCCCGGACCGGTGGTCGACGAGCCGTCGTCGCAGGTGCGTCCGGGGGCTCCGGGGGAGTCCTCGCCGGACCAGATCGCCGCGCTCGTGACGTTCCTCGTCTCCCCGCTGGCCGCCGCGGTCAGCGGTGAGGCCATCGCCACCGGGCACCGGGTGCGCGGGGTCGTCACCTTCTGAGGTGCCCGGGTGCGGTTGGATCGTGCGGTGCTCAGATCCCCGCGCTCCGGTGCCCTGCTGCTCGTCGTCGGCGTCGTCCTCGTGGTCGCCGGCGTGGCCTTCCACGGGGTCGCGGCCGCGCACCGGCCGTCCGGCCCCGACGGGGGCGACACCTGGACCGTCGTGCTGAACCACGCCGGGCTGCGGGCGGGGGCCTACGGGGCCGTCGTCGCGGGGGCGTTCCTCGCGGTGCGGGGCTGGAACCTCAGACGCCGTCGGGACTGAACACGCAGAACTCGTTGCCCTCGGGATCGGCCAGCACGTCCCACGGCCGGTCCGCCTCCCGCGCCCGGACGAGGGTCGCGCCGAGGGCGAGGAGCGCCGGCACGTCCCCGTCGACGTCGACGTGCAGCCGGTTCTTGACGACCTTGCCCTCCGGGACGGGGTTCACCCACAGCAGCGGGCCGGCCCCGTCGACGGCGACGATCGGCACGGGATCGCCGTCGGGACGGGGACCCGACGCGCCGACGTGACGGCGGTAGCCCATGGCGCGGCACCACCAGTCCGCGAGACGCTGGTGGTCACGGGCGTCGAGGCAGAGGTCCTTGAACCGGGCGGGGGAGTCCATGCCCCCAGCACAGCACGCGCGAGGAGGAACGGTGGACTTCAACCAGCAGGTGATCGAGGAGTTCCGCGCCAACGGCGGGACGGTGACGACGGCGGGTTTCGGGCGGAGCCTGCTCCTGGTGCACCACACCGGCGCGCGCAGCGGGACGGAACGGGTCGCCCCGTTGTTCGCCATCCCCACCGAGAACGGGTGGCTCATCGCGGCCTCGGCGGCGGGCGCTGACCAGCACCCCGCGTGGTACCACAACCTGCTGGCCCACCCCGACACCGTGGTCGAGCACCCCGACCGGGGCGAGGTCGCGGTGCGGGCCGTCGACCTGCAGGGGGAGGACCGGGACGCGGCCTGGGCGCGGTTCCTCGCGGCCAGTCCGGGTTTCGCCGGGTACGAGGCGAAGACGTCGCGCCGCATCCCGGTCCTGGAACTGCAGGATCAGGCCGGCGGGGCGTAGAACTGCAGGTCGTTCCCCTCGCTGTCCTTGAACGGGGCGATGCGGCCCCACGGGTGGTCGCTGATCCCGCCCGTGAACTCCACGCCCTCGCTGCGCAGGCGCGACACCTCGTCGTCGATGGAGGAGTCGGGTGTGAAGGAGATGACCGCCCCGCCGTCGGCGTGCGACCCGGTGTCCTCCCGCGCGTTCAGCCCGATGGTCAGACCGCCGGCCTCGACCTCGCTCCAGTCCGGCGAGGTCATGCTCACGTCCAACCCCAGGGTCGTGCCGTAGAACGCGACCGCCCTGTCCATGTCGTCCACGGGAACCCACACCGTCGCCACACCGTTCGCCACGTCGACCTCCGCACCAGGTCCCGGGCACGGTGCCCGGGCACGGTCCCAGTCTCGGGGCGCCGCGGGGGACCGCATCCCGGAAGGCCGGCCGACGTCAGCCGGCCTTCTGGCTGGTCGCGGTGACCTGGTCCTTCCAGACGGCCTGCGCGCCGGAGTCGCCGACGCGGTACACCTGCACGGCGGTGGCGAGCGCCGCCACGACGGACAGGGCGGCGACGACGGTCACCGCGGCGGGCGGGCGCCCCGCCTCGTCCCGTCGGCGGCGCTGCAGCCACCACAGGACGACGGCGAGGACCGCCAGCGGCAGGGCGAACCAGACGAGCTGGTCGCCGAGCTCGGCGTGCCGGCCGGGATCGCCCACCCGGTGCTCCAGCGATTCCCCGCTGCTCGTGGCGACGGGGCACAGGGCCGTGCCGACGACGGCGACGAGCGCGTTGAGGCCGCTGTAGCGGGCCCGCCACGCCGGCCGTGCGGCCACCGCGACGGTGCCGAGGACGGCCAGGGGGAGCAGGACGACGACGGCGTGGACGACGAGCGGGTGGACGGGCAGACCGCCGATGAGGTCGAACATGCGGTCACTGTGCCCGCGCGCTGTTGAACCCCCGCTGAGAAGCTGGGGTGGTGGACGACCTCACCGCGTGGAAGGTGCTCGCCCCCTCGGGGCTGCTGCTCGTGGGGGCCGGGGTGTGCGTCGTCACCGACGCCGCCGTGCGCCGGGCGCGGCGACGTGCCTGGGTGGTTCCCGGCACCGCCGGCCTGGTGACGCTGAACGCCGGGCTCAGCCTGTTCGGCGAGGCGGTGAAGCGGCGGGCCCTGCACGACGTCGGTCACCCCGCACCGCCCGGGCGGTGACGGCGGTAGTGCCGGGCGGCGCGTGCCCGCGTGCCGCACGCCGCCGAGCACCACTCGCGACGGGGGTGGTCGCGCACGAAGAACAGCACGCACCGGGGACCGTGGCACGCGCGGAGCTCGGCCGCGCCCGCCCCCGTGAGGAGGCGGACGGTCTGCGCCCGCACCTGCGCGAGCGCCTCCTCGACCGACACGGCGACGGGCTGGGGGTGCGCCAGGCGCAGCTCGCCGTCGACGAGTTCGAGCCGGTCGGGCGGCGTGGGCCGACCGTGCGCTTCCAGCACCTCGACGGCGGCCGGGACGTCCGGGGACGGGCTCGTGGTGGCAGGTCGGTCGTCGCCCGTGACGTGCGAGAGGAGCACGCGCACGGCGTCGCGCAGGGCGCGGGCCGCCGACAGGTCACGGTCTGTCGGCCGACGGGCGACCTCGAACCCGTTGCTGCGCAGCCACTGCCGTAGGCCGTCGGACTGCTCGATCTCGTCGTGCACCACGCCGCGTTCGGCGCGCACCGTGTTGGCCCAGCGCACGGGCAGTGGTTCGTCGGGGGTGTCCCGGGTGGTCACACCTCGAAGTTATCACGCTTGAGATGGTTGCAACCGTTAGACCGGCCTGCTAGACACTCTCACGTCGATCGAACTCGCAACCGTGAGAAACGACGTGAGGAGACCACCGTGCCCACCGCCCACCTCCCCCGGACCCACCACCGGACCGCGACCGTCGACGGCCGGACCGTCGCCTACCGCGAGGCCGGGCCCGCCGACGGACCCGTCGTCGTCCTCCTGCACGGTTTCCCCGCCTCGTCCGCGATGTACCGCCACCTCCTCCCGCGGCTGGCCGACCGCTACCGCGTCATCGCCCCGGACCACATCGGCTTCGGCCACTCCGACGCCCCGGCGGTCGAGGAGTTCGAGTACACGTTCGACCGCCTCGCCGACGTCGTCGAATCGCTCCTGGCCCAGCTCGGGGTGCAGCGGTTCGCCGTGTACGTCCAGGACTACGGCGCCCCCGTCGGCTGGCGACTGTTCCTGCGCGACCCCGCGAGGATCACCGCCGTCGTCTCCCAGAACGGCAACGCCTACGAGGAGGGTTTCGTCGACACGTTCTGGGCGCCCCTGTGGCGGTGGGCGGCCGACGGCAACGCGCAGGACGAGGCGTTGCTGCGCAGCACGTTCAGCGCGGACCTGATCCGCTGGCAGTACACCCACGGGCTCGACGAACCCGACGTCGTCGACCCCGACACGTGGACCCGCGACGCCGCCGCGGTGAACCGTCCCGGGCAGCCCGAGGTGCAGCTGGCCCTGTACCGGGACTACCCGTCGAACCGCCGGTTGTACCCCGTCCTGCACGAGGCGTTCCGTGCCCACCCCGTCCCGCTCCTGGCGGTCTGGGGCGAGCGGGACGAGATCTTCGGACCCGACGGGGCCCGTGCCTTCACCGCCGACCTGCCCGAGGCCCGGGTCGAACTCCTCGACGGGGGGCACTTCCTCCTGGAGTCGCACCTCGACGAGGTGGCGGACCGGGTGCGCGGGTTCCTCGGCGAGCTGTCCTGAGCCGGGTCCCGCCTCAGCCGCTGGTGTAGGGGGTCTGGGTGATCGAGCCCTGGTCGCAGACCGGACCGGCCGACCAGGGGACCGCCTGGTCGGCGATCTGGTCGGGCGGGATGACGAGCAACGACGTCGGGACGGCCTCGCAACCCCCCGTCGCCGGTTCACCCACCGCGGTGTTCGCGACGGTCGACCACGACAGGGACGAGCGGGCGACGTCACCGGGTTCCAGGGTGAGGCCGGCCGGTGCCGCGTCGGTGCGCACCTGCCGGGACAGGACGGGCGCCCCGTCGCTGCGGCTCAGCGAGATGCCGCCGAACCCCTTGAGGTGGCACGCCGAGCGACCGGTGTTCGTCAGCGTCAGGAGCGCGGCGCCCCTGCCGGCCGGCGCGTCGGCCGGGGCGAGCGCCGCGACGAGCTGGGCCGAGGTGCAGACGCCGACCGTGGTCGGTGGCGCGCTGGGGGTGGGCGTCGTCGGGACGGGCGTCGTCGGGATCGGGGTCGTCGGGACCGGGGTCGTCGCGGTGGGGGTGGGAGTCGACGGTGCGGGCGTGGGGTTCGTCGTGGTGGGGCTGGAGGCGGCCGAGGTCGGAGGACGCGAGCTCGTCGTCGCCGGTGCCCCGACGCTGACCCCGCCGCGGAACGAGCACCCCGCGAGGGCCACTCCCGTGACCGCCAGCACCGCGAGGACGAGCGGACGGGACACGGGGGCACGCACCCACCCAGTCTAGGAACCCCGGCGGACGGCGGGCGCCGCGACCGGCGGCTGTGACAGGACGGACACACCGGCAACCGTTCCGGCACAGCGGGGGCACCGGGGCTGCCGGAGGCCTTGGGGGGCGGGCATCATCGGGGGGTGCCGACCATCCTGCTCGCCGACGACGAGAGCGCCATCACCGACAACCTCGCGCCGCTGCTGACGCGGGCGGGTTTCGACGTGGTCGTCGCCCACGACGGCCAGGAGGCCCTCGACCGCGTCCGGGCGCAGGACCCGGACCTCGTCGTCCTCGACGTCATGATGCCGAGGATGGACGGCCGGGCGGTGCTGCGCCGCCTGCGGCAGGAGGGGTCCTCGACCCCCGTCATCCTGCTGACGCAGGTGGGGGAGTCCAGCGAGCGCGCGATGGCGCTGGAGGAGGGGGCGGACGACTACCTCAACAAACCCTTCGACCCCCAGGAACTCACGGCCCGCATCCGGGCGGTGCTGCGCCGCCGCGACGGCGACCGGACGGGCGGGCCCGGGCAGTTCCAGCGGTTGCGGTCGGGGTCGGTCGTGCTGGACCGCGTCTCCCAGCGGGTGTGGAAGGACGGCCGCGAGGTCGTCCTGACGCCGCGCGCGACGGCGTTGCTGTCCTACCTCATGACCCACCCCGACGAGGTCATGACCCGAGAACGCCTGCTGGAGGCGGTGTGGGGGTGGACGTTCCAGACGAGCACCCGCTCCGTCGACACCCGGATCGCGGAACTGCGCCGAGAACTCGAGGACGACTCCGCCAGCCCGCGGCTCATCGCCACGGTGCTGGGGTCGGGGTACCGGTTCGCCGGTCCGGTCGAGAAGGCGTGACGTGGGCGACGTGACCGGGCCCCGCGCACGTCCGGGCAGCACCCGCGCCGTCGTCGCCGCCGTGCTCGCGGTCGTGCCGGCGCTGGTGGGCTTGGCCGCCTGGACCCTCTGGCGCGCAGGGCGTCTGGGCGGGGGTGCCGAGTTCGTCGAGGTGCGCCTCGGGGCGCAGACCCAGGACTGGGTGCTCACCCTGGGGGTGCTCGTCTCCGTCGTCGCGGCCGTCGTGCTGGCCCTCCTCGCCCGGGTCCGCCGGAACCGGTGGCGTGCCGAGCGGGAGGCCGTGGCGGCTGTCGCGGCAGGGGCCGCGCGGGACCGGCAGCTCCTGCTGGGCCGGCTCGACCACGAGCTGAAGAACCCGCTGACGGCCATCCGCCTGGCGCTGGCGAACGCCGCGGCCGAGGACGCGAGCCCGGACCAGCGCAGCCGGGGCCTGCGCAGCATCGAGGAGCAGGTGCTGCGGCTCAGCCGCCTCACCGCCGACCTGCGCAAGATCGCCGACGTCCAGACGAACCCCCTCACGTTCCGGCGCGTGGACCTCACGGCGCTCCTGGAGGAGGCCGTCGAGGTGGTGGGAGAACAACCCCGGGCGGCCGGTCGCCGTCTCGACCTCGACGTGCCGCGGGCGCCCTGGCCGCTGCCGGCCGTCGACGGGGACGGGGACCTGCTCGCGCTGGCCCTGGTGAACCTCGTCGACAACGCCGTGAAGTACACGCCGGAGGGCGGGAACGTCGAGGTGCGGGCCCGCGAGGACGCAGGAGGCGTCCTCGTCGAGGTGGCCGACACGGGGCAGGGGATCCCCGCCGAGGACCTCCCGCACGTCTGGGACGAGTTGTTCCGCAGCCCGTCGGCGCGGACCGTCGCCGGCAGCGGGCTCGGCCTCCCCCTGGTCCGCGCCGTGGTCGAACGGCACGGCGGGACGGTCGCCGCCGACAGCCGCGAGGGGCAGGGGACCGTGGTGCGGGTCCACCTCCCGGCGGCGCCGCCGGAGTGACGTGTCCATCTCGACACACGCTGTCCCGGAACGGTTGCCGCGCCGACACCCGGGTGCCACACCGGGTCCGTAGGTTCGAGGTGCGGCCGCGGGAGCGGCCGCGGACAAGACCGGAAGCACAGACCCGGAAACGCACTCCCTGAGGAGAACCCCATGCGTGGCAAGATGATCGCAACCGCCGCCGCCCTGCTGACCGCCGCCGGCGTCGCCGGCGCCGGGGTCGCGTCGGCCGCCTCGCCGAGCATCCCGACCGCGACGCCCCTGCACTTCGCCCGCGGCGCCACCTCCAGCCACGTGAGCGGCCACGTCGCCGCCGGCGGGGACCGCCGCTACACGTTCCAGGCCCGCGCCGGGCAGACCGCCACGTTCCACCTGTCCCGCAGCACCTCGGCGATGACGTGGGCCCTCGTCGGCCCGACCGGCCCCTCCGTGCACAACGCCCACAGCCCCCGGCAGAGCGACTTCACGTACACGCTGCCGGAGTCGGGGACGTACTACGTCGACGTCGTCTCGAGCCGTGCCGCGACCTACGACCTCTCGCTGTCGATCCCGGCCGCCACCACGGCGTCGTCGTCGTCGAAGATCACGTTCCCGGTCGGCGGGACCGCGACCACCGTCAAGGGCACCGGGTCGCGCGACTACACGTTCGACGCCCGCGCCGGACAGCGCGCCACGGTGCACTTCACCGACACCAGCGCGCAGGGCGCGTGGACGCTGGTGGCGCCGGACGGCAGCCCGTTGCACACGACGATGACGCAGCAGCAGCGCGACGTCACCGTCCAGCTGCCGAGCACCGGCGGCTACCGGCTCTCCGTCCAGGCGCCGGCCGGCAGCCGCTACACCCTCACGCTGTCGATCCCGCGCGGCTGAGGCCACGGCCCGGACCGGGTCCGCGCCCGGAGGGGAGGCGCGGACCCGGTCGGGGCCCCGGTCAGTAGGCGCGGGTCCGCTGCTCGACGACGAGGTGGACGAGGGCGAACACGTGGTCCTCGTCGATCGCGCGCAGGGCGGCGGCGAGGGCGCCGGGGACGTCCTCGTCCCGCTCGGCGCGGACCCCGAACCCCCCGAACGCCTGCGCCATGAGGGCGAAGTCGGGGTTCTTCAGCTGGGTGCCGCTGACCCGCCCCGGGTAGTGCCGCTCCTGGTGGGTCCGGATCGTCCCGTACTCGGCGTTGTCGACGACCACCACGAGCGGGGTCGCGCCGTACTGCGCGGCCGTGGCGAGTTCCTGGCCGTTCATGAGGAACTCCCCGTCGCCCGCGACGGTGACGACCCGGCGGCCGGGACGGGCCAGCGAAGCGGCCACGGCGGACGGGATCGAGTAGCCCATCGACCCGTTGCGGGCGCTGAGCATCGAGGCGTACTCCATCGTCGGGAAGTACCGGTGCGCCCAGTTCGTGTGCTCGCCGGCGCCGAACGTCACGACCGCGTCGCGCGGCAGCGTGGGGACGAGGTTCGCCATGAACGTGTCCATCCGCGCCGGGCCCGGGGTGGGGGTGGCCGGGGGGAGCGCCGCGAACCTCTCCTGCTCCCCCCGCATCCGCTCCGTCCACGCGGTCCACTCGGGACGCACGTCGAGCTCGATGCCCGCGAGGTCGCGGACGAAGACGTCGGGTTTCGCGACGATCTGGTAGGACACGGCACCGCTGCGGCCGCGGAGGGAGGGGTCCATCGTCACGAGGAAGTTCTTCCTCGACCAGTCCTGCCGCACGACGAACCCGTCGGTGATGGTGTCGCCCGGGACGGTCCCGACGAAGACCAGCAGATCGGTCTCCTCGAGGAGGTCGTAGGTGGGTTTCGGTCGGCCGTAGCCGATCGGGCCGACGTAGCTGGGGGAGTCGAACGGGACCGTGCCCTCGGTGCGCCACTCGGCCGCGGCGGGGATGCGGTGCCGCTCCAGCCACCGCGTGAGCTGCTGCGCCGCCTCCGGTGTCCAGTCGTTGCCGCCGGTCACGAAGAGGGGTTTGACGGACCCGGCCAGGGCCTCCCGCAGCGCGTCCACGTCCCGCGCGGTCATGCCGCCCGTCGCGACGGGGATCGGCGGGTGGGCCGGGCCGTGCACGGTGTGCCGCAGGACGTCCTCGGGCAGACCCACGACGACGGGGCCGGGGCGACCGCTGCTCGCCGCGAACATCGCCTCGGCGACGATCTCGGAGGCGCGCTCGGCGTTGTCGAGGACCATGACGCGCTTGGCGCCGGTGTCGAACCACGCCTTGACGTCGAACTCCTGGAACGCCTCGCGGTCGCGGTGGTCGAACGGGATGAGGCCGACGAACAGGACCATGGGGGTCGAGTCCTGCCAGGCCGTGTGCAGGCCGACGTGCGCGTTCGCCGCCCCCGGGCCCCGCGTCACCATGGCGATGCCGGGACGGCGGTGCATCTTCCCGTCGGCCTCGGCCATGTACGCCGCGCCGCCCTCGTGGCGGCACACGACCGTCTCGATGCCGGAGTCGACGAGTCCGTCGAGGACGTCGAGGTAGCTCTCGCCCGGGACGACGTAGGTGCGCTGCACCCCGTGCAGCGCAAGGGCCTCGACGATCGCGTGGCCGGCGCTGCGGACGGGGACGGGCGGGGTGTCGAGTGCGGCTGCGGGTGCCGGGAGAAGTTCGGTCACGACCAGGGACGCTAGGCGCGCTCCGCGGTCCTGCACCCGTCGCACCTCGGGATGTTTCCCCCGTTGTTGCCCGACTGTGAAGAAGGGCCTGTCTTCACGACTGTGGACCGGGGTGACGCGATCGGTGGAGAAGTGGGGGACGTGCGGCGCGTCCGGCACCGCGGACCGCGGTCCGGGGGCACGGTGGAGGGGTGCACCGGCAGGTCGCCGGGGCGGGCGGTGACGGAGGACGGGCATGACGGTCGTGGTGGAGCGGACCGAGGACCTCGCGGTCGTGGACGGCGGAGGACGGTGCGAGGGGGACTGCTTCTACTGCTGCGGTCCCGAGACCGACTGACGGACGGGCCGACGCGTGGACGACGTGCTGCCGGCGGGGGCTGTCCTGCTCGGCCGGGTGCAGGACCCCTCGACGGGTGGCCCCCGCGTGGTGGCCCTCGACACCGCGGAACCCCCGGGAGACGACGGCTGGGGCGTGCACGACCTGACCGCGCTCGCACCCACCGTCTCGGGACTGCTCGAACGGGACGACCGGATCGCGGTCGTGCGGGCCGCCCTGGCCTCTGAGCCGCGGTGGTGGACGCGGGAGCTCCTCGCCGCGACCGTGGGGTCCCGGGAGTCGGCGCACCTGCTCGCGCCCGTGGACCTGCAGGTCGTCAAGGCGTGCGGCGTGACGTTCGCCGACAGCCTCGCCGAACGCGTCATCGAGGAACGCGCGGGCGGTGACCCGGCCCGGGCCGCCGCCGTGCGGGCCGAGGTGGCGGACGTGCTCGGTGGCACGCTGGCGTCCGTGCGGCCGGGGTCGCCCGAGGCGGCGCGCGTCAAGGACGTGCTGCAGGCGCGGGGCTGGTGGTCGCAGTACCTCGAGGTGGGCCTCGGTCCCGACCCCGAGGTGTTCACCAAGGCGCCGGTCCTCGCCTCGGTCGGGCACGGGGCGGCGGTCGGCGTGCCGTCGTGGTCGCGGTGGAACAACCCAGAACCCGAGCTCGTGCTCGTCGTGACCTCCCGCGGCGAGGTGGTCGGGGCGACGCTGGGCAACGACGTCAACCTGCGGGACGTCGAGGGCCGGTCGGCGTTGCTGCTCGGCCGGGCCAAGGACGCGAACGCCTCCAGCGCACTGGGTCCGTTCGTCCGCCTCCTCGACGACTCCCTCACCCTCGACGCGCTGAGGGAGGTCGACGTCGACCTCGAGGTGCGCGGGACCGACGGTTTCCTCCTGCACGGCCGGAACTCGTTGCGGCGCATCAGCCGGCCGTTCGAGGAACTCGTCGCGGCCACCGTGGGGCCGCACCACCAGTACCCCGACGGGTTCGTCCTCTACACGGGCACCCTCTTCGCCCCGACGACGGACCGGGACGAGCCGGGGCAGGGGTTCACGCACCACGTCGGGGACGTCGTGCGCATCAGCTGCCCGCAGCTGGGGACGCTGGAGAACACCGTGCTGGCCACCGAGGACCTGCCGCCGTGGACGTCCGGGGTGGGTGAGCTCCTCCGGTCGCTCGGTCTTCCCAGGACGGTGACGCCGCCCTAGGATGTGAACGCTCTCAATCCGACGGAGGATCCGATGCCCAGCGCCAGCGGTGGTGCCTGCCGTGGCTGACGCGGGGACCGGGGAACGGGCCGGCGCCGCCCTGCCGCGTCCGCCGGCCATGAGCGACGTCGCCAAGCTCGCCGGGGTGTCCCACCAGACCGTCTCGCGGGTCCTCAACGACCACCCCAACGTCAAGGCTTCGACGCGCGAGCGTGTGCAGAGCGCGATCACCGAACTCGGCTACCGCCGCAACGAGGCTGCGCGGGCGCTCGTGACGCGGCGGACCGGCGCCATCGGCGTCATCACCGAGGACTCGCCCCTCTTCGGGCCGACCATGACGCTCATCGCGGTCGAGAACGCGGCGCGCAGCCAGGGGACGTACGTCTCGGTCGCCACCGTCACCCGGTGGGAGGTCGACTCTGTGCAGGCCACCCTCGAGCACTTCCTCGACCAGGGCGTGGACGGCGTCGTCGTCATCGCCTCCCACGACGAGGCCGTGCGCGCCGTGAAGGACTACAGCCGCAAGCTCCCCGTCGTCATGGTCGGCCCCGGCCAGGTGAGCGGTCACATCCACACCGTCGCCGTGGACCAGTACGCCGGGGCGAGCCTGGCGGTGGGGCACCTCCTCGACCTCGGGCACCGCGACGTCCTGCACGTGCGGGGGCCCTCGGTGTGGCTGGACGCCCGTGCGCGGGAACGGGGGTGGCAGGACGCGGTGCTGCAGGCGGGCATCCGGCCGGCGGAGCCGGTCCAGGGGGACTGGACGGCGTCGGCGGGTTTCGCGATCGGGCGTTCGCTGCTCGGTCGACGCGACGAAACCCCGCTGCCCACAGCCGTGTTCACCGCGAACGACCAACTCGCTCTCGGTCTCCTGCACGCGTTCGCGGACGCCGGGGTGAACGTCCCGCGCGAGGTGTCGGTGGTGGGTTTCGACGACGTCGAGGGCTCCGAGCACTTCTTCCCGCCGCTCACGACGGTGCGGCCGGACTGGGCGGCCCTGGGCCGACGGTGCCTGGAGCGCATGGCGGCCGCCATCGAACGGCAACCGGCCGAGGGCGTCCTCGTGGGGGCCCGGCTCGTCGTCCGCTCGAGCAGTGCCGCTCCGCGGGCCTGAACCACCCCTGCGGGCGACCGTGACCCGCTCGTTGCCGAACACCCTCTTGACCCCCGATGTTGTGAGCGCTCACAATCTGGACAGCCCGACACCGCAGTCGGCACCCACGCTCGAGGAGGAGCCCATGTCGTCTCCCAGGACCACCCGCCGTTCCATCGTCGCCGCGTTCGGCGTCGCCGCCCTCTGGGGCCTGACCGCCTGCGGCGGCGGCGACGCCGCGGGCAGCGAGACCGCCGCCGGCGGTGGCGGGGACACCATCACCGTCGGCTTCTCCCAGCTGGGGGCCGAGTCCGGGTGGCGCACCGCGAACACCGAGTCGGTGAAGTCCGCGCTCACCGCCGCCAACGGCATCGACCTGAAGTTCGTCGACGCCCAGCAGAAGCAGGAGAACCAGATCAAGGCGCTGCGCGACTTCATCACCCAGGACGTCGACGTCATCGCGTTCTCCCCGGTCATCGAGACGGGCTGGGACGAGGTCCTGCAGGAGATCAAGGACTCCGGGATCCCCGTCGTCCTGGTGGACCGCACGGTGGACACCTCGGTCCAGGACCCGTACGCGACGTGGATCGGCGCCGACTTCGAGCAGGAGGGCAAGACCGCCGGGGAGTGGGTCGCGAAGAACGCGCCCGACGCCAAGGTCTTCGAGCTCCAGGGAACGCTCGGCTCGGGCGCGCAGGTCGACCGCGAGAAGGGTTTCGACGGCGTCGTCGGCCAGCAGGTCGTCGGGAAGGCCAGCGGGAACTTCACGCGCGCCGAGGGCAAGACGGCGGTCGAGGCCGCCCTGCAGACCTACCCCGAGACGAACCTCATCTTCACCCACAACGACGACATGGGGCTCGGGGCCGTCGAGGCCATCGAGGCCGCCGGCAAGGTGCCGGGCAAGGACGTCCAGATCGTCTCGGTCGACGGGGTGCGCGACGGGCTGCAGGCTCTCGTCGACGGCAAGTTCAACTACGTCGTGGAGTGCAACCCCGTCTTCGGCGACCAGCTCGCGACGCTCGTCAAGGACGTCGCGGCGGGCAAGGAGGTGCCGAAGGAGACGATCGTCCAGGACCAGGCCTTCGACCAGACGACGACCCAGGCCGACGTGGACGCCCGGAAGTACTGACCACCGACCCGACGTCTCCGGAAGGGCTGTGCCGCACGATGTCCGACACGACGAACACCCGAGCGCCCGGGGACCCGGCCGCACCCCCGCCGGACGCGGTCGTCCGCATGACGGGCATCACCATCACGTTCCCGGGCGTCAAGGCCCTCGACGGCGTGGACCTCGTCCTGCGCCGCGGTGAGGTCCACGCGCTCATGGGCGAGAACGGGGCCGGCAAGTCGACCCTCATCAAGGCCCTCACCGGGGTCCACCGGATCGACCACGGCGGGATCGCCGTCGAGGGCCGGGAGGTGCGGTTCAGCGGACCCAGCCAGGCCCAGGCGGCCGGGATCAGCACCGTCTACCAGGAGGTCAACCTCTGCGCGAACCTCACGGTCGCGGAGAACGTCATGCTGGGCCACGAGGTACGCCGCGGGCCCTTCATCGACTGGCCCGCGACGCGCCGCGCGGCCCGGGGTTTCCTGCAGCGCCTGAACCTCGACGTCGACGTCCGCTCGCAGCTGTCGTCCCACAGCATCGCCGTGCAGCAGTTGTGCGCCATCGCCCGAGCGCTGGTCGTGGACGCCAAGGTCCTCGTGCTCGACGAACCCACGTCGAGCCTGGACCGGGCCGAGGTGGCCGAACTGTTCCGCGTCGTGCGCCGGTTGCGCGACGAGGGGGTGGCGATCCTCTTCGTCTCGCACTTCCTCGAGCAGGTCTACGACCTGTCGGACCGGATGACCGTGCTGCGCAACGGCCGCTTCGTCGGCGAGTTCGTCACGACCGACCTCCCGCGCCGCGAACTGGTCGGGCACATGATCGGCCGCTCCGGGGCCGCGCTGGCCGGGATCGAGGAACAGGCGAAGCGGTCCATCACCCCGCACTCCCCGCGCGAGACCCCGCTCATGACGGCCCTCGGGGTCGGCCGCGACGGTGCCGTGGAACCCTTCGACCTCTCGCTGTACCCGGGCGAGATCGTCGGGCTCGCCGGGTTGCTGGGGTCGGGACGCTCCGAACTGGCGCGGCTGCTGGTGGGGGCGGACCGCCCCGACCGGGGGGAGCTCTCCCTCGACGAGCGGCCGGTCAGGCTGCCCACGCCGCTGGCCGCGCTCCGCCGGCACCTGGCGATGTCGAGCGAGGACCGCAAGAAGGAGGGCATCATCGGCGACCTCACGGTCCGCGAGAACATCGCCCTGGCCCTTCAGGCCGGGCGCGGTCCGTGGCGGCGCATCCCTCGCCGCGAGCTCGACGAGATCGTGCAGAAGTACGTCGTCGTGCTGAACATCAACCCGCCGAACCCGAACGCGCTCATCCGCAACCTGTCCGGGGGCAACCAGCAGAAGGTGCTGCTGGCGCGGTGGCTGGCCACGGCCCCGCGCCTGCTCGTGCTGGACGAACCCACCCGTGGCATCGACATCGGCGCCAAGACCGAGATCCAGCGCCTCGTCGCCGACCTCGCCGCCGACGGCATGTCCATCGTCTTCATCTCCTCCGAGCTGGAGGAGGTGCTGCGGCTCAGCCAGCGCGTCGTCGTCATGCGCGACCGTCGCAAGGTCGCCGAGATCACCAACGACGCGTCGGTCACCACCGACACCGTCCTCGAAGCCATCGCGAACTCGGAGGTGAGGGCGTCGTGAACGCGTCCGCCCGCGGCACGAACCCGGCGACGCTGTTCCAGCGCGTCTCCCAGCACGGCCTGCTGTGGCCCGTGCTCGCGCTCGTCGTCCTGCTGCTGGCCTGCGGGCTGAAGAGCCCGGGGTTCCTGGACGTCGCCACCCGCGACGGCAACCTCTACGGCCAGCTGATCGACCTGCTGCGCAACAGCGCGACTCCGTTGCTGCTGGCCCTGGGCATGTGCCTGGTCATCGCCACGGGCGGCATCGACCTGTCCGTGGGCGCCGTCATGGCCATCTCCCTGGCGGTGTCGCTGACCCACCTCGCGAGCGTGCCGGACCCGTCGGCGCCCGGCGCCGTCGCGACGGCCGTCGTGCTGGGACTCGTCCTCGGGGTGGTGATCGGGGCCTTCAACGGGTTCATGGTGACCGCGCTGGGGATCCAGCCGTTCATCGCCACGATGATCCTCATGGTGGCCGGGCGCGGGATCGCCATGCTCATCACCAAGGGGCAGATCACCACGGTGACCAGCCCGCCGTTCAAGTCCATCGGATCGGGTTTCGTCCTCGGCGTCCCCGTTCCCGTCGTCATCGCCGGGGCGGTGTTCGTGCTCGTGGCGCTGGCCGTGCGCCGGACCGCTCTGGGGATGTTCCTCGAGGCCGTCGGCACCAACCGCGAGGCCAGTCGCCTGGCGGGCGTCGGTGCCCGCTCCACGACGTGGGTCGTCTACGTCCTCGCGGGCCTCCTCGCAGCCCTGGCCGGCATCGTCTACGGCGCACCCACGATGGCCGCCGACGCGAACAACATCGGCCTGCTCAAGGAACTCGACGCCATCATGGTCGTCGTCCTCGGTGGCACCCGGCTGGACGGCGGGCGCTTCCACCTCGGCGGGCTCGTCGTGGGGGCGCTGCTGCTGTCGACCCTGGAACGGGCGGTCATCGTCTTTGAGTTGCCGAGCCAGACCACGCCGCTGTTCAAGGCGCTGGTCCTCATCGCGGTCTGCGTCGCCGCGTCCCCGGCGCTGCGTTCCCGGTGGAGGAGCCGGCCGCCGCGCACGCGCCGGCCCGTGGCGACGGAGGTGGCCGCATGAGCACGGGACTGTCACCCCAGGCGCCCTCGGGCGCGCCGCCGCGGCCGAGCACCCGGCGGGTCCGCGCCCTCGTGGACCGCGTCGACCGCCGCTTCCTGCCGGTCGTCGGCACCCTCGTCACCCTCGTCGTGATGCTGGGCGTGGGCCAGCAGCGGTACAGCACCGCCCGCAGCGACTTCCTCAGCATGCGGCTGCTGTCGAACCTGCTGCTGGACAACTCCTACCTGCTCGTCCTCGCCGTGGGCATGACGTTCGTCGTCCTCGCCGGGGGCATCGACCTCTCGGTCGGGGCCGTGGTGGCCCTCGTCGGGCTGGTGACGGCGAAGCTGTTCACGGCCGGCGCTCCGCTGCCCGTGGTGCTCGTCCTCGGCGTCCTCATCGGGACGTGCTGCGGGCTGCTCATCGGCGTCATGGTGCAGGTGTTCGACATCCAGCCGTTCATCGCCTCCCTCGCCGTGATGTTCCTGGCCCGCGGGCTGGCGAACGTCGTCAGCACGAACTCCCTGAAGATCGACGACGACGGGTTCTCGGCGCTGGCCTCGTGGAGCCTGAAGTTCGGGGAGGGCCGCGAGACCTGGCGCATCAACGCCAGCATGCTCATCGCGGTCGGCGTCCTGCTCCTGGCCGTGTACGTCCTGCACTACACGCGCTTCGGCCGGACGGTCTACGGGTTGGGTGCGGGGGACCGCGGCGCGGCCGTGGAACTCATGGGGCTGCGTCCGGCCCGCACCCGCATCGGGGTGTACGTCATCTCCGGCACCTGCGCGGGCCTCGCGGGCATCCTGTTCGCGCTCTACACGAAGTCGGGGTTCAACCTCACGGGCATCGGGATGGAGCTGGACGCCATCGCGGCCGTCGTCATCGGCGGGACGTTGCTGTCCGGTGGCGTCGGGTTCGTCCTGGGCACCGGGGCCGGGGTGCTCGTGTACGGCCTCATCCAGGTGCTCATCGCCCGCGAGGACCTCGACTCCTGGTGGACGCGGGTGTTCATCGGGGCCGTGCTGCTCGCGTTCGTCGTCCTGCAGAAGGTCATCGCCGGTCGCCGACGCTAGTCCGACCCCCCGTCGGTCGGACCGTCGGCCAGAGCGCGAGGAACCGGGCCACCGGCGGGTGGTCCCGGTCCTCGCGCCACGTCGCGACCAGTTCCAGGCCCGGGACGGCGCCGGTGAACGGGCGGTACTCGACGGCGTCCGGCCGCAGCCCCGTCGTCGAGGCCGGCACGACCGCACAGCCGAGACCGGCGGCGACGAGGGCGACCATCGTCTGCACCATCCACAGGTCGTCCTGTGCGACCCGGACGTGGACGCCGGCGAGCAGCGCCGACGTCCGCTCCCGCAGGCCGTCGTCGCCGTGCCGGGCGGGCATCAGGAGCGGTTCGTGCTCGAGGTCGGCCACGGCGACCGCGGGGCGCGCCGTCAGCCGGTGGCCGCGGGGCAGGGCAAGCACCAGGGGTTCGTCCGCGAGGACCTGCGAGGCCAGCGCGGGACCGTCCGGGGCGGCGTAGAGCAGGACGACGTCGAGGTCGTCGAGGTCGAGGCGGCGCAGCAGGTCGGCGGGCCGTCCTTCGACCAGGGCCACCTCCAGCCCGGTCAGCTCGGTGCGGACGCGGCGCAGCACCTCCGGGAGCCCGCCCGCCACGGCCGAGGGGACCAGGCCCACCCGCAACCGTCCGACGCTGCCGTCGCGGGCCTGCTGCGCGGTGGCGGGGAACCGGGCGTAGGCGGCGAGCAGACGACGGACCTCCGGCAGGAGGGCCCGGCCGGCGGGGGTGAGGACGGGAGTGCGACCGCTGCGGTCGAACAGTTCCGCCCCGAGCTCGCGCTCGAGGGCACGCACCTGGCTGGACAGCGGTGGCTGGGCCATGTGCAGCGCGCGGGCGGCCCCCGTGAACGACTGCTCCTCGGCCACGGCGACGAAGTACTCCAGGCGGCGCAACGTCACCCGCCCATACTCCCTGAGTACCGCGCCGGTCCGCAACGGATGTTGGACGTATGGGCGTGGCGGGGCCAGGCTGGGGTCATGGCTGGATCCGAGGCTCGACCCGAGGCGTACGTCTACGACGCCGTCCGCACTCCCTTCGGCAAGTTCGGCGGCGCGCTCGCCGAGGCCCGCCCGGACGACCTGGCCGCCGCCGTCGTGCGCGCGACCCTCGACCGCTCTCCGCAGCTGCCCGCCGAGGCCGTCGACGAGGTGCACCTGGGCCTGGCCAACGGTGCCGGCGAGGACAACCGCAACGTCGCCCGGATGGCCGTGCTGCTCGCCGGGATGCCGACGTCCGTGCCCGGCAGCACGGTCAACCGGCTCTGCGGTTCCGGGCTCGACGCGCTGTTCGCCGGGTCGCGCGCCCTGGAGACCGGCGACGCGCAGGTCGTCCTCACGGGCGGCGTGGAGTCGATGTCGCGGGCACCGTGGGTGCTGCCCAAGCCCTCCCGCGCGTTCCCGGCGGGGGACGTCACGGCGGTCTCGACGACGCTGGGCTGGCGGCTGGTGAACCCGCGGATGCCGAAGGAGTGGACCGTCAGCCTCGGCGGCGCGAACGAGCTGCTGCAGCAGCGGTTCGGCATCTCCCGCACGCGCCAGGACGAGTTCGCCGTCCGCTCGCACGAGCGCGCCGCCGCGGCGTGGGCCGAGGGTTTCTACGACGACCTCGTCGTGCCGGTGGGTGAGGTGACGAAGGACGAGGGGATCCGGCCCGGCACGACCGTCGAACGGCTCGCCGGGCTGCAGCCCGCGTTCGACCCGGCCGGCACCATCACGGCCGGGAACGCCTCGCCGCTGTCCGACGGCGCCTCCGCGGTGCTGCTCGGGACGGCCGGGGCCTCCGCCGCCGTCGGGCACGACCCGCTCGCCCGCGTCGCCGGCCGCGGCACGTTCGCGCTCGACCCGCAGGACTTCGGGTTCGCCCCCGTCGAGGCCGCGAACCGGGCGCTGGCCCGTGCCGGGATCGGCTGGGACGCCGTGGGCGCGGTCGAGCTGAACGAGGCGTTCGCCGTCCAGTCGCTCGCCTGCGTCGACGCCTGGGGCGTCGACCCGGGCCTGGTGAACACCCGGGGCGGGGCCATCGCGCTGGGGCACCCGCTCGGGGCGTCCGGGGGCCGGATCGTGGGAACCCTGGTGGCCCGGATGAGCGCCGAGCGCGTCCGCTGGGGCGTGGCGGCGATCTGCATCGGCGTCGGGCAGGGGCTCGCCGTCGTCCTGGAGAACACCGACGCGCAGGAGGCAGGAGTCCGTTGAGTCGCACGCAGTTCGCCGCCGACGCCGACGCGGCCGTCGCGGACGTCGCCGACGGGGCGACCGTCCTCATCGGGGGTTTCGGCGCGGCCGGCCAGCCCGTGGAACTCATCGACGCCCTGCTGCGGCAGGGTGCGAAGGACCTCACCGTCGTCAACAACAACGCCGGGAACGGCGACGTCGGGCTCGCGGCCCTGCTGGCCGCGGACCGCGTCCGCAAGATCGTCTGCTCGTTCCCACGGCAGAGCGACTCCTGGGTGTTCGACGAGCTGTACCGGGCCGGACGGATCGAGCTCGAACTCGTGCCGCAGGGCACGTTGGCCGAGCGGCTGCGGGCCGCCGGGGCCGGCATCGGCGCGTTCTACTGCCCGACGGGTGCCGGCACCCCGTTGGCCGAGGGGAAGGAGACCCGCGTGATCGACGGGCGAGAGCACCTGCTGGAGTTCCCGATCCACGGCGACGTGGCCCTCGTCAAGGCGCACCTCGCCGACGAGTTCGGGAACCTGGTGTACCGCAAGACGGCCCGGAACTTCGGACCCGTCATGGCGGCGGCCGCGAGGACGAGCGTCGTGCAGGTCTCCGACGTCGTGCCGACGGGCTCGCTGGACCCCGAGGACGTCGTGACGCCGGCGATCTACGTCGACCGCGTCGTGCGCGTGGGGGTGGCGGCGTGACGGTCCAGAACACCGACCGGGGTCCCCTGTCGAAGGACGAGCTGGCCGCGCGGGTCGCCCGCGACATCCCCGAGGGCGCTTACGTGAACCTCGGCATCGGCCGGCCGACGCTGGTCGCCGACCACCTGACCCCGGAGTCCGGGGTCGTTCTGCACACCGAGAACGGGATGCTCGGGATGGGCCGGGCGGCCGTGGGGGACGAGATCGACCCCGACCTCGTGAACGCCGGCAAGATCCCGGTGGTCGAGACCCCGGGGGCGTCGTACTTCCACCACGCCGACAGCTTCGCCATGATGCGGGGCGGCCACCTCGACGTCTGCGTCCTCGGCGCCTACCAGGTCGCCGCGAACGGGGACCTCGCCAACTGGCACACGGGTGCGCCCGACGCGATCCCGGCCGTCGGCGGGGCGATGGACCTCGCGACGGGGGCGAAGGCCGTGTTCGTCGTCATGCCGCTGTTCGGGCGCGACGGGTCCCCGAAGCTGGTGCGGGAGTGCACGTACCCCCTCACCGGGGTCGGCTGCGTCTCGCGCGTCTACAGCGAGGAGGCCGTGCTGTCCCTGGGGGGCGGCGAGGTCGTCGTCGAGGAGACGTGGGGGACGACGGTCGCCGAACTCCAGGCGAAGCTGCCCGACCTGGTGCTGCGGGGGCGCTGACCCGGCTGACGCTCTGCGCGCGTCAGCAACCGCTCACTTCCTGAGGGTGAGGTCGTCCTGTTCGAGGGCGCGGGCGAGTTTCCGCGTCCTCTGCAGCAGGGTGGGGTGGTCGTTGCGCGTCCAGGGTCCGGGGGTCATGAGCTGGCCCAGGTCGCGTTGGAGGCGTCTGGTTTCCGGTAACCCGTCCTCGCCGAACCGGGCTTCGAGGCGGCCGGCGTGGAGGGCTCGGTGGTCCCTGCCGCAGAGGAGGACGAGGTTGTCGACGCTGGTGGGTCCTCCGTCGGCCCAGTGGACGACGTGGTGCAGGTGGCAGGCCCAGGCCGGGGCTCCGCAGCCGGGGGCGATGCAGCCGCGGTCGCGTTCGGCGACGATGAGGCGTTGGTTGTCGCTGGCGTGCCGGTCCAGGGTGTGCAGGGAGCGGGGTCGGCCGAGGCGGTCCATGACGGCGACGGTGACGTCGCCGTCGCAGGAGGCGGCGCGCAGGGTGGCGTCGGTGACGGGGCCGTGGGTGTCGGCGGTGGCGGTGCCGGACTGCAGGGCGCCGGTGTCGTCGAGGGTGGCGCGCAGGACGACGGTGGCCTTGTGCGCGACGACCGGGTCGGTGCTGCTGGCGGGGTGGTGGGCGCCGGTGGTGACGAGGTCGACGAGGCCGTCGTGGCGGCGTTGCCCGAGCGAGCGGGTGTCGTCACCTGATGCCGTGGGCAGGGGTTTGGCGGCGGCTTCGAGGGCGGAGCGGACGACGACGGCGGCGGCCTCGTCGAGGTCGACGGTCATGCGCAGCATGCCGTGGCGGCGGGTGAAGGTGAGGGTGCGGCGGCTGGCGGAGTCCGGTTCGAGGTCGCGGACGTGCCGGTCCACGCGTTCGGGGTCCAGGCGGGTGAGGAGTTCTTCGCTCAGGTGGGTCGCGGTGCCCAGCGGTTGGGTGCCGCTGACGGTGGCGAAGTGCCCGTCGATGAGGTCGGCGCGGCGTTGGGTGGTCCAGACCCGCTCGCCGGTGTCCATCTGCACGTCGATGTCGACGGTGCCGCGGCGCAGGGGGGTGGGGATGGACTGCAGTGCGGTGACGGCGCCGTGGACGTGGTGCAGGGTGGTGTTCCCGGCCGCCAGTTGCTCACCGGTGCGGGCGAGGGAGCCGCGGTCGCCGTCGAGTCCACCGATCCTCCCGTCCCAGTGAACCGTCGGGTCGGTGTGCCGGGCGGCGGCGACGTCCTTGCGGGCCAGGGTGCGGGAGAGGTTGACGGGGTTGGTGGCGAGCAGGTCGACGACGGCGCTCTCGGGGGCGTGCTCGAGGGCGCGGCGCACCGCGTGGAGTTTGGCGGCGTCGAGGCGGTTGCCGAGGGCGTAGAGCGAGCGGGTGAGGTGGTCGACGTCGTCGCGGTCGAGGGTTCCCAACGGCAGAGCGTTGAGGTCGTCCAGGACGGAACTCAGGCGCGTGAGAGCGTCCTGGGCTGCGGACTGGGCGCCGGTTTTCACGTGTTCCATACTAGTCGAACAACCCCTGTGTCGAAAGGGTAGGACCACCGTAACTTTATGCGACGCAACGTGTTGCGAACTGTGGACTGTGATGCGTGGTGCCAGTCGGCATCGCCGCGTGCGGCTTCCGTGGCGGGAGCGTGTCCGGTCTCCGGGAACGGCTTCGGGCCTACCCGGAACTGTCCATTGCCGGGAGGTCGCCCTGATCGAAGACGTCGGCAGGTGCCTCGCTCCCTGAGGCGCGACCGCGCACGAGCGACACCACGGCCACCGGAACGCCGGCCCACGCGGGCCCACGAGGCCCACGAGGCCCGACGAAACTCCCGCGACGTCATGCCGTTCCCCGGGAAGCGTGGAGCACCCGGCTCACCGGCCGTCGACGGCGGGCAGGTCGCTCGCCCGCAGGTCGTCCACCGCAGCGCGGAGCACCGCCGAGAGTTCCCCGGAACGCGCGGTCGCCGCGAGGGGCGTGGCCGCGGGCAGGGAGGCGCTGACGATCAGGTCGCCCACCTGGACCGACCCGGTCAGGTAGGCGGCTGGGCCCCCCAGGTCGGCGACCGCTGCCCAGGTCTGCTCCGCGCCGGGGACCGCCAGGTCCACCGGTGTGAGCTGCCCGGACATCTCGCACGGCAGCGAGCCGGCGGTGGCGGCCCGGAACACGTCAGCGCCGGTGCCGGTCGGCCACCCGCTGACCACGAGGGTGTCCTCGCGTTGCGCCACGGTGTCGTCGTGCCACTGGAACTGCCGTCCGGCGATGCCCCAGTCCTGCACGGCGAAACTTTCGCCGGAGTCCCCGGAGCACATCACCGGACCCGCCAGCGGCGTCTCCGCGCGCGACTGGTCCGCCACGCCTCCGAGGTTCGTCAGTGTTCCACCACTGGGCAGGACCGCACGGGCCCTGGACATGTCCGGGAGGTCGTAGGCCACCACGTCCATGCGTGCTTCCCCGGCCGGGCTCTCGCTGGGGGACTGCGCGATCGGAGTGGTCGAGACCGTCGGTGTCGACCCGGGCCACAGGCTCACGGCAACCCCCACGGACGCGGCGACGGCGAGGGCCGTGGCAGCGATCTGCACCCGCCGCACCCGGCGGCGGTGGCGCAGTCGAGCACGGGTCCCGGCGGCGAGGCGTGGTTCGTTCACGGGCCGGGTGCGGACGTCCCGGTCGAAAGCGGCCAGCAGCAGCTCGATCGCCGGGTCCTGGGACCCGTCGGCTCCGGGGCCGCGGAGGTGGTCGGGGCGGTCAGGCACGGGTGATGCCCTCCTCGGTGAGCAGTCGGCGCAGCGTGGCCAGCCCGCGGTGGGCGTTGCTGCGCACGGTGGCGGTCGAGCAGTCCATGAGGTCGGCGATCTCGTTGTCGGGCAGTCCTTCGTACAGGCGCAGGACGACGGCGACGCGTTGCTTGTCCGGCAGTCGGCGCAGCAGTTCCAGGCATCGTTGACGCTCGGCGTGCGAGCCGGCGACGTCACTCCCACCAGCTGTGGCGAGGCGGTGCTGGGCCTGCTCGGTGAGCTGGGGCAGGTCCACGGGGTCGGCGGCGTGCTCCCGTCGCCAGGGGCGTCGTCGGGACGTGGTGACCGCGTTCACGAGCATGCGGTTGAGGTAGGCCGAGGGGTTCTCGACGGCCTGGATGCGGCTCCACTTGAGCACGCAGGTGGCGAGGACGTCCTGGACGACGTCCTCGGCCTGGTGCTCGTCGCGCAGCAGCGTCCGGGCCAGCCGGACCAGTTGCGGGCCCTTCCACGCCACCAGGGACTCCAGGTCCCCGTCACTGCGGGGTGATGCGGCGGGTCGCTCCTCGACGTGGACGGGGCAGGCCCCGTGGTCGCTCAGGGTCGCTCCTGTCGTCGGGTCGTGCGGGCTCCTCGGCGGGGTGGCGCTGGGGTGCTCGGCACCGCCGGCTGGAGGGGTCACAGCAGGAACGACGCGATCAGCACCCCCGGTTGTTGCACGACTTCCCGGCCGGGGACCTGAGCGCACCTCTCACCCCGGTGCGGCGAGCAGGCCCCGCAACCCCGTCAACAGGGCGCTCAGCCCCAGCTCGAACGCTGCGCGTGCCGTGTCACCCTCCGGCCGGGCGGCGTTCGCCGTCGTGACCCCCGGTGCGCTGGCGGCGAGGTCGCCGGGGTCGAAGATGTCCGCGGGGGCCTCGGTGTCGAGGGCGGACCCGAGCACGAACGACTCCACGGCCACGACGACGTTCGTCACGAGGTGCGCGGGCCAGCCCGCCGCCAGCAGCCCGGAACTGACCCGTTCGTACATCTCGACGGTGTGCGGCGCGCTGCGCACCGGCGTCACCGCCATCACCGGGACGAGCGCGGGGTGGCGTTCGTAGGCGTCGCGGTAGGAGCGGGCCCAGTCGGCGAGGGCCGCGTCCCACGGCAGCCGGCCGAACCCCGAGCAGTCGATCCCGCGGTTGACGTCGTCCTGCACCGCGCGCAGCACGTCCTGCTTCGTCGCGACGTGGTTGTAGAGCGCGCTGGGAGCGACCCCGAGGCGACGGGCCAGGGCCGCCATCGTCAGCCCGTCCTGACCCCGCTCCTCCAGGAGCGCGACGGCCTCGGTGGTGATGCCGTCCGCCGTCAGCACCGGGCGGCTGGGACGCCCGCGCCCCCGGCGCGGGGCGGGGGAGGAGGCGGCGGTGGGCACGCGGTCATCGTGGCCCACACCCTTGACAGGGGCTCGGTCAGGGCCATTAATGAAGCCTGTTCACTTCCAGGCAGTCACCGTCGATCCGGACCCGGAGGTCCCCGTGAACCCCGTTGAACTCAGCGCCGACGTGGTCGTCGTCGGTGCCGGACCGGCCGGGCTGAACACCGCCCGCCACCTCGTCGCCGCCGGTCACGACGTCGTCGTCCTGGAGGCGCGCGACCGCGTCGGTGGCCGCACCTGGACCGACGAGCGCGACGGCGTGACCCTGGAGATCGGCGGCCAGTGGGTCTCCCCGGACCAGACCGAGCTGCTCGGCCTGCTCGACGAGCTCGGCATGGAGACCTACCCCCGCTACCGCGAGGGCGAGAACGTCCACATCGGCGCCGACGGGGTCCGTCGCACCTACCGCGGGGACGTCTTCCCCGTCTCGGACTCCACCGCCAAGGAGATCGCCCGGCTCACCGAGCTCATGGACGACCTCGTCGCCGCCGTCGGGGCCACCGAACCCTGGGCGCACCCGCGGGCCCGCGAGCTCGACACCATCTCCTTCGGGGACTGGCTGCGCCGGCAGTCCGACGACGAGGAGGCGTGCACGACCATCGCCCTCTTCATCGCCGGGGCCATGCTCACCAAGCCCGCCCACGCGTTCTCGACGCTGCAAGCCGTCCTCATGGCCGCCTCCGCCGGGTCCTTCACGCACCTCACGGACGAGTGCTTCATCCTCGACCGCCGCGTCATCGGCGGGATGCAGTCGGTCTCCGAGCGGCTGGCCGCCGACCTCGGTGACCGCGTGCACCTGGACACGCCCGTCCGCACGATCCGGCACGGGGAGGACGGTGTCGTCGTCGAGTCCGACCGCGTCACCGTCCGCGCCCAGCGCGTCGTCGTGGCCGTGCCGCCGCCGCTGTTCTCCCGCATCAGCTACGACCCGCCGCTGCCGCGCCGCCAGCACCAGATGCACCAGCACCTGTCGATGGGCCTCGTCATCAAGGTGCACGCCACGTACGCGACGCCGTTCTGGCGGCACGACGGCCTGTCCGGCACGGGGTTCGGCACGAGCACGCTCGTGCAGGAGGTGTACGACAACACCATCCACGGCGACGACCGCGGGACCCTCGTCGCCTTCGTCGCCGACGAGAAGGCGGACGCGGTGTTCGCCCTGCCCGAGGAGGAGCGCCGGGCGCGGATCCTGGAGTCCATCGCGCAGTTCCTCGGCGAGCAGGCCCTCGCGCCGATCGCCTACTACGAGTCGGACTGGGGCAGCGAGGAGTGGACGCGCGGGGCGTACGCCGCGAGCTTCGACCTCGGCGGCCTCGCCCGGTACGGCGCCGACCAGCGCACCCCCGTCGGCCGCATCCACTGGGCGTGCTCGGACCTGGCGGCCGAGGGCTACCAGCACGTCGACGGCGCCCTGCGCTCCGGCCGCGCCGCGGCCGCCGACGTCACCGCGGCCCTGGCGTGACGACCACGGAGGGGCCGCGCTACGTCGTCGCCTACGACGGGGGCGACCGCGGCCGCGACGCGCTGCGCTGGTCGGCCGTGCTGGCCCGCTCGCTCGGCGTCGGGCTCGACGTCGTCGTGGTCGTCCGCAGCGACGACCCCTTCAGCGGCGTCTACCCGCCCGTCGGGGACGTCACGGGCGTCATCACCGAACAGGCCCGCGGCTGGGCCGACGAGGCGCTCGCGGCCATCGGCCCCGGCGTGGACGCGCGGGCCGACGTCCGGACCGCCGGGTCCGTCGCCGAGGGCCTGCTCGACGCGGCGACGGAGACCGGCGCGGCCGCCGTCGTCGTCGGCGCCGACGGGGGAGTGAACCCCCTCGGCGTGGGGTCGGTCGCCCGGGCGCTGCTGCACGCCTCGCCCGTGCCGGTGCTGCTCGTTCCGCGACGTGAGACGCCCGAACGGGTGGACCACCTGTACGTCGCGGTGGGCACCCGGCCCGGAGCCGCCGCGGTCCTGGCCGAGGCGTGGCAGGCTGCTGCCCGCAACGGGCTGCCCCTGCACGTGGTGAACCTCGTCGAGGTCGACCGCGCCGCGTCCGACACCGCGGCCGGGGCGGACCCGGACGCGGTGACCCGGGTGCAGGCCCTGGTCGAGGACGTGCGGTCGCGCTCGGCGGCCGTGCCGGTGAGCGTGGAGATGGGGCGAGGACGCACCATGGCGGAGGCAGTGGGTTCGATCGACTGGGCGGCAGGCGGTCTGCTGATCGTCGGGTCCTCCCGGCTGGCGCAGGGGCGGCAGACTTTCCTCGGGCCGACGGCCGCGCGCATCCTGCGCCACGTGCCCGTCCCCGTCGTCGTCGTGCCGCGCTCCACCTCGGTGAGCACGTCCGGAGGTGCGGCGTGAGCGCGACGCCCGAGGGCTCCACCCAGGAGGCCAAGGGCCTCAGCGGCGGGCAGGTCGGCCTGCTCGGCGCCGTCGTCATCGGCGTCTCGACGATCGCCCCGGCGTACACCCTGACCGGGGCCCTCGGCCCGACGGCCTCGGCCGTCGGCGACCACCTGCCCGCGATCTTCATCGTGGGTTTCGTCCCCATGCTGCTCGTCGCCCTCGGGTACCGGGCCCTGAACAACGCCATGCCCGACGCGGGGACGACGTTCACCTGGAGCTCCCGCGCGTTCGGCCCCTGGATCGGGTGGATGGGCGGGTGGGGGCTGCTCGCCGCCACGATCCTCGTCCTGTCGAACCTCGCGGGCATCGCCGTCGACTTCTTCTACCTCATGCTCGCCCAGCTCACCGGGAACGAGGGCATCGCCGACCTCGCCGCGAACGTTCCCGTCAACGTCGTGACCTGCCTGGTGTTCATGGCGCTGGCCTGCTGGGTGTCCTACCGGGGCCTGGAGGCGACCAAGACGGTGCAGTACGTGCTCGTCGGGTTCCAGCTCCTGGTCCTCGGCTGGTTCGCGGTCGCGGCGTTCAGCAAGGTCGCCGACGGCAGCGCCCCGGCGGGCCTGAGCATCGACCCCGGCTGGTTCAACCCGCTCGGCGTGGAGTCGTTCTCCGCCTTCGCCGCCGGCATCTCGCTCTCGGTGTTCATCTACTGGGGCTGGGACGTCGTCCTGACGATGAACGAGGAGACGCAGGGGTCGCGCACCACGCCCGGCCGCGCCGCGCTGTCCACGATCGCCGTCATCGTCGTCCTCTACCTGACCATCGCCCTCGCGGTCCTGTCGTTCTCCGGCACCGGTGCGGACGAGTTCGGGATGGGCAACGCCGACATCCAGGAGAACATCTTCGCCGCGCTCGCCGGCCCGGTCATGGGGCCCTTCGCGATCCTCATGTCCCTGTGCGTCCTCGCCTCCTCGGCGGCCTCGCTGCAGTCGACGTTCATCGGCCCGGCGCGCACGATGCTGGCCATGGGGCACTACGGCGCCCTGCCGCCGCGGTACGCGCAGGTGAGCCGGCGGTTCCAGTCGCCCGGGTACGCCACCGTCGTCGCCGCCGTCGTGGCGTCGGTGTTCTACGCGGTCATGCGCGTGGTCTCGGTGAACGTCCTGTCGGACACCATCACCGCCCTCGGCATGATGGTCTGCTTCTACTACGGCGTCACGGCCCTCGCCTGCGTCTGGTACTTCCGCGGCAGCTGGGGCGGGAACGCCAAGGCGTTCCTCACCACCTGCCTGGCCCCCCTCGTCGGCGGCCTGCTGCTGCTGGTGTTCTTCGTGCAGACCGCGGTCGACTCGATGGACCCCTCCTACGGGTCGGGTTCGGAGATCGGCGGCGTCGGGCTCGTGTTCATCCTCGGCATCGGGGTGCTGGGCCTGGGCCTCCTCGTCATGGCCGTGCAGTACGCGCGACGTCCCGGGTTCTTCCGCGGGGAGTCGCTCGTGGTGGGGCGCAGCACCACCGACGCCTGAGGGGTTCAGCCCTGCCGGCAGAACCGCAGGGAGTTCCCGGAGGGGTCGAGGACGGTCATCGTCGGGCCACCCGGCGCGTCGTCCTCGACCCCCGGGAACTGCCGGGGGGCCAACCGCGGTGAGAGTTCGCGACGCAGGGCGCGGACGTCCCGGACGGGCACCCGCACGACCGTCCCCGGGGTGCCGTCGCCGTGGTGCTCGGACAGGTCGAGCTCCGCGTCGTCGCGGCGGACCCGGGCGTGCAGCGGCAGGTCGGGTCGGGGGCGGTGCTCCCACGAGCACTTGAACCCCAGCACGGCGGTGTGGAACTCCAGCGCCGCCGAGTGGCTCACGTCCAGCCCGAGCGCGGCGAGGTCGCGGCGCAGGGCACGGGCGGCAGGCCACGTCGGGCCGTCGACAGGTTGGCACCGGGCCCGGGCGGGGTCGAGGCTGGCGCGATGACGGACACCACCTGCCACCTGTCCCTCTCCCTCGACGGCTACGTCGCCGGTCCGGACCAGAGCCTGGCGGACCCGCTGGGCCGCGGCGGTGTGGAGCTGCACCGCTGGCACCTCGGCGAACCCGACCACGACGCCGACCGCACGGCCGTCGGCTGGCTCATGCGACCCCGCGGTGCGTACGTCATGGGCCGCAACATGTTCGGGCCGGTGCGCGGGGAGTGGGCACCCGTCGACGGGGTGGACTGGACCGGCTGGTGGGGTGAGGAACCGCCGTACCACGCGCCGGTGTTCGTGCTGACGCACCACCCGCGCGACCCGGTCGAGAAGGCGGGCGGGACGACGTTCCACTTCGTCACCGACGGGTTCGACGCCGCGTACGCCGCGGCCGTGGAGGCGGCGGACGGGCGCGGGGTGGACATCGCCGGTGGTGCGTCCACGGCGCGGCAGGCGCTGCGGGCCGGGGTCGTCGACGAGCTGACGCTCGACGTCGCACCGGTGCTGCTGGGCGGGGGCGAGCGGTTGTTCGACGGGGTGGAGACGTTCGGTTTCACGCCCGTGGAGGTCGTGACGTCGCCGCGGTCGACGCACGTGCGCTACCGCCGCGCGTCCTGAGGCGTGCGGTGTGGTGCTGGGCACGGGGTGACCTCGTGCTCGATGACCGGGCGCGGGGTGACCTCGTGCCCGAACGTGCCAGTCGTCGGGGCGGGCCCAGGCGAGGCGGGTGAGCAGCCAGGGTCACGGGCCGTCGGGCGCCGTGGCGTCGTCGCGCCACAGCTCGAGGTGGTGCAGGTGTCCTCGGTCCACGGCGCGATCCTGCCCGAACGCGCGAGAGCCCCCGTCCGGTGCGGACGGGGGCTCTCACGGTGGATCGCGGTGGATCGTCAGAAGGCGGCGGGGTCCGTCCCGGCGCGCACACCCTGGCGCTGCGGCGCGGCCTGCTGCTGCGCCTGCTCCTGGGCCTGCTGCTGCTGGGCCTCGAGGGCCTGGGCGTACTGCTGCTTCACCTGGTCCATGTCCAGCGACTTCACCTGCTGGATGAGGTCCTCCAGGGCGGGCCCGGGCAGGGCGCCCGGCTGGCCGAAGACCGGGATGCCGTCGCGGTAGGCGACCAGCGTCGGGATCGAGGTGATGCCGTAGCGGGCGGCGAGCTGCTGCTGCTCCTCGGTGTCCACCTTGGTGAAGGTGATGTCGTCGTGCTGCTCGGAGGCCTGCTCGAAGACGGGAGCGAACTGCTTGCACGGCCCGCACCAGTCGGCCCAGAAGTCGATGAGGACGATCCCGTCCTTCACGGTCTCGTCGTGCGTCTCCAGGGTCAGTGCCTGAGTGCTCATGGACAGCACAACCAGACCCGGCGCCCGAAGCTTCCCGTCGGCGCCCGCTCACCGCTCCAGGAGCCGGTACCCCATGCCGCGCACCGTCTCGAAGCGGTCGGCGCCCAGCTTCTTGCGCAGGTAGCGCACGTAGACGTCGACCACGTTGGACCCGGGGTCGAAGTCGTAGCCCCAGACGGAGCTGAGGAGCTGCTCGCGGGACAGGACCTGGCCGGGGTGGCGCAGGAAGGCCTCGGCGAGGGAGAACTCCCGGCTCGACAGCGCCACCGACCGCCCCCCGACGGCGGCCGTGCGCGTCAGCAGGTCCAGCTGCAGCTCCCCGGCGCTCAGGACGGTCACCTCCGCCGACCGGTCGTCGCGCAGCCGCAGCCGGATGCGGGCCAGCAGCTCCTCGAAGCGGAACGGCTTGGTGACGTAGTCGTCGGCGCCTCCGTCCAGGCCCGCGACGGTGTCGTCGACGGCGTCGCGTGCGGTGAGGATGACGACCGGCAGGCCGTGCTTGTCGGCCCGCAGCCGCCGCAGCACCTCGAAGCCGTCCATCCCGGGCAGGCCGATGTCGAGCACGAGCAGGTCGAACAGGCCCGTGCTCGCCAGGTCCAGGGCGGTGCGCCCGTCCGTCGCGATGGTCGTCGCGTAGCCGCCGGCGCGCAGTCCCTTCTCGACGAAGGCCGCGATGCGGGTCTCGTCCTCGGCGATGAGGATGCTCGTCACGGGACCTCCTGGGGGGCGGGTGGACGGAGCCCGGCGGGGGTCGCGCCCGTGGCGGCGGTCTCCGCCGGGGCGGCCAGCGGCAGGACGAGGGTGAAGACGGCGCCCTGGCCGGGGGCGCTGCGCACGTCCACGCGACCTGCGTGCGCCTCCGCGATGGCGGTGACGATCGACAGGCCCAGGCCGGACCCCTCGACACCCCGTCCCGTCGCGGCGCGGCCGAAGCGCTCGAAGATCCGTTCGAGGTCGTCGGGGTGGACGCCGGGGCCGTCGTCGCGCACCCACAGGCGCAGCTCCCCGTCGTGCACGGCGCTGCCCAGGGCGACGAGGTCGCCGGGCCGGGTGAACTTCACGGCGTTGGACACGAGCTGGACGACGGCCTGCGTGAGCCGCTGGGCGTCGGCCGCCACGGTCACCTCGGTGCGTTCGTCGACGCGCCAGTCCCGCTCGCCGAGCGGCACGACCTTGTCGAACACCTCGTCGACGAGCTGACCGACCTCCACGGGCGCCAGCCGCACGAAGTCGGGCTGGCGGGCCTTGGCCAGCAGCGTCAGGTCGTCGACCAGGCGCGTCATGCGGGCCAGCTCGTCGAGCACCAGCGCGCGCGTCTCGGCGACGTCCCGCTCGTCGGCGACGTCCAGCAGCTCCAGGTGCCCCTGCACGATCGTCAGCGGCGTCCGCAGCTCGTGCCCGGCGTCGTCCAGGAACTGCCGCTGGCTCTCGAAGGAGGACTCCAGCCGCTCCAGCATCCCGTTGAAGCCGCGGGCCAGGTCGGCCACGTCGTCGTCACCGTGCACGGGCACGCGGTGGGAGAGGTCGTCGGCGCCCACCCCGACGGCGGCCGCGTGCAGGTGGTCCAGCGGGCGCAGCAGGCGCACGATCACGAGGTACCCGACGGCCGCGACGAGCAGCAGCGCGCCGACGGCCGTGACCGCGAAGTTGCGGGTGTTCTCGTCGACGAGCCGGTACTCCGGCGACAGGTCGTGGCCGACGACGTAGACGCCCTCCGACGGCTGGGCCGGGTCGGCCGGCGTCAGGGCCACCGGCACCGCCGTCACCTGCATGCGTCCCTCGGCGGTCGTCACGAACGTCGTGGTGGCTGGGGCGTCGGGCGTCAGCCCCAGCGCGAACGCCCGCACCGCAGGGGTGTTGAGGTCGAAGGGGCGCACCGCGGAGGCGTAGGTGGGTCCCCCGCGCACGATGCCGAGCGCCGTCTCGTACTCGTCCGAGACGTCGCTCTCGATCTTCGCCCGCAGCAGGTCGACGACGGAGGCGAAGGGCCGGCCCGTGCGCGGGTCGACGCCGGTGGCGGCGAACACGCGCAGCTCCTGGACCTCCTGGCCGATCGAGGCGTCGACGCGCTGGTCGGTGGTGCCGCGCTGGACCAGGACGGACACGGCGCCGGTGAGCACGAGGCCGAACCCGGCGGCCGCCAGCACGGCGGCCAGGACCTTGGCGCGGACGGTGCGCAGGAGCGGGCGGCGGGGTGGACGGGGCCTCACTCGTCGTCGTCCGCCTCGTCCGCCTCGTCCGCCTCGTCGTCGTCGCTGTCGTCGTCCCCGTCGTCAGGGGCGTCGTCGTCGTCGAGCTGGACGGCGCCGGGCGGGGGCACGGTCACCAGGCCGCCGCCGACCCGCGTGGGGCTCGAGGGGGCCGCGGGGGAGACCGGGGCGAGCGTGAGGGCGGGGGAGGTCGGGGCCGGGACGGCTCCGGTCGGGGAGACCTGCCCGGACGGGGTGGGCGCGGGGGCGCCGGGTGAGGCGAGGACGGGACCGCCGTAGTCCTCGGCCGGTTCGTCGGCCCACGCCATCGACAAGCCGACGGCCAGGACGCCGACGGCACCCGCCCCCAGGAGACCCACGACCGCAGGAGTTCGCACCGCTCCAGTGTCGCCGCCGGGGCGGCCCCGGTCATGAGGCGTGGATGAGAACCCCCTCATCGTCGGCTCACGTCCCCCTCACGCTCCGTCCCTAGCGTCGTCACCCGTCGGCAACCAGCCGGTCAGCCCACCCCCGAGGAGCCTGCCGTGACGAAGTCCTCCCCACCGCGTCCGCGGGTCGCCCTCTACGGGCACGACACGTGCGGACTGGGCCACCTGCGGCGCAACCTGGCGCTGGCGGCCGCCCTGCGGGCCGGCGACGAGCGGCCCGACGTCCTCGTCGTCACCGGTTCTCCTGCCGCGCAACGGTTCGAGCGCCCCGAGGGGGTGGAACTGCTCGTGCTGCCCACCATCACCAAGGACGGTTCCGGTCGGTACGAGGCGGGGGCGCTCGACGTCCCCCTCGAGGTCGTCGTCGGCCTGCGCTCGGCCGTCCTCACCGGGGCCCTGGCCGCGTGGCAGCCGGACCTGCTCGTCGTCGACAAGGTCCCGCGGGGTTTCCACGGCGAGCTCGAGCCGGCGCTGGAGGACCTGCGGACGCGGGGCGGCACCCGCGTCGTGCTGGGGTTGCGGGACGTCCTGGACGGGCCGGCGACCGCGCGGCGCGAGTGGCAGCGCGACGGCGGGGAGGCCGCCCTGGACCGCTGGTACGACGAGGTGTGGGTCTACGGGGACCCCGCGGTCCACGACGTGCGGGCCGACCTCGGGCTGCCCCCGCACCTGGCCCGCTCCACCCGCTTCCTCGGCTACCTCGCCGACGGTCGCCGCCACGGCGTCGAGCCGGTGGGCCGGGCGGGGGAGCGCACCGTCCTGGCCGCGGTGGGTGGGGGTGTCGACGGGGCCGACCTGACCCGGGCGCTGCTCGCCACCCCGCTGCCGCCGCGGACGCGGCTCGTCCTGCTGCCCGGGCCGTTCGCGGCGGCCGACCTGCTCGCCGACCTCGACCGGGCCGAGCGCGCCCGCACCGACCTCGACGTCGTCGCCTTCACCGACGCCTTCCCCGACTGGGCGGCGGACGCCGACGCCGTGGTCTGCATGGGCGGTTACAACACCGTCGCCGAGGTGCTGGCCACCTCCACCCCGGCCCTCGTCGTGCCGCGCACGCGTCCGCGCCGCGAACAGCTCGTCCGGGCCCGGGCCATGTCCCGGCGCGGGATGCTCGACCACCTCACCGACCCCGATCCGGCCGCGCTGGCCGACTGGATCGCCCGCGCCGTGCGGGGCGACGTGCACCACGCGGCCGCGCGCCGCCGCAGCCCCCTCGACGGCCTGCGGGCCGTCCAGCACCGGGCCGGCCACCTCTTCCGCACCCCCACCTCCCCCCGAACGGAGTCCCGCCGTGCGAGCTGACACCACCCCCACCACGGGCTACGTCGTGAAGATGTACCCGCGGTTCTCCGAGACGTTCGTCGTCCGGGAGATCGCCGCCCGGGAAGCGCAGGGCGAGCGGATCGCCGTCGCGAGCCTGCGGGCCCCCACCGACCCGCGGTTCCACGCGCTGCTGGCGGGCGTCGACGCCCCCGTCACCTGGATCGAGGAGACCGCCGGCCGGTCCAGCGGCGCGCTGTGGGCGGCCCTGCGCCGGGCGGAGCACCTCCCGGGCTTCGCCGCGACGCTGCCCGAGCTGCTGGCCGAGGAGGTCGCCGTCGCGGCCCAGGCCGTCGGGGTCGCGCTGTGGGCCCGCGAGAACGCGGTCACCCACCTGCACGCCCACTTCGCCACGCTGCCGGGACGGACCACGCGGCTGGCCGCGGCGCTGCTCGGCACCGGCTACACCCTCACCGCGCACGCCAAGGACATCTACGTGCCACCGGCCGACCCGGCCCTGCTGGACCGTGTGCTGACCGACGCCGCCGCCGTGGTCACCGTCAGCGACTACAACCTGCGGCACCTGCAGCGTCACCACCCCGCGGCGAACGTCGTCCGCGTCCACAACGGCCTGGACCTCGACGCCCTCGAGCACCACGCCCCCCTCCGGCGGGACCGCGTGGTCGCGGCCGTGGGCCGCCTCGTGGAGAAGAAGGGTTTCGAGGACCTGCTCGACGCGGTCCGGATCCTGCGCGCCGCAGGCGATCCCGTCCGCCTCGTCCTCGCCGGCAGCGGACGGCTGGAGACGTCCCTGCGGGAGCGGGCCCGGGACCTCGGCGACGCCGTCGAGTTCGCCGGGGCGCTGCCCCAGCACGAGGTCGCCGCCCTGCTGCGCCGGGCCGCGGTGTTCGCGGCCCCGTGCGTCGTCGCCCCCGACGGGGACCGCGACGGCCTGCCGACGGTGCTGCTGGAGGCGATGGCCCTCGGCACCCCCGTCGTGTCCACCCCGGTGACGGGCATCCCCGAGGCCGTGCTGGACGGCATCACCGGCACCCTCGTCCCCGAGGCGGACCCGGTCGCGCTGGCGGCGGCGCTGCGCCGGCTCCTCGACGACCCCGAGCTCGGCCGGCGGTACGCGCGGGCCGCCCGCACCCGCGTCGAGCAGTTCTTCGACGTACGCACCCAGGCGGCCCGGCTGCGGGACCTCTCCACCGCCGTCTCCACCGCCGTCGCGTCGCCGCAGGCTCCGGCGCTGCAGCCGGCGGGGGTGCGCTGATGCGCGTCGTCGTCGTCAGCCTCGACCCCGGGGTGCCCGTCTTCGGCGGCAAGGGCTGCTCCGTGCACGTCCAGGAGGTCCTGCGCGTCCTGCTCGCCGCCGGCCACGACGTGCACGTGGTGACGACCCGGCCCGGCGGGGAGCCCGGCGCGGGCCTGGCGGGCGTGCGCACGCACCCGGTCCACCTGCCCGGCGGGCGCTCGCGGGCCGAGCGCGAGCAGGACCTCGTGGCCGCCGACGGGCAGGTCGCCGCTCTGGTCCGGGAGCTCGTCGCCGGCGCCGACGCAGGCGCCCTCGTCTACGAGCGGTACGCGCTGTTCGGTTGCGCCGCACAGGAGGTCGCCGCCGAGCTCGGCGTGCCCGCCGTCCTGGAGGTCAACGCCCCGCTGCCCGTCGAGCAGGCCCGCCACCGCAGCCTGCACGACGTCGCGACGGCCTGGGACCGCACCCGGCGGGCCCTCGTCGCGGCGCGCCGGGTCGTCGCGGTGAGCTCGGCCGTGGCCGACTGGATCCGCGACCTCGCGCCCGGGGCGGACGTGAGGGTGGTGGCCAACGGGGTCGACGTCGACCGGTTCCGGCCCGCCGGGGACCCCGGCCGGACCGGCGCCGCGGCGCCGTTGCGGATCGCCTTCGTCGGCGCCTTCCGCCCCTGGCACGGCGTCCACCTGCTCGTCGAGGCGGTCGGGCGGCTGCGCGCGCAGCCCGGGCCGGCCCTCGAGCTGCTGCTCGTCGGCGACGGGCCCGAACGCGCCGCCGCCCTGGCCCGTGCCGCCGAGCTGGGCCTGGCGGTCCAGGCTCCCGGCGCCGTCGACCCCGCGCAGGTCCCGGCCCTGCTGGCCCGCGCCGACGTCGCGGTGGCGCCGTACCCCGCGGGGGCACGGTACTTCTCCCCGCTGAAGGTGGCCGAGTACCTCGCGTGCGGGACCGCGACCGTCGCCGCCACCGTCGGGGACCTGGCGACCACCTACCGCGATGGGACCGAGCTGCTCCTCGTCCCCGCGGGCGACGTCGACGCCCTGGCCGTTGCGCTGCAACGGCTCCGGACGACCCCGTCGCTGCGCGCCGCCCTGGGGGCCGCCGGCCGCCGGGCCGTCGTCGAGCGCGGCACGTGGACCCGCGTCGTCGACCGCTCCCTCGCCGGCCTGTCCCCGGTCACCACCCGGCAGGAGGTCCCCGCGTGAGCACGCCGGTCGACCAGCAGGCCCTGCGGCACACCGTCGCCCTCGTCGCCCCGCACACCCGCGGCTCGCGGCGCATCGCCGCCGGGGGCCTGCTGGCCCTCTTCGGTGAGGTCGCGTTCCGGCTCGCCGAACCCTGGCCCCTGAAGGTCGTCGTCGACCACGTCGTGCCCCTGGCCGCCGACCCCGCGGCGGGGGCTGCCCCGAGCACGCTGCGGGTCGTCGTCCTCGCCGGGCTGGCCGTGGTGCTGCTCGCCGCGGGCCGGGCGCTGTGCGCGTACCTGACGGCCACGGCGTTCGCCGTCGTGGGCTCTCGCACCACGACCAGGCTGCGGGCCGAGGTCCACTCCCGGCTGCTGCACGCCGCGCCGTCCTTCCACGCCGGCTCCCGGGCCGGCGACCTGGTCACGCGCGTCGTCTCCGACGTCGGCCGGGTCCAGGAGGCCGCGATCACGGCCGGGCTGCCGCTCGTCGGCAGCGTCGTGACGTTCCTCGCGATGGCCGTCGTCATGGTCGTGCTCGACCCGCTCCTGGCGCTCGCCGTGGTCGCCGTCGCCCCGCTGATGCTGCTCTCGGGCCGGCGCAGCGGGCGGCGCATCACCGACGCCAGCCGCGACCAGCGCCGCCGCGAGGGCGTCCTGGCCGCCGACACCTCCGAGGCGTTCTCCGGGATCGGGCTCGTCCAGGCCTACGACCTGCAGGAGCACCGGTCGCAGGCGTTCCGCACCGCCAACGACGGCAGCCTGCGCGACGGGGTCCGCGCGCGCCGGCTCGCCGCCGGCCTCGAACGGCGCGTCGACGTCCTCGTCGGCCTGGCGACGGCCGTCGTCCTCGTCGTCGGGGCGCTGCGCGTCAGCGGGGGCGCCCTGAGCGTCGGGGAGCTCGTCGTCTTCCTCACCTACCTCAAGGCCGCGTTCAAGCCGGTGCGCGACCTGGCCAAGCACACCGGGCGCATCGCGCGGGCGGCGGCCTCGGGCGAACGCGTCCTGGACTGCCTGCGCCGCGCCGAACCCCTGCCGGAGGCCCCGGACGCCACGTCGCTGCGGCGGCTGCGGGGCTCGGTCCGCTTCGAGGGCGTCGTCGTCGAGCGCGGCCCCGGGCGACGGGTCCTCGACGGGGCCGACCTCGTCGTGCACCCCGGCGAGCGGATCGCCGTCGTCGGCCCCAGCGGGTCGGGCAAGTCGACCGCCCTGCACCTGCTCCTGCGCCTGCTCGACCCGAGCGCGGGCCGCGTCCTGCTCGACGGTCACGACCTGACGACGTTGCGCCGCAAGGACGTGCGCGACCACGTCGCGGTCGTCCTGCAGGAACCGTTCCTCTTCGCCGGCACCGTGCGGGACAACGTCCGGCTCGGCCGTCCGGACGCCGACGACGAGGCCGTGGAACGTGCCGTCCGGGACGTCGGCGCGCACGACTTCGTCGCCGCGCTGCCCCAGGGCTACGACACGGTCGTCGCCGAGCGGGGCAGTTCGCTCTCCGGCGGGCAGCGGCAGCGGCTGGCCATCGCCCGGGCCCTGCTGCGCGACCCCGGGCTGCTGCTGCTGGACGAACCCACGACCGGGCTCGACGCCGCGTCCGCGGACACCGTGCTCGAAGCCCTCGACCGGCTCGCCGACGGGCGGACGACGCTCCTGGTGACGCACGACCCCACGCTGCTCGCACGGTGCGACCGGGTGGTCGAGGTGCGCGAGGGCCGGTTCCACCCCGTGCCCACCACTCGACGCGCTCTGGCAGTGACCCCGTGACCGACCCCGTGACCGACCCCGTGACCGACCCCGTGACCGACCCCGTGACCGGATTCCCGCCCACCGAGGAGCTGCGGGTCGACGCCCGGCTCGCGCACGCCGACCCCGGCGTCCCGGGGGTGCTGACCGTCCTGGACGAGGTGCTCCTGCGCCGGTGGACGGGGATGCCGGCCGCGCGGGTCGACCGGTTGCGCTACAAGCCGTCCACCTCGCTGCGCGCCGCCGTCGACCCCGGCGACGGCGGTCCGTGGTGGCTGGTGACGGCCCACTCGGCGGCGTCGTGGCGCAAGGTCGGCAAGGACGTCCGCGCCGCCGGTGGGGCAGCCGTCCTCGACGAGGGGCTGCGGCTCGTGCGGGTCCCCGCCCTCACCGACCGGGCCCTGCCGGACCTGGCCGAGGCCGCCCGCGGTGCCCGGACGGTGGCGCACAACCCGGCCCGGCGGGCCGTCCTGCGCCACGGGGCGTCGGGGGAGTGCCGCAAGGTCCACGCCGACGCCGGCACCGCGGTGCGCAGCGTCCACGCCGCCCGCGCCCTGAGCGCGGCGGGGATCGCGACCCCGTCCGCCGGACCGCTCGGCCGGCACGGCGTGCGGACGCCGTGGCTGCCGGGGCGGGCCGCCACGGCCGCCGACCGCGCCGCCGTGTCCGCCCTCGTGCGGGGCTGGGCGCGCACCGACGCCGGCCGCCTGCCCGTGCTCGACCGCGCGGGACTGCAGCGGGCCGTGGACCAGGCCGTCCGGGGGACCGTCGTCCTCGACACCGGCTTCGCGGACCGGCTGCGGCGCACGGCCCACCGCTGGGCCGCGGCCGCCGAGGCCGACGCGGCGGACCTGGACCCGGTGGTGTTCGCGCACGGTGACCTCTCCCCGGACCAGCTGCTGCACACCGCGCACGGCTGGGTCGTGCTCGACGTCGACCGCGCCTGCCGCGCCCCCGCCGGGTGGGACCTCGCGTCCTGGGACGCCGCCGTCGTCGCCCAGGACGCGGACCCCGGGGAACCGGGCGAGGAGGTGCCGGGCGTCCTGCGGGCGGCCGCGGCCCTGCTGCGCGCCCCGGAACCGTTCCGGCGCCGTCGGCCGGGCTGGGCCGGCGCCACGCGCCGTCTCCTCGACGTCGCCGCGCGGGCGGTGAGCGCGTGACCGCGGAGCCGACCCCGGGCACGCCCCCCGTCTGGACGCGGGTGTGGCCGCGGCGGGGCGGACGACCGGAGGCCGGCCTCGCGCTCGAGGGCCGGGACGCGGCGGGCCGGGTCGTCGCCGGGACCGCGGCCTCGGTCGGCGGCCCCGTCCGCCTCCGCGCGCAGGACCCGCGGCTCGGGGACGTGCACGCCCTGCCCGGGCGGCTCCTCGCGCACCGCTTCGGCAAGCGGGCCGTCCTGCGTCGCGGCGACACCTTCGTCAAGCTCGCCTCCCCGGCCGCGACGCGCACCGCGCTGCACCGGCACGCCGTGCTGGACGCGGCCCTGGTGCCGGTCCGCGGGCGGACGTCGGACGCCCCCGACCTCGTCGACGTCGCGGCGAGCGCCCCGGGACGGCTGGAGCTGCGGGCCGCGGACGGCGTCGAGATGACCGACGTCCTGCGCACGGGGGAGGTGGGCGCCTGCCAGGAGGCGGGCCGGCGCACGGGCGCCGCCGTCACCGCGCTCGCCGCGTCCGGGGCGGACGACCTGCCGGTGCACGACACCGCCGCCGAGGCCGCCGTCCTGGACCGGTGGGTCGCCGACGCCCTCGCCTTCGGCGTCGCCGCGCCCGGGCTCCGTGCGGCGGCGGACGCGGCGACCGCGGCCCTGCGCCGGTTGCCTCCGGCCGCGCCCGTCCCCGCGCACCGTGACCTGCACGACGGGCAGGTGCTGCTGGGGCGGCGGGTGACGCTCCTGGACGTCGACACCGCGGCGCTCGCCGACCCGGCGCTCGACGTCGCGAACCTGCTCGCGCACCTCGACCTCGCCGCGGCGCGCGGTCACCGCGCCGCGGCCGCGGCCGTCGAGCGCGGTGTGCTGGCCGCCTGGGACGGGGCCCGCGCCGACCGCGTCGCCGTGCTGCGGCGCGTCGCGCGGTGCCGGATCGCGGCGGTGCACGCGTTCCGGGGGATGCCCGACGACGTGGCCGCCGCACTGCTCGGGTCGGGGTGATCCCCGGCGGACCCGTCCTGGGACAGTGGTGGGGTGTCGTCCGCCCGCCGCTCCGGCCGTCCCCTCGTCCGCGTGCTCGTCACGCTCGTGGCGCTCGCGGTCATCGCCGTGGCGGCCGACCTGGCCGCCCGCACCTACGCGACCGACCGCGTCGCCTCCCAGCTGCGCAGCGAGTACCGGCTCCCGCAGGACCCCGAGGTCACCCTCGCGGGCGGCTCGTTCCTCTGGCAGGCCGTGCGGGGACGCTTCGAGGACGTGACCGTGACGGTGCCCCGCATGACGACCGAGGACGACCTCGTCGTCCGGGACGTGCGCGTGCGGCTGCCCGAGGTGGACGTCCCCTCGAGCGTGCTCACCGGTGGTGCCGGGACGGTCGACGTCGCCGGTGGCACCGTCCGGGCGGAGGTGGCCTACGCCGACCTCGCGCAGAAGGCCTCCGTCGGCGCCCTCGACGTGACGCTCACCCGCGACGGGGACGCCGTCCGCGCGGGGGCGACCGTCCGCGTCTTCGGGCTCGGCGTCGACCTCGCCGTCACGGGCAAGCCCGTCCTGGAGGGCTCGGACGTCCGGCTGGAACCGGTGAGCGCTCAGCTGGCGGGGGCCTCGGTGCCGCTCGGCCGCGCCGAGCAGCTGCTCGAGGCCGCGGGGTTCGGCGGCTTCACCTTCCCCCTCGAGGGGGTCCCGCCGCAGGTGCGGCTGGAGGGCCTGCAGGTCGCCGACGACGGTCTCGTCGTCACCGGGACGGTCACCCCCAGCGCGGTCCGCGTCGGCTGAGGCTGGGACAGTGGGGCCCACCCGGACCTCGAGGAGGAGCCCCCCGTGTCGCCAGCCAGTGTTCTCGACGTCTCCCCGGTCGTGCCCGTCGTCGTCGTCGAGGACGTCGCCACGGCCGTCCCGCTGGCCCGCGCGCTGCTCGCGGGCGGCGTCGGGGTGGTCGAGCTGACCCTGCGGACGCCCGTCGCGCTCGACGCCGTGCGGGCCGTCGCCGCGGAGGTCCCCGACATCCTGCTCGGCGTCGGCACCTGCACGTCGGCCGACGACGTCGCCCGCGCCGTCGACGCGGGCGCGCAGTTCCTCGTCAGCCCGGGCACGACACCCTCGATCGTCGGGGCCGCCCGCGACCGCGGCGTCCCGCTGCTGCCGGGGGTCGCGACGGTCTCCGAAGCCCTGGTGGCGCTGGAACTCGGGGTCCACGAGCTGAAGTTCTTCCCCGCCCAGCAGTCCGGCGGTGCCCCGTTCCTCGCAGCGCTGCGCACGGTCCTGCCGCAGGTGCGGTTCTGCCCGACCGGGGGGATCTCCCCGGCGAACGCGGCGGAGTACCTCGCCCTCTCGAACGTGGGGTGCGTGGGCGGCAGTTGGCTCACCCCGGCGGACGCCCTCGCCGCGGGGGACTTCGCCCGCGTCGAGGAACTGGCCCGTGCCGCCGCGGCGCTGCGCGTGGCAGGATCGCCGACGTGAGCCCCACCACGTACACCGCAGACGCTGGACGGTACGAGTCCATGCCCTACCGCCGCTGCGGACGCAGCGGCCTGGAACTCCCGGCGCTCTCGCTCGGGTTCTGGCACAACTTCGGCGACGACAAGCCGTTCCAGACCCAGCGCGACATCACCCGCCGCGCGTTCGACCTGGGCATCACCCACTTCGACCTCGCGAACAACTACGGCCCGCCCTACGGCACCGCCGAGACGAACTTCGGGCGGTTGTTCCGCGAGGACTTCAAGCCCTACCGCGACGAACTCGTCATCTCCTCCAAGGCCGGCTGGGACATGTGGCCCGGGCCGTACGGGGACCGCGGGTCGCGCAAGTACCTGACGGCCTCCCTGGACCAGTCGCTCCAGCGCATGGGCCTGGACCACGTCGACATCTTCTACCACCACCGTCCGGACCCGGACACCCCGCTCGAGGAGACGATGGGGGCGCTCGACGCCATCGTCCGCTCGGGCAAGGCGCTGTACGTCGGGATCTCCTCCTACGGCCCGGAACGCACGCTGCAGGCCTCGCGGATCCTGCGCGACCTCGGCACCCCGCTGCTGATCCACCAGCCGTCGTACTCGATGTTCAACCGCTGGATCGAGTCCGGGCTGCTGGACGTCCTGGAGGCCGAGGGCGTCGGGTGCATCCCCTTCACCGCGCTCGCGCAGGGGCTGCTGACGAACCGCTACCTCAACGGGATCCCGGAGGACTCCCGTGCGGCGCAGGGCAAGTCCCTCGACCCGTCGATCTTGAACGACGAGACGCTGCGCCGCATCCGCGGCCTGCAGGAGATCGCCGAGGGCCGCGGCCAGACGCTCGCGCAGCTCGCCCTGGCCTGGACCCTGCGCGACCGGCGCGTGACCACGACTCTCATCGGCGCCAGTTCGGTGCAGCAGGTCGAGGACAACGTGGCCGCGGTGCAGAACCTGGAGTTCACCGACTCCGAACTGAGCGCGATCGAGGAGTTCGCCGTCGACTCCGGCGTCGACCTGTGGGCCGGCGTCCGCGAGGGCGGCGAGGCCTGAGGGCCCCTGGGCTGCGCTGACCCCGTCGGGGTCAGCGCAGTTCGGCGGTGGACTGCCGCCGCCCGGCCGTCACCGGCACGAGGGCGATGACGATGCCGGCCGCGGCGAGGACGCCGTGCGCGGTGGTGATCGGCCAGGCCAGGTTCAGCACGGTGTCCCCGGACCCGTCGCTGGACGCCCCCCACGCGAAGAGCCCGGCGAACGCCAGGAACACGACGACCCCGTACCAGCGGGCGCGGCGGCGCCCCGTGCGGGCGAGCAGCCCCAGCAGTCCCAGGACGAGGTGCACGGCGCTGGAGAGCGGGTTCACCGAGAACCCGACCACCTGCTGCTCCTGCGTGCCGCCCGTCCAGTCGGAGAAACCGGAGACGACGAACCCGGCGATCCCGAACAGCACCAGCAGCCCCCCGACGACGAGCGACAGGTGCTGACCGGCGGTCGTCCGCGGGTGCACCGACAGGTCCGATCCCGACAGGTTCAGGCTCATGCCGTGGGGCTACCCCGGCGAACCCCCGGCAAACGGGGGCGGACGGCGGTGTAGCGTTCGCCGCGACACGGGGTGCTGCGCGCGGATCGCGCAGCTGAGATCACACCCGTCGCACCTGATTCAGGTAATGCTGACGAAGGGATGTCGCGGCATGGCTGCACCCTCCACGACCGGTTCCACGCTGGTGTCCGCCCAGGACGTCGCCCGCGCCCGCGAGGCCGTGGCCCAGGGGGCGCCCCTGGTCCAGTGCCTCACCAACTCGGTGGTGCAGACGATCACCGCCAACGCCCTGCTCGCCGTGGGGGCGGCCCCCGCGATGGTGGACAACGTGCACGAGGCCGCCGCGTTCGCGGCGCTCGCCTCCGCCGTCCTCGTCAACGTCGGGACCCTGGACGAGACGAAGGCGCAGGCCATGTCCCTGGCCGCGGGGTCGGCGCGCGAGCACGGACGGCCCTGGGTGCTGGACCCCGTCGCCGTCGGCGGGCTGGAGTTCCGCACGCGGATCGCCCGCGAGCTGCTCGACCACGCACCGACCGTGGTGCGCGGCAACGCCTCCGAGGTGCTCGGCCTCGCCGGGGCGGGTGCCGGCGGCCGTGGGGTCGACGCGACCGACGGGGCCGAGGACGCCCTGGAGGCGGCGCGGGGGCTCAGCGCCCGCACCGGCGGGGTGGTGGCCGTGTCGGGTCCCGTCGACGTCCTCGTCCACGGCGACCGGACCGTCCGCGTCGCCGGCGGGCACGTGCTGCTCACCCGCACGACGGGGGCGGGGTGCTCGCTCGGGGCGCTCGTCGCCGCCTACGCGTCGGCCGAACCCGACCCGCTCGTGGCGACCGCCGCCGCGCACCTGCACGTCGCCATCGCCGCGGAACGCGCTGCGGCGCGGGCCGACCGGCCCGGGTCCTTCGCGATCGCGTGGCTCGACGAACTCGACGCCGTCGGTCCGCAGGACGTCCTCGACGGCGCCGGACGCCTCGCGTGAGAGCGCCGTTCCGGCCCACGCTCTACCTCGTCACCGACACCGCCCAGTGCGGTGACCGCGGCGTCCCGGCCGTCGTCCGCGCCGCCGTCGCGGGTGGCGTCGACGCCGTCCAGGTGCGCGCCAAGGAGGGCTCCGACCGCGAGCGCCTCGCGCTCGTCCTGGCTGTCCGGGACGTGCTGCGGGGCACGGGAGTTCCCTTGCTGGTGAACGACGCCGTGGACGTCGCGCTGATCGCCGGCGTCGACGGCGTGCACCTGGGGCAGAGCGACCTGCCGGCGCACGAGGTGCGGCGGATCGCGCCGGACCTGCTGCTGGGCTTGTCCGTCTCGACGCCGGAGCAGGCCGCGGCGGTGGACCCGGCGGTCGTCGACCACCTCGGCGTCGGGCCCGTGCGGGAGACCGCGACGAAACCGGACGCGGCCGCGGCACTCGGCGCCGACGGCGTCGCGGCCGTCGTCGCGGCGTCGCCGGTGCCGTGCGTGGCGATCGGCGGGATCCACCAGGACAACCTCGACGGGTTGTGCGGCACGGGGATCACCGGGTTCTGCGTGGTCTCGGAGATCTGCGGCGCGGCGGACCCGGAACGGGCGGCGCGGGACCTGCGGGCGCAGTGGGACCGGGCGGGGGAGCGCCGGTGAGCGCGCGGGTCGCCGTCCCCGTGGCCCTGACGATCGCGGGCAGCGACTCCGGCGGCGGGGCGGGGATCCAGGCCGACCTCAAGACGTTCGCGGCGCACGGCGTCTTCGGGACCAGCGTGCTGACGGCGCTCACGGCGCAGAACACCCGCGGGGTCCGCGGGGTGCACGTCGTGCCCGCGGCGTTCGTCACCGACCAGCTCGACGCCGTGCTCGAGGACATCACCGTGCACGCGACGAAGATCGGGATGCTGGCCGACGCGCAGGTCGTGGCCGCCGTCGCCGCCGCCGTGCGCCGCGGGGGCCTGGGGCCCGTCGTGCTGGACCCGGTGATGGTCGCCACGAGCGGGGACCGGCTGCTGGACCCGGCCGCCGTCGCCGCCGTCCGCGAGGACCTGCTGCCCGTCGCCGACCTCGTCACCCCGAACGTCCCGGAGGCGGCCGTCCTGCTCGACGCCGCCCCGGCCACGGACCTCGACGGCGCCCGGGCCCAGGCGCGGGAGCTGTTCTTCCGCACGGGGACCGCGGTGCTGCTCAAGGGCGGCCACCTCCGGGGCCCCGAGAGCGTCGACGTCCTCGTCGGGCCGGCGGGGGAGACGGTGCTGCGGCGCCCCCGCGTGGACACCACGGGGACGCACGGGACGGGCTGCACGCTGTCCGCCGCCCTCGCCGCGCAGGCCGCGCTGCACCCCGGGGCCGACTGGGACGCCCTGGCCGGGCCGGCGCGGGACTACCTGCAGTCGGCCCTGCTCGCCGGACGGGCCCTCGCCGTCGGGTCGGGACAGCCGGGTGCGCACGGCCCCCTCGACCACGCCTTCGCGCTGCGGGAGGCCAGGTGAGCGCCGTCGTGAGCTTCACCGCGACCGCGTGGGAGCGGACCGCCGCGGTGCGCGCCGCCGTCGAACGGTGCGCGTTCCTCGCCGAGCTCGCCGATGGCACGCTCGACCCGGGCGTGTTCCGGCACTACCTCGAACAAGACGCGCTCTACCTGCAGGGGTACGCCAGGGCGCTGTCCCTGCTGGCCGCCCGCGCACCCGACGCCGCGGCGGCCGGGTTCTGGGCGTCCTCGGCGCACGGTGCGGCCGTCGTGGAGTCCTCGCTGCACGGCGACCTGCTCGAGGCGGGGGTGCTGCCGCCCGGGGACGGGGCGGCGCCGGTCGCCTCCCCGACGACGCTCGGGTACGTCTCGCACCTCGTCGCCACGGCCGCCACCGCGCCGTACGCGGTGGGCGCGGCCGCGGTGCTGCCCTGCTTCTGGGTCTACGCCGACGCCGGGCGCCGGCTGGCCGCCCGTGCCGGGCTCGTCGAGGGCCACCCGTTCGCCCGGTGGGTCGCGACGTACGACGACCCCGCCTTCCACGCCGCGACGGCCACGGCGCGGGACCTGGTCGACGCCGCCGCCCGGCCCGACCTCGAGGAGGCCATGCACGAGGCCTTCGCCGTCGCGACGCGCTACGAGTGGCTGTTCTGGGAGAGCGCCCACCGCAGGGAGGGCTGGCCCGACCCCGTGCAATGAGAGGCTCGGTACCGATGACCTCTCCCAGCTCGGTCCTGACGCCGCCCGCGCCCGCCCGCACCCGCGACCCGCTGGTCGACGGTCTGCGGACCGTCGCGCTGGTCCGGGTGCTGCTGTGGCACGCGCTGGCGTGGGCCTGGCTGTCCTGGGTGTTCCCGGCCATGCCGGTGATGTTCTTCCTCGCGGGGTCGCTGCTCGCGACGAGCCTGGACCGCGGCGGCTGGGCGCGCACGGCCCTGCGGCGGGCGCGGCGGCTGCTCGTGCCGTTCTGGGTCTTCGGGGCGGCCGTCCTCGTCACGACGGCCCTCACCGCGCGACGCAGCGGCGAGGAGCTCGCCCTCGGCGACGCGTGGCGCTGGGCGCTGCCCCTGCTGCCACCGGTCGGGGCGGAAGGGCAGCAGGGCTGGCTGACCTCTCACCTCTGGTACGTCAGCGACTACCTGTGGCTCGTGGCCCTCGCGCCCGTCGTCGTCCGCTGCGCCCGCCGTCCCGTGCTCGCGTCCGTCGTCGCCTGCGCAGGGCTGGCCCTGCTGGAGCTCGGGCCGCGCGCGGGCCTGCCCACGCCGGTGGGGGCGCTGCGCACCGGCGTCGGGGACGCCCTCTGCTACGGCCTCTTCGCCGTGCTCGGGGCCGCCTGGGCCGGTGCCCGGGCGCTGCCGGGACGCGCCGTCCTCGCCGCCGTCGCCGTCACCGGGGTGGGCGGCGCGCTGGCCCTGACGACGGTGGTCCCGCTGGACCGGGGGTCGCTCAACTCCTCGTGGCTCCTGCTGGCGCTGGCCGCCCTCGGCTGGCTGGCGGCCCTCGGGCTCGTCGAGGGACCCCTGCGCCGCTGGTCGGCCCGCGGGGGAGCGGTCCTGCGGGGCGTGACGGCCCGTGCGGTGACGATCTACCTGTGGCACCCGGCCGCGATCGTGCTGACGCGCACCGCCGTCGACGAGGTCCGGCCGCCCGGCGGGGCGTGGACGGCGGTCCCGCTGGTCGTGACCGGCTCGGTGGTCCTGACCGCCGTCGCGGTCCTCGCCGTCGGCTGGGTCGAGGACGTCGCCGGCGGCCGCCCGCCCCGGTGGTGGCCCGTCCGAGGGGCCCGGCCCGCCCGGCCGGCGCTGCTGCTGCCCGCGGCGCTGGGGCCCGTCACCGCCGGCTGCCTCGCCCTGTCCGTCGCCTTCGCGGGCGGGCCCAGCCCGTCACTGCTGGCCATCCCCGGCCCCTCGGACCGCAGCGCCCTGGAGCAGTCCGCCTTCGACGCCGTCGCCGACCCGGACGTCGTGCTCCCCACCCGCGAGGCACCCCTGGCGGAGCTGCCCGCCGACGTCCTGCAACAGGCGCTGGACGACTGGGTGGCCCGCACCGACGGCATCGACGCCGCCAGCGTGGGCGTCGCCTCCGGGGCGGAGCGCTGGGACGCGGTGTGGGAGGGGACGAGCTCGGTCGCCCTCGGCACGGGACTGCCGGCCGGCGAACCGGTCCTCGCTGCGTCGCTGACCAAGGGCGTGACGGCCGCCCTCGTCCTGCAGGAGGCGACCCGCGGGACGATCGACCTCGACGCGCCCGTTCCCGACCTCGACGGCGTCCCGCCCGGGGTGCAGGTCACGCCCCGCCAGTTGCTGCACCACGCCGGCGGGCTGCCGCAGTACACGCAGACGCCGGGCTTCGACCCCGACCGGGTGTGGAGCCCGGTCGACCTGGTGGCGCTCGCCGTGCAGGCACCCCCGCTCTTCGCGCCGGGGGAGCAGGTCAGCTACTCCAACAGCGGGTTCCTCTGGCTCGGCCTGCTCCTGGAGCAGGTGACGGGACAGCCGTACGCCGACCTCGTCGCCGACCGCGTGGCGGGACCGCTGGGCCTCACGACGATGACCGTCGAGCAGCGCGAGGTCCCCGGCTGGGTGGGGTTCTCCTCCGGTGGCGTCGTCGCCTCCCCGGGCGACCTGGCCCGCTGGCAGGGCGCGCTGTTCTCCTCCGACCTCGTCCTGACCCCGCAGGCCCGCGCCGAGCTCGTCGACCTGCAGCCGCTGGGCAACGGCCTGGGCGTCTGGCCGTCCTGCCCGTGCGGCACGGACCCGGACGGCACGCGCTGGGCCATGGGCTGGGGGCAGTCCGTCAACGCGGGCGGGGCCTTCGCCCTGCCCGCCGAGCACGTGGCCGTCATGGGGTACCTGCAACCGGAGGGGGACCGGGCGCTGGAGGTCGCCCCCGACCTCGCCACCACCCTGGCGGGAGTGCTGCCGGGCCGTGTCGGGGGTGCGTGAGAGCCTTCCCGTGGCGGGGTGGGACAGGTCGTTCGAAGGGGGTCTCGTGGTGGGCAACGGGTCGGTCGTGGTGGTCAACTGCGGGAGCTCGTCGGTCAAGCTCGCGCTCGTGGACCCGGAGACGGGCGAGCGCGCCCTCAGCTGCCTGGGCGAGCGCATCGGCAGCCCCGACGCCGTCGTGCACATGACGACGACGTCGGGCGGGGAGTCCACGACGCGCACCATCACGCCCGCCGCGACGACGCACCGCGGCGCCCTGGCCCACGTCCTGCAGCGCCTGCTCGACCTCGACCTGCCGCCGCTGCTCGGCGTCGGGCACCGCGTCGTGCAGGGCGGGTCGGTCTTCCGCGGCTCCGTCCGCATCGACGACCGCGTCCTGGGGCAGATCCACGAGCTGTCGGCGCTGGCGCCCCTGCACAACCCGGCCAACGCCTCCGGCATCGAGGCCGCGCGCGCGGTCCTGCCCGACCTCGAGCACGTGGCCGTCTTCGACACCGCGTTCCACCAGACGATGCCCGAGGTGAACTACCGGTACGCGGTGCCCGCGCGCTGGTACGAGGAGTTCGGCGTCCGCCGCTACGGGATGCACGGCACGAGCCACCGGTTCGTCAGCCAGCGCGCCGCCCAGATCCTCACCGAGGCCGACGGCCGGGACCCGGCGACCCTCAAGACGGTCGTCGCGCACCTCGGGAACGGGTGCAGCGCAACGGCTGTCCTGGGCGGTCGGTCGGTCGACACGACCATGGGCCTGACGCCGCTGGAGGGCCTGGTCATGGGGACGCGCTCGGGCGACCTCGACCCGGCCGTCGTCGAGCTCGTCGCCGACCGCACGGGGGAGAGCGTCACCGAGATCGTCCGGCAGCTGAACTCCGCCTCCGGGCTGCTCGCGCTGTCGGGCCTGTCGAACGACGTCCGGACGCTGTCGGGCAAGGCCGCCGAGGGCCACGCCGGCGCGCGGCTCGCGCTCGACGTCTTCGTCCACCGCGCGGCCAAGCACGTCGCCGCCCTGACGGTCTCGCTCGGCGGGCTCGACGCCCTCGTCCTGACCGGTGGGATCGGGGAGAACGCGGTCAACGTGCGCTCGATGCTGCTGGCCCGCCTCGCCCACCTCGGCCTCGTCGAGGACCCCGCCGCCAACGCCGACCACGGCCGCGGGTCGACGCCGGTCGGGCGCATCACCGTGCCCGGGTCCGGTCCGCTGGCGATGGTCGTCCCGACCGACGAGGAACTGCTCATCGCCCGGGACACCGTCGCGCTCGTGAACCAGCACTGACCCCCGCGGGCCGGTCGGACCCTCGTGCGGGAGGGTGGGCGCATGGCCCGCGTGCTGCTCGTCGTCCCCACCGGTCACGGCGCCGGTCTCACCTCGACCTGCCTCGGGCTGGTGCGCGCGCTCGACGCACGGGGCGTGGACGTCGGGTTCCACAAACCGCTCGCGCAGTCGACGCGGTCGGGGGAACCGGACCGCTCGGTCGCCCTCGTCCGGTTGACCACGACGCTCGACCCGAGCGAGCCGATCGCCTCGGGCCACGTCGTGGAACGGCTCTCCCGCGGTGAGGTCGACGACCTCATGGAGGAGGTCGTGGCGGACGCCGAGACGGTCCTGGCCGCGCACGACGTCGTCGTCGTCGAGGGGCTGGCGCCCTCGGCCGACCAGGTGTTCTCCGGCCGGGTCAACCAGGCGCTCGCGACGGCCCTGGACGCCGACGTGCTGCTCGTCGGGTCCGCGGGTCTGCTCGGCGCCGAACCCGGTGCGCCCGAACGCATCGCGGAGGACATGGCCGTCACGGCGGGGACTTACCGCGCCGGGGAGGCCCTGCGCGTCGTGGGCGGGGTGGTGTCCCGCTGGCCCGTCGCCGGGGACCCCGAGACCGCCGTCGCGCGGGTCGCGGCGCTGCGGGGCGCGCTGGGGCACCACGAGATCCCGCTCGTCGGCGTCGTGCCGTTCCGCGGGGACCTCACGTGGCTGCGGGTGCGCGACCTCGTCCACGACCTCGACCACGAGCTCGACATGGAGGTCCTGACCCACGGCGACCAGGGCCGGCGCATCAAGGAGGTCGTCGTCGCGGCGCAGGCCGTGCCCGGGATGCTGCCGCTCCTGCGCGAGGGCCGGCTCATCCTCGTCCCCGGCGACCGGCACGACGTCGTCATGGCCACCTGCCTGGCCGCGCTCAACGGCACCCGGCTCGCCGGGCTGCTGCTGACGGCCGGGGTCGGCATGGACCCGCGGGTGGGGGAGCTGACCGCCGCGGCCGCCGCGACCGGGCTGCCGATCCTGCGCTCGGCCCGCAGCACGTACGCCACCGCGACGGCCGTGAACCGCCTCGACCCCGAGGTCCCCGCGGACGACGCCGAGCGGGCGCTCGCGCTCGCCGCGACCGTCGCGGACGCCCTGGACCCGGGCTGGCTGGCGCAGCTGCCGACGGCGGCGCACCGCCCGCGGCTCTCGCCCGCCGCCTTCCGTCGGCGTCTGACGACGCTGGCGGCCGAACGGGTGCAGCGCATCGTCCTGCCCGAGGGCACCGAACCCCGCACCGTCCAGGCGGCCGCGATCTGCGCCCAGCGCGGCATCGCCCGGCCCGTGCTGCTCGGCGCGCCCGACGAGGTCGCCGCCGTCGCCGCGGGCCTCGGGCTGACCCTGCCCGACGGCGTCGAGGTGCTCGACCCGGCCGACCTCGTCGAGCAGTACGTCGACGTGCTCGTGGAGGCCCGCAAGCACAAGGGCCTGCAGCCGGACGTGGCCCGCGACTCCCTCGCCGACCCGATCTGGCTGGGCACCACGATGCTGCAGGCCGGGGACGTCGACGGCCTCGTCGCCGGGGCCGTCCACACGACCGCCGCCACCGTCCGCCCTGCGCTGCAGGTGATCCGGACCAAGCCCGGTGCCCGGCTGGTGTCCAGCGTGTTCTTCATGTGCCTGCCCGACGACGTCGTGATCTACGGCGACTGCGCCGTGAACCCCGACCCCGGTCCGGAGGACCTCGCCGACATCGCCCTGCAGTCGGCGTCCTCGGCCCGCGCGTTCGGGATCGAGCCGAGGGTGGCGATGATCAGCTTCTCCACCGGGTCCTCGGGGTCGGGGTCGAGCGTGGACAAGGTGGCCGAGGCGACCCGCATCGCCCGCGAGCGCGACCCGGACCTCGTCATCGACGGTCCGCTGCAGTACGACGCCGCCGCGGTGGCGTCGGTGGCCGCGTCGAAGGCGCCGGACTCGCCCGTCGCCGGCCGCGCCACGGTGTTCGTCTTCCCGGACCTCAACACGGGCAACACGACCTACAAGGCGGTGCAGCGCAACGCAGGCGTCATCTCGGTGGGCCCGATGCTGCAGGGGCTCGCGAAGCCCGTCAACGACCTGTCGCGCGGTGCGCTCGTGGACGACATCGTCTACACGATCGCCCTCACGGCGATCCAGGCGTCCCGGGGCTGAGCGCGCGCGGGAAGAAGGCGGGGCCGAGGCCTGTTACCCTTGAGGCGACGGTGTCGATGCCGTCCACTCAGCGGGCGAGCCGCCCGCGAGGTCGCTTGAGTCTCATCCCTCAGCATCAGTGCGCTTTCGCGTGTCCTGGGGGCGGACCGCCGTGCGGCCGACGAGCCCCACGTGGAGTTCAGTACCCCATGCCCCAGTACGACGACCGTTCGTACCGTTCCTCCCGCCCCCGCAACGACGAGGGTGGTTACCAGCGCCGCGATTCCCGCGCCTACACCGACCGCTACGAGCGGTCCGACCGCGGTGAGCGCTCCTTCGACCGTGACGACCGCCCCCGCGGCGGTGGCGGCTACTCCCGCGACGAGCGTCCCCGGTCCTCCGGTGGCTACCAGGGCCGCAGCGGCGGCAACGGGGGCGGCTACCAGGGCCGCAGCGGCGGTTCCGGCGGCGGCCGCTTCGGTGGTGCCCGTCGCAACGGCCCGCCGCGCAGCCCCCGCTCCTTCGCCCCGTCCGCGACCGAGCAGGCGCTCACCGCGGCCGAGGGCATCGAGGTCGTCGACGCGACCTTCTCCGAGCTCGGCCTGCCCGACGAGCTCGTCGCGGCCCTCGAGCGTCGCGGGATGACCGCGCCGTTCGCCATCCAGCAGCGCGTGCTGCCCGACGGCATCGCCGGCCGCGACATCCTCGGCCGCGCCCGCACCGGGTCCGGCAAGACGCTGGGCTTCGGCCTGCCGATGCTGGCCCGCCTGGCCCAGCAGAAGCGCGCCCGCATCACCGGCGCCCCCCGCGGTCTGGTCCTCGTGCCGACCCGCGAGCTCGCCATGCAGGTGGCCGACGCGCTGCGCCCCCTCGGTGACTCCCTCGACCTGCGGCTGTCCGTGGTCGTCGGCGGTGTCCCGTACGGCCGCCAGATCGCGGCGCTCCAGCGCGGGATCGACGTCCTCATCGCGACCCCCGGTCGCCTCGTGGACCTCATCGAGCGCGACGCCGTCTCGCTGGCCGAGGTCGACGTGGCCGTCCTCGACGAGGCCGACCACATGGCCGACCTGGGCTTCCTGCCCAACGTGCGCTCGATCATCGAGGGCACCAAGCAGGGCGGTCAGCGGATGTTCTTCTCGGCCACGCTGGACCGCGGTGTCGAGGCCCTCGTGACGGACTTCCTCACGGACCCGGCCTTCCACGCCGTCCCGGCCGACCCCGAGGACGTCGGGCACATGGAGCACCGCGTGTTCGCCGTGCGCCCGCACGACAAGCTCTCGATCCTCACCGAGATCAGCCAGCGTCCGGCGCGCTCGATCTTCTTCGTGCGCACCAAGCTCGGCGCCCAGCGCCTGGCCGACCAGCTGCGCGAGGCGGGCGCCCCCGCCGAGGCGATCCACGGTGACCTGCGCCAGTCGCAGCGTTCCAAGGCGATCGACGCCTTCTCGGCCGGGGAGACCCGCGTCCTGGTGGCCACCGACGTCGCGGCGCGCGGCATCCACGTCGACGACGTCGACCTGGTCGTGCACGTCGACCCGCCGAACGACCACAAGGACTACCTGCACCGCTCGGGCCGCACGGCCCGCGCCGGCGCCAAGGGCACGGTCCTCGCGATCGCTCTGCCCGACCAGGTCCGCCGCTACGGCTGGCTGCACCGCGACGCCGGTGTCAGCGCCAACGCCGTGGAGAACGTCCTGGCCGGTGACGACACGGTCCGCGAGGTCGCCGAGTCCGGTGAGCCCGTCGTGATCAAGCCGCGTCGCACGACCGAGAACCGCGAGGGCCGTGGCCCGCGTCGCGGTGGCCCGCGTCGTGACGGCTTCCGCGGTGGTCCCCGTCGTGACGGGGGCTTCCGCGGCCCGCGCCGCGACGGCGGTGAGGGCTCCCGCGGCCCGCGCCGCGAGAGCGCCCCGCGCGACTGACCGACTGACCCGGAGGGGGCGGTGAGCTTCGGCTCACCGCCCCCTCCGGCGTTCCCGTCCGGTGGCGGCGGGGGCCGGGGGTGGCGAGGATGAGTCCGCAACAACCATCCAGACCGTGGAGGACGCATGCCCACCCGCACCGCACGCACCGCTTGGACCGGCACCCTGGAGCAGGGCTCGGGCCAGGTCGAGCTGTCCAGCTCCAAGGTCGGCACCTACGACGTCTCGTTCCCCAAGCGGGCCGCGGACGACGCCGGCGGCACGACGAGCCCCGAGGAGCTCATCGCGGCCGCGCACTCCTCCTGCTACGCGATGCAGTTCTCGGCGCTGCTGGCCGAGGCCGGCGGGACGCCGGAGAACCTCGAGGTCGTCGCCGACGTCTCCCTCGGGCCGGACTCCGCGGGCGGGTTCAAGCTCACGGGCATCGCCCTGAAGGTGACCGGTGAGGTCAGCGGGATCGACGCCGACACCTTCGCCAAGACCGCCCAGGCCGCCAAGGAGACGTGCCCCGTCTCCAAGGCGCTGACGGGGGTGGAGATCACGCTCGAGGCGTCGCTGGACTCCTGAGGCTCACGGCGCGAAGCGGTCCAGCGGCACCATCGTCACGCCGCTGGACCCTCGCAGCGTCGGGGTCCCGTCCGCGTGCCGCCCGCGGGTCCACGTCTCGGCGTAGCAGCCGAACCCGCCGTCGTGGCTCACGCGCAGGGAGTCGGCGTCGACGACTTCGAGGGCCGTGGCGGAGGACGTCGGATCGGTCGCGTCGGTGCTCAGCGCCAGCAGGCGGTTCCCCGCCCGGACGACGTCGACGACTCCCCACAGGTTCGCCCACCGACCGCAGAACGGTGCGGGGTCAGCGGCCGGTTCCTCCTGCGACCAGTGCTTGCGCAGCAGGTCGACGAGCTTGACGGCCCCGAGGGCGAACTCGGTCGCCGGGCCGTCGATGCAGTTCGTCAGGACGGTGACGGCGAGGCCGTCGGCGGGGTCGACGACGCTCTTGGTGATGTGGCCCGGGAAACCCCCGGAGTGACCGACGAGCCGCCGCTCCCCGCAGGGCTGACCGATGAACCCCAGCCCGTAGGTCACGTCCTCGTCGGCCGTCCACTCCGCGCGCAGCGCCAGTCGCCGGGAGTGTTCCGACAAGGGACCGGGCCGGCCGGGGACGTGGCTGGTGAACCAGGCGGTGAGGTCCTCGGCGGTGGAGCAGAAGCCCGTCGCGGCCGCCATGTCCGCGGTCGACGGCTGGCGCAACCGTCGGCGCGGTCCGGTCGCCGCGGCCGAGTACCCCGTCGCGAGCTCACCGGCGGCGGGCAGGTCGGACGTGGTGCGGGACAGGGCGAGTGGGGACGTCAGCGTCGCCAGGTGGTCCCGGTAGGACGTCCCGGTGACGGCCTCGACGACGAGGCCGAGCAGCGAGTACCCGATGTTGGAGTACTTGAACCGCGAGGACCGGGGGATCAGGGAACCGCCGCGCTCGACCGCACCCCGCAACCCGTCGGCGTCGAGGAACTCACCCTCCAGCTGCCAGAAGTCGCCGTCCACCCCGTCGCGCGTGACGCCCGCGGCGTGGCCGAGCAGTTCCCGCAGCGTCGCCCGGCCCAGTTCGGCGTCGGCTGCCGCCACCCACGGGAGGTGCTGGGCCAGGGTGTCGTCCAGCCGCAGGCGCTCCTCGTCGGCGAGCGCCAGCACCGCCACGGCGGTGAACGTCTTGGAGTGGGACGCGACGCGGAAGACGTGCTCGGTCCGCAGGGGCACCCCGTGCTCGACGTCGGCCCAGCCGTGGGCGCTGGAGTGCACGAGGTCCCCGTCGAACCGCACGGCGAACTGGACTCCGGGGACCTGCAACCGTTCGCGGCGGAACGCCATCCAGCGCGCGGCGACGTCGGCGGCGGCCGCGACCGTCGCGCGGCTGGTCGGGGGAGGGGTCGGCACCGCTCCACCGTAGACGCCGGTCACCGGACGAGGGGCTGCACCACGAGCCGGCCCGCGTCGGCGTCCAGGACGGCCGGCACCCCCAGGGGCACCGGCACGGGGTCGTCGAGGTGCCCGGTCGGGATCCCGCCGAGGAGGGGGACGCCCAGGTCGTCGAGCAGGTCGTGCAGGGTGTCCAGCACCGTCCACCCGCGGTCGGTGAACCCGGTGAACTCCTCGAAGCTGCCGAGGACGACGCCGGCGACCCCGTCGAGGGCTCCGGACAGGCGCAGCTGGGTGAGGGCCCGGTCGACCATGCCCAGCCCGGCGGCGCGGTTCGCCTCCACCAGCAGGAGGCAGCCGTCCCAGGAGACGTCCGTGACGCCCACCGTGCGGGCGAGCAGTTCGAGGTTGCCGCCGACCAGGTCGCCGCTCGCGGTGCCCGTCGTCGTGAGGTCGGCGGAGAGGGCGGTGGGGTCGGAGTGCACCGTCGTGGTCGCCGCCCCCAGGAGCTGGTCGCGCACGAGGTCCGCGTGCTCGCCGTGCGCGGCGCCGTGGACGACCGGGACACCGGCACGGCGCCAGACCTGGTGCAGCGCAGTGATGTCGCTGTACCCGACGAGCGGTTTCGGGTCCCCCGCCAGGAGCTCCCGGTCGACCCCGTTCACGAGGCGGAGTGCTCCGCAGCCACCGCGCGAGGCGACGAGCGCACGGACCCCGGGGTCCCGCAGCGCGTCGTGGAGGTCCGCCAGGCGGTCGGCGACGGTGCCCGCCATGTACCCGCGACGGTCCTCCGCGTGCGCGCTCAGCTCGGGGCGCAGGCCCCACGACTCAAGGACCGTCAGCAGGTCGTCGAGGTGGCGACGTTCCTCGGGCCAGCTGCTGGGGGACAGGACGACGACCCGGTCGCCCGGGACCAGGCGCGGCGGCAGGGAGGTCACCCCCGGGCCGCCGGCCGTGCGGTCGTCTGCCCGGCGTGGACGTCGACGTACTCCTGCCCGGAGAGCCGGGCCACGGCCGCCTGCACCTCGTCCGTGATGGCCCGCAGCACCTCCGGGTCCGTGCTGCGGCCGCGGTGGTGCGAGAAGTCCAGTGGCTCCCCGAACACGACTCCGACGCGGCGCAGGCGCGGCAGCCGCGTGCGCCGGAACAGCAGGTCCGTCCCCACGAGAGCCACCGGGACGACCGGCTGACCGGAGGCCAGGGCGATGCGGGCCACCCCGGTGCGGCCCCGGTGCAGACGGCCGTCGGGGGAGCGGGTGCCCTCGGGGAAGATGCCGAAGCAGCGGCCCTGCGCGAGCGCCTCGACCGCGGCGTCGATGCCCGCCTGCGAGGCGCGGCCACCGGCGCGGTCCACCGGGACCATGCCCACACCCCGGACGAACCAGCTGACGGCGCGGCCGCGCAGGCCGCGGCCCGTGAAGAGGTCCGCGCGGGCCACGAAGGAGATCCGGCGGGGCAGGACGACCGGCAGGAGGACCGGGTCCATCATCGACAGGTGGTTGGCCGCCAGGAGGGCCGGGCCCGACGCGGGGACGTTCTCCAGACCGACCACCCGGGGCCGGTACAGCGCGCGGCACAGGGGGCCGACGACCACGTCCGTCATGAGCCGGTAGAGGTCCACCCGTCCGTCCGCGGTCATGCGCGCCGGGCGGCCACGGCCGCGACGCCGGCGGCGGCGGCCAGCACGCGGCGGACCCGGTGGCTGCGCTCCCAGCGGGCGCGCGCGGCTGCCCAGCCCGGCGCGGGGTCGTCGAAGGGCCGCCACTGCCGCACCAGGGCGTTGACGGGTTCGTTGACGCGCAGGGTCACCGCGACCGACGCGCCGACGCAGAGCGCCGCGGCCGACCGGCAGACGGCCGCGCGGCGGTCGTGGTCGCGGGCCGCGACCACGGTGGCCGCGACCGCGAGGACGCCGGCGGCCTGGTACACGGGCGGCGCCACCCGCCGCATGACCCGGTCGACGCGCTGCTGGCCGCGCAGCCAGGTCTCCCACCCGTCGCCGTCGCGCAGGCGGGAGGTCGGGTCGACCGCGACGAGGAGCACGAGGGCGGCCGTGGTGCCGAGGTGCGCGTGCTCGACGAGGCTGCCGACGGACGTCATGGGGTCACCCTCCCGCGGTCCGGCCGCGGTGTCGACGGCCGCCGGGGCCGTCGTCAGGGGGCGGCGGTCGTCCGGCGTTCGGCCAGGCGGGCGTGCGGCCAGAGCGCGACGCGTTGCGGCAGCAGCGGTCTCGCGGCGGTCGTGGTCGCGCCCAGGGCCCGGGCGGCCGCGCGGCGGGCCGGCGTGCGGGGAATGCCGTAGGCGAGCGCCAGGTCGGGCGGCAGCAGGTCGGCCGTCACCGCCCGCGCCGCGGCCGCCGCTCCCGGCAGCGGCGGGGCGGTGCGCTGGGTGAGGATGTCGTGGCCGATGCGCCGGGCGTCGTCGGTGACGACCAGGCCGCGGACGGTCTCGCGCACGTACTCGTCGAACTCCGCGACGGTGTCCGGCAGGACGCGGTCGGGGACGGCGAACATCCGCGCGAAGGGTTTGGACTCCTGCCAGTGCCGTTCCCGCTCGGCGGGGGTCAGGCGCAGGCCGACGTAGCGCTCGGTCACCCGTCGGGCCGTCCAGACGAGCGTGGCGTGGACCCACAGCGCCAGGTCGGGGTCGTTGGCGCGGTAGGGGGTGCCGGCGGGCGTGCCGGGAACGGCGGCCCGGGTCGTGCCGCGGACGGGGGCGTGGGCGCGGCCGACGTGCCGGGCGGAGGCGTGCGCCTGCTCGGTGTCCCCGAACGTCACCGTCAGCGCGGCCTGCAGGGTGCCGACGAGGCGACGGGCCGGGCCGTCGGCGTACCGGCTGTGGACGGCCACGCCCTCGCCGACGAGCGGGTGGGCGATCTGCATCAGGATCGCCGCCGGCCCGCCGAGCACGGTGACGCGCTCGCCCGTCACCCGGCGGAACTGCGGGCCCGGGCAGACGCCCGGGTCACCCGGGACGCCCGGGCCGGGGGCGGGTGGGAAGAGCGCACTCAGCGGTACCCGTGGTGTCCGCCGCCCGTTCTCCGTCCGCACCCGCCCCATCCTGCGTCACCCGCCTGGAGAACACTCCTTCCGCCCCTGGTCGAGCCCGAGAGGGGCGGGAGGAGTACCTCCCGCCGGGAGGTGTGACCGCGTCAGGACGCGGTGTGCGCGGCGGCGACGGCGTCGCGGAGGGTGGACGCGGGCCGCCCGACGAGGTCGGCGAGGTCGGTGCTGTCGGTGTGCAGGTCGCCGTTCGCGATGGAGGCGTCGAGCGCGGCGACGAACCCGGCGGTGCCGGCGTCCAGGCCGTGGCCCTCGAGCGTGCGCTGGTACTCCTCGCCGGAGACGTCGCGGGAGACGACGGTGGTGCCGGTGACCTCGGTGACGGTCGCGGCGAGGTCGGTGAAGGTGAACGTCTCGCCCGCGAGCTCGTAGGTGCCCCGGCCCTCGTCGTCGGCGAGCAGTGCGACCGCCGCGGCGGCGGCGTAGTCGGCGCGGCTCGCGGCGCTGATGCGACCGTCGTGGGTGGCTCCGAGGACTTCACCGGTGCCGAGGTACTGGCCGAGGTTGGCCGTGTAGTTCTCGTAGTACCAGCTGTTGCGCAGCAGGACGTGCGGCAGACCGGAGGCGCGGATGACCTCCTCGGTGGCCTTGTGCTCGGGCGCCAGCGGGCTCGCGGACGTGTCCGCGCGCAGCAGCGAGGTGTAGACGAGGCGCTGGACGCCGGCCGCCCCCGCGGCCTCGACGACGTTGGTGTGCTGGGCGACGCGCTGGCCGACCTCGCTGCCGGAGACGAGCAGGAGGCGGTCGACTCCGGCGAGGGCGGCGTCGAGGGAGGCGCGGTCGGAGTAGTCCCCCGCGCGGACGACGACACCGCGCGCTGCGAGGTCCTCGGCCTTGGCGGGGGTGCGGACGACGGCGACGACGTCGGACGGGGTGACCCCGCGCTCGAGGAGGGCCTCGACGGCGAGGCGGCCCAGCTGGCCGGTGGCGGCGGTGACGGCGTAGGTGGTCATGTCGGTCTCCTGAGGTGAGTGCTGTGCGGATCGCTGACACTAACTATTCTGCAGTGCTCTCTGTTCCCGCGGTACCCTGGTGCCGTGGACGACGCCCCGGACGGACCAGCGCAGGACCTCGTCGCGGACGTCTTCGCCCGCGACTGCACGTCCCGCGCGGCCTTCGAGTCCGTCACCGCCAAGTGGGCCTCCCTCGTCCTGCTGGCCCTGGGGGAGGGGGCGTTCCGCTTCAACGCGTTGCGGCGCAAGGTGGACGGGGTCAGCGAGAAGATGCTCGCGCAGACGCTGCAGTCCCTGGAGCGCGACGGCATGGTGACCCGCGAGGTCGTCACCGCGATCCCGCCGCGCGTGGAGTACGAACTGACCCCGCTGGGCGCGCAGATCGCCGACCGCCTGCGCGGCCTGGCCGACCTCCTCGAAGCGTCGGCGGCCGACGTCGAGGCGGCGCGGCGCGAGCACGCCGACCGCTGACGCACCGTGTCCCGGAACGGCGCGCGCTGCGGCCTCGTTGGCCCGGTGTGGAACCGCTGACGCTCGCCCGCACCCTGTCCGTCGTCAACACCGCCCTCGCCGGGGTGGGGGTCCTGGCGGCCCAGGCCGCCTACGACGATCCGCGGCGCCTCCGGCGGACCGCGACGTGGGGCGGACTCGGCCTCGCCCTCGGCGCCGCCCTGACCGCCTCGGACGCGCTGTGGACCCGGGCGACGCGGGACCGCACCGCCTCGCCCGAGGACGACCACGCGGACGACGTCGTGCTCGCCGCGCCGGAGACGGCGCTCCTCCTCGGGCACCTGGGCGTCGCGGCGGCCACGACGCCGCTGTGGCTGGTCGGCCGGCGGGTGCCGGCGCGGCTGCGGGCCCGGGGGGTGCAGCGGCCCAACCTGCTGCTGGGCGTCCCGCTCGGCCTCGGGTACGCCGCGCTCGTCGCCGGCGTCGAGCGGACCTACGCGCGCGAGCGCACCGCCGCCCTCACCTCCTGACCCCCGCCGCCCGACCCCGTCCCTCGTGGAAGACACTCTTTCCGCCCTCGACACGCCGTCTCGGAGGGCGGAAAGAGTGTTTTCCACGCGGGACCGGGGCCCCGGCGAAGGGGGGTCAGGGGCGGCGCCAGGCGTCCTCGCGCAGGTGCGAGCCGGCCATCGGGCCCATCTGCAGCATCCCGCCGTCGACGGCGTAGGACGACCCCGTCACGTAGGAGGCCTCGGGGGAGCACAGGAACGCGACGACGGCGGCCACCTCGCGCGCGTCGCCGGGCCGCCCCAGCGGGACGCCCGGGCGGTGCTGCGTGTGCGGGTCGACGTCCTCCAGCCCCGTCATGGGCGTCGCGATCTCCCCGGGGGCGACGGCGTTGACGGTGATGCCGTGCTCGGCCAGCTCCAGGGCGGCGGTCCGCGTCAGCAGGCCCAGGCCGCCCTTGGCGGCGCAGTAGGCGCCCGATCCCACGCGTGGCTGGTGCTCGTGCACGCTCGTCACGTTGACGACGCGACCACCCCGGCCCGCCGCGACCATCCGCCGCGCCGCGCGCTGCAGCAGCAGGAAGGGCCCGTCGAGGTCGACGGACACCACGTCGCGCCAGTCCTGCCACGGCAGGTCCAGCAGCAGCGAGGACGTCCCCACGCCCGCGTCGTTGACGAGGACCTCCAGCCCGCCGAGCTCGTCGGCCACCGCGTCGACGACGTCCGCCGCGCCGGGCAGCTCGCGCAGGTCGAGGTGGTGCACGACGGCCCGCCGGCCCAGGGCGCGGACCTGCCCGGCCGTCGCCTCGCCGGCCGCCTCGTCGCGGAACCACGTCACGCCGACGTCGTGGCCGCGGCGCGCGAGCTCGACGGCCACGGCGCGGCCGATGCCGGACTCCGATCCCGTGACGAGGGCCGGGCCGGGGGAGCCGGTCGGAGCGGGTGAGCGCAGGTCGCGGAAGGGGCCGGTGGTGGGATCGGTCATGCTCCACCCGTACCCCGAACGCCGTGCCGTCACGCCCGCAACCCCGTCGGCGGCGCGGACGCGCGGTCTGCGCGAAGATCGTGGTGATGTCCGCCAGGATCCGCCCACCCGCGCTGCGGCTGCCGCGCCCCTCGCCGGCCCGCCGCGCCGCCTGGGCGCGCTTCGCGGCGCGTCCGGTGCCGCGCTTCGCCCGCCGGCACCTGCTGCCCTGGATCGCGGTCCTGCTGGTCACCGCGGCCGGGGCGGGGGTCGGCTTCGCGCTCGCCCCCGGGTCCAGCACGTACGTCGGCCCGCTGCAGACGGAGGTGCGGGTCCGGCCGAGCCTGTCGCCCGGCGTCGAGGTGGACCTCCCGCCCGTCGGGAAGGTCACGTTCGACACCCACCGCGCGCCGATCGTGGTGACGGCGAACATCGAGAGCGTCGACGTCGACGCCGCCGCGCGCCTGGTCCGCTCGCCCCAGCAGCTGCTGGCCCTCGAGCTCACCGCGGCCGACACCGTCCGCGCGGCCACCGTCCGGGCGGCCACGTACAGCCTGCTGTGCGGGTTCGGCGGGGCGCTGCTCGCGGCCGTCGTCGTCTTCCGCGGCCGCCGTCGCACCCTGCAGACGGGCGCGACGCTGCTCGTCGTCGTCGTGGCGACCGGCACGGGGACGTGGGCGACGTTCGACCCGTCCGCGCTGCGGCAGCCGAGGTTCACCGGCCTGCTCTCGCGCGCCCCGTACGTCGTGTCGAGCACGCAGAACGCCCTCGACCGGCTGGAGAGCTACCGCAGCGGCCTGTCCGACATCGTCCGCAGCGTCTCCACGCTCTACGCCGCCGCGGCGAACCTGCCCGTCCTGGGGGACACGCAGACGGGCACGAGCGGGCTGGGGGCGGACGTCACCACCGTCCTGCACGTCTCCGACCTGCACCTCAACCCGCTCGGCTACGACCTCACCGACAACCTCGTCGAGCAGTTCCGGGTCCAGGCCGTCGTCGACACCGGCGACACCACGACGTGGGGTACCGCCGCGGAGTCCAGCTACCTCGGCCGCATCCGCGGGCTCGGCGTCCCGTACGTCTGGGTGCGGGGCAACCACGACTCCACGCAGACCCAGGCGGAGGTCGCCGGGCAGGGCGCGATCGTCCTGGACCAGGGGTCCACCGCCGAGGTCGCCGGGCTCGTCCTGGCGGGCCAGGGCGACCCCGTCTTCACCCCCGACGGAGAGGGCGAGCGCGCCAGCGGCAGCGCCGAGCAGGTGCAGGAGCAGGCCAACGAGGTCCTCGCCGACGGCATCGAGCGGTGGGAGGACGCCAACCCCGACAAGCCCGTCGACGCCGCCCTCGTCCACGACCCCAGTGGTCTGCAGCCGCTGCTGGGCCGGGTCCCGCTCGTGCTGGCCGGGCACCTGCACAAGCGGTCCGTCACCCTCGACGGCTCCGGGACGCGGATCATGGTCGAGGGCACGACGGGTGGGGCCGGGGTCACGTCGGCCGGCCTCAACCGCCTCGCCGACGGCGCCCCGCTGCCCCTGTCGGCGACGCTGCTGTACTTCGGGCGCACCGGGGACCTGAAGGGCAAGCTGCTGGCCTACGACGAGGTGACCGTCGGCGGGCTCGGCCTGGCCGAGGTCAACCTGCAGCGGACCGTCCTCACCGCCGAGGACCGGCCGCCGCTGAGCGTCCCCAGCCCCTCGGCCACGTCGGGGACCGCGACGACGACGACCACGACCGGGCCGACCGGGCCGATCGTGCCCACGCCCACCGAGTCGCCCACGACGCTCTCGCCGACGGGCACTCCGGGCGGGTGAGCGTGCCCGAAGCCGCCCCGGCCCGCACGGGTGCGGCGTACGGTGGGCTCATCATGACGAACCAGGAACCGGAACCCGCTCCCGCGGCGGGCCGCGGCGTCCTGCCCGCAGCGCGGTCGGCCGCGGCGCTGACCGACACCGTCATGGCCGAGGAGATCGAGCTCTACACCGACGTCGTCGTCGCCGCGTCGGAGAGCGACGGACCCCTGCCGGAGGGTGAGCTCGACCGCGTCCTGGGCGTCGAGGGGACCCCCGCTCCGGACTGAGCGACGCGGGCGGTGTCGGGACTGCGTCCCGCGACCGCCTAGAGTCGCCGGTCGGGTCGTGTGCTCGGCCCGAGGCCGACACCTGTGGAGCTTGGCGTGCGTTTCCGACTGACCCCCCAGGACAACTCGTTCTTCGAGCTGTTCGCCGGAACCGGCCGGATCCTCGTCGAGGCCACGACCGTCCTCACCGAGGCCATCGGCAGCGACCCCGCGCGCCGCGTCGAGCTCGGCGCCGTCATGGAGGAGATCGAGCACCGCGGGGACGAGGCCGCCCACGCGGTCCTGCGCCGGGTCAACTCCTCCTTCGTCACCCCCTTCGACCGCGAGGACATCTACCAGCTGACCTCCCGGCTCGACGACTGCCTCGACCTCATGCAGGCCGCCGTCGACCTGATGGTGCTCTACAAGGTCGCCGAGCTGCCCAGCGCTGTCGGCGAGATCGTCCAGGTCCTCGCCCGCCAGGCCGAGCTGACGGCCGAGGCCATGCCGCGGCTGCGCTCGCTGCCGGACCTGTCCGACTACTGGGTCGAGATCAACCGCCTGGAGAACCAGGCCGACCAGATCCACCGGCGGCTGCTCGCCGAGCTCTTCGACGGCGGCTACGACGCCATCGCGATCATGAAGCACAAGGAGATCGTCGAGACGCTCGAGAACGCCGCCGACGCGTTCGAGCACGTCGCGCACACGGTGGAGACGATCGCGGTCAAGGAGTCCTGAGCGTGGAGCTCGCCCTCGTCCTCGTCGTCATCGTCGTCGCCCTGACCTTCGACTTCACCAACGGCTTCCACGACGCCGCCAACGCCATCGCGACGTCGGTCTCCACCCGCGCCCTCACCCCGCGCATCGCCCTCGGCATGGCCGCGCTGTTCAACCTGCTCGGCGCCTTCCTCGGCACCGGGGTCGCGACCACCATCGGCTCGGGCATCGTCGACGTCGGCCTCGGACAGCACGGGATGGTCGTCGTCCTCGCCGCCCTCTTCGGGGCCATCGGCTGGAACCTGCTCACGTGGCGCCTCGGGCTGCCCTCCTCCAGCTCGCACGCCCTCATCGGGGCGCTCGCGGGCGCGGGCATCGCCTCCAGCACGACGGTGCACTGGGCGGTCATCCTCGACAAGGTGATCGTGCCGATGATCGTCTCGCCGCTCACCGGGTTCGTCCTCGGCTACCTCGTCATGGTCGCCATCCTCTGGGGCGTGCGGAAGAAGGCCCCCGCGCCGACCCACCGCCGCTTCCGGATGCTGCAGACGGTCTCGGCCGCGGCGATGGCCCTCGGCCACGGCCTGCAGGACGCGCAGAAGACGATGGGCGTCATCGTCCTCGCGCTCGTCGCCGGCGGCTTCCACACGGGGGAGTCGATCCCGTGGTGGGTGAAGCTGTCCGCGGCCCTGGCCATCAGCGCCGGCACCTACTCCGGCGGCTGGCGCATCATGCGCACCCTGGGCCGCCGGATCATCCACCTCGACCCGGCCCGCGGCTTCGCGGCCGAGTCGGTCTCGGCGGTCGTCCTGTACGTCGCGGCGCTCGGCTTCCACGCGCCGATCTCGACGACGCACACGATCTCGTCGGCGATCATGGGCGTCGGCGCGACCAAGCGGCTCTCGGCCGTCCGTTGGGGCGTGGCGCGCTCGATGGTGGGGGCGTGGGTCCTGACCCTGCCGGCCGCCGGCCTCGTCGCCGCGGCCTTCTACTTCGTCTTCCGCCTGTTCCTCTGACCCTCGCGCCTCCCCGTGGGGAGACGCGAGGGGGGACCGTCGACGCACCGGGCTCGCAGGTCGAGCCGGTTGCGTCGACGATCCCCCCTGAGCGGAGCGGGACCGGTCAGCCGAAGCGGCCGGAGATGTAGTCCTCGGTCGCCTTCTGCTTGGGGTTGCTGAAGATCGTCGCGGTGTCGTCGATCTCGATGAGGCGACCCGGCTTGCCCGTCGCGGCGAGGTTGAAGAACGCCGTCTTGTCGCTGACGCGCGCGGCCTGCTGCATGTTGTGGGTCACGATGACGATCGTGAACGAGCTCTTCAGCTCACCGATGAGGTCCTCGATGGCGAGGGTCGAGATCGGGTCCAGGGCCGAGCACGGCTCGTCCATGAGCAGGACCTGCGGCTGCACCGCGATCGCGCGGGCGATGCAGAGCCGCTGCTGCTGACCACCGGACAGGCCCGCGCCGGGCTTGTCGAGGCGGTCCTTGACCTCGTTCCACAGGTTCGCCCCGCGCAGGGACTTCTCGACGGCCTCGGTGAGGACCTTCTTGCTCCGCACGCCGTTGAGGCGCATGCCGGCCGCGACGTTGTCGAAGATCGACATCGTCGGGAACGGGTTCGGGCGCTGGAACACCATGCCGACGGTCCGGCGGACGTTCACCGGGTCCATCTTGGAGGAGTAGAGGTCGTCGTCGTCGAGCATGACGCTGCCCTCGACGCGACCGCCGGGGATGACCTCGTGCATGCGGTTCAGCGTCCGCAGGAAGGTCGACTTGCCGCAGCCGGACGGGCCGATGAAGGCCGTCACGGAGCGGGGCTCCACGGTCATGGACACGTCCTCGACGGCCTTGAAGCTGCCGTAGTAGACGTTGAGGTCCTTGACCTCGATGCGCTTGGCCACGGGATCTCCCTTACTTCTTGAGCGAGCTGAAGCGGGCGATGGCCCGACCGGCGATGTTGAGCACCAGCACGATGAGCACCAGTGTGAGGGCGGCGGCCCAGACGCGTTCCACCGCCGGTTCGAGCGCCTGCTGGCGGTCGTTGTTGATCATCAGGGGCAGCGCCGCCATGTTCCCGCCGAACAGGTCCATGTTGATCGACTGGGTGTATCCCACGAGGATCAGCAGGGGGGCCGTCTCGCCCATGATGCGGGCCAGGCCCAGCAGCACCCCGGTGAGGATCCCCGAGAAGGCGGTCGGCAGGACGATGCGGACGATCGTCTTCCACTTCGGGACGCCGAGGGCGTAGGACGCCTCGCGCAGCTCGTTCGGGACGAGCTTGAGCATCTCCTCGGTGGAGCGGACGACGACCGGGACCATCAGCAGCACCAGGGCGAGCGAGACGGCGAAGCCGGACCGGTCGAAGCCGAGCGTCGTGATCCAGAACGCGTAGATGAAGAGCGCGGCGACGATCGAGGGCAGCCCCGAGAGGATGTCCACGGTGAAGCTCACGACGCGGGCGATCCGGCTGGCGCCGTACTCGACGAGCAGGATCGCGCTCATGATGCCGAGCGGGACCGCGATGACGGCCGTCGCCAGCGCCTGCAGCAGCGTCCCGACGATGGCGTGGTACGCGCCGCCGCCGACGATGCGCGGGGTGATGCCGCGCTGGGAGTTCAGCCACCACGTGGAGTCGACGAGGAGCGAGGCGCCCCTCTCGATGACGGTCCACAGGATCCAGACGAGCGGGATGACCGCGATGACGAAGGCCAGCACCACCACGACGGTGGCGATCGAGTTGCGGACCTTGCGGCCGCCCTGCCCGCGGGAGTCGGCCAGCGCCGCCGGAAGCTCGCGCTCGGGGGTCTGCACGGCGCTCATGCGAAGGCCTTCCGACGGTTGATGACGATGCGGGCCAGGGCGTTGACCACGAAGGTCAGGACGAACAGCACGAGACCGGCGGCGATGTAGGCGCCCGTGGACTCGGGGTTGTTGAACTCCGCGGCGTTGTTGGCGATCTTCGAGGCGAAGGTCTCACCGCCCTGCAGCCAGGAGGCGAAGAACCCGGCGCCCGGCGCGACGGAGGAGACGATGATCGTGATGGCGATCGTCTCGCCGAGCGCGCGGCCGAGGCCCAGCATGGCGGCGGAGATGACACCGGCGCGGCCGAACGGCAGCACGGCGGTGCGGATCATCTCCCACTTGGTGGCGCCGAGGGCGAGGGCGCCCTCCTTGTTCGCCGCCGGGGTCTGCGCGAAGACCTCGCGCGACATGGCGGTGATGATCGGCAGGACCATGACGGCCAGCACGATGCCGGCGATGAACACCGTGCCGGTGCTGACCGGGCCGGCGAACAGCGGGAACCACCCGAGCACGTCGTTGAGGAACGTCTGCAGCCCCGTCAGGTGCGGGGCGAAGACCTGGATGCCCCAGAGGCCGTAGACGATCGAGGGGATCGCGGCGAGCAGGTCGATGACCGTCGCGGCCGGCCGGGCCAGCCACTTCGGGGCGTACTGCGTGAGGAAGAGCGCGTTGGCGACGCCGAGGGGCACCGCGATGATCATGGCGATGACCGAGATGGAGACCGTCGTCCAGAGGATCTGCAGGATCCCGAACCGCAGGTTGCCCGCGGAGGTCTGCCACTCGGTCGAGGTCAGGAAGTTGACCTTGTCGTCCAGGACCGAGGGGACGGCGCTGATCGCGAGGAACACCCCCGTGAAGACGACGATGACGATGACGATGACGCCGGCGAGACCGGCGCCGCCACCGAAGAGGGTGTCACCGAGGCGGCGCCGGCCACGGGCGTTGTCGCCCGACGGGCCCGGCCCCTGCTCGACGGCCGAGCGGCCGGTGATCGAGGACATCGTGCTCCTGCACTGTGCGAGAGGCGGACATGCGGGGGGAGGGGGTGAACCGAGGGGGGGGGGGCCCCCGCGGG